>CAYOUY010000122.1:0-9325 GCA_964407245.1 uncultured Acidobacteriaceae bacterium
AAGGGATGTTTCCACCCCGGTCCACTGCGCTTCGAGCCCAGGTAAGGTTCTTCGCGTTGCGTCGAATTGAACCACATGCTCCACCGCTTGTGCGGGCCCCCGTCAATTCCTTTGAGTTTCAGCCTTGCGACCGTACTCCCCAGGCGGAATGCTTATCGCGTTAGCTGCGGCACAATCGGATTGGATACCGATCACACCAAGCATTCATCGTTTAAGGCTAGGACTACCAGGGTATCTAATCCTGTTTGCTACCCTAGCTTTCGCGCCTCAGCGTCAGTTGTGGTCCAGCGAGCCGCCTTCGCCACTGGTGTTCCTCCCGATATCTACGCATTTCACCGCTACACCGGGAATTCCACTCGCCTCTCCCACACTCCAGCACGGCAGTTTCCCCTGCAGGCTCTGAGTTGAGCCCAGAGGTTTCACAGAAGACTTACCGCGCCGCCTACGCGCCCTTTACGCCCAATAATTCCGAACAACGCTCGCCCCCCTCGTATTACCGCGGCTGCTGGCACGAAGTTAGCCGGGGCTTCTTCCACCGGTACCGTCATTATTCGTCCCGGTCGAAAGGAGTTTACGTCCCAAGGGACTTCATCCTCCACGCGGCGTTGCTGCGTCAGGGTTTCCCCCATTGCGCAAAATTCCCCACTGCTGCCTCCCGTAGGAGTCTGGACCGTGTTTCAGTTCCAGTGTGGCCGTGCGCCCTCTCAGGCCGGCTACTGATCATCGCCTTGGTGGGCCGTTACCCCGCCAACTAGCTAATCAGCCGCGACCCCCTCTCCAAACGCATTGCTGCTTTGACCTTGCGGTGTTATGCGGTATTAGCCCCGGTTTCCCGGAGTTATTCCCCATTCGGAGGTAGGTTAGTCACGTGTTACTCACCCGGTCGCCACTTTACTCATGGATTGCTCCACTTTCTCGTTCGACTTGCATGTGTTAGGCACGCCGCCAGCGTTGATTCTGAGCCAGGATCAAACTCTCGTTTGAAACCTGATCGCCTCCCGACGGGTAGAAGGGAGGCTGCCAGCTCCATCGCTCGAAAGGATGTGCTGGCGACCACGTCGAATCCCTTGCGGGATCGCGTGGCCCATCTTGTGAGATCGCTTCGGACTTGCGCCCGAATCCGTTCTCTCACGACTGGCACGTTCAACCTGATTGTCAAAGACCGAATCGCACTCCGCCTGAGCGGCGCGCATTCGGTTCAGCCGGACACACAACTAGTGCGAGTCCAACCGTCCTCGAAACCCTACAAACATACCGTGCAGCTGAAAACCCTGTCAATCCGCGCATCCCACAGAATTTCCACGGGATTTCCACATTGGGACGATGGCGGAGCGGGGAGCTTTTTCTGGATGCCTTTTTGGAGCCTCAGGGGCTAAAGCCCGCGTCATTTTGCGGATTTAGCGGTGCGACTGAAGTCGCACCCTTCCCGTTCTTGCCTGAGTTGGCAGCGTCGCAGAAATGCTCGTTACAGCGCGCAACGGTATGGCCTTCCGCCTTTGCGTGATCTGAAAAAGCGCGCCTGACATCAGCGCAGGGCTTTTCAGGCCGTGCGAGGGCGGAAGACTGAAAAATTGAGAAAAGAACTTGCTTTTGGAGGCCCTTGCCTTGAAGGTACCCTTCGGAAACTGCGTCCTCAGCTTGTCATTCCGAGCAAGCGAGGAATCTGCTTTCTTCCGAATCTATGTCCCGTGGCCGGGACGAATTGAGGGACACAGCCCTCCAAACTCTTTAGATGCTGGACGCGCACGAGAGTTGCAGAAATGCGCCCAGCCAGCCACACAAATGCTCTCGATTCATTATTTATACCAGAGGTCTGTCGTTTTGTGCAAGAAAAAGTTTACGGAGGTAACGCGTTTACCACTCTGGTTCGTGGGCCAAGCGAAGCGGATCTCAGTTTCGCCAGTGTTTATGCCGCCTTGCCGGTATATGAGGCTTTATGGGAATTCCAGGGTCACGAATTTGGCCGTCTTCTTGCCGACGTTGGTCAACATGTGGGAGCTGCCAGCGGGAAGCCATCGTACTTCCCCGGAGCCAAGAGGAGGAGAGGGGCGGAAACCCTTCACTGGGACACCTTCGAACAGATTGGAATCAGCGACTGCGACCACCAGTTCGGGCCCGGCGTGCTGGGAGTGCTGCTGTCCGGGGTCGACGCCGCCGGGCTGCAGTTCGAACAGCGAGGCGCGCACGCCGTCGTGAACCCAGAAGACTTCCTGCGTGCCTCCGTGGAGGATTTCAAGGCCGCGGCTTTTTTCTGTGTCCGCAGCGTCCTGCTGAGCGTGGGCGGAGCGGAGTTTTTCGTCCTGTAGAAGCTCGATGGTGACGTTGCGGAAGGGCTGGTCGGAGAGATTACGGGTAATGTGAGCGAAGTTGCCGGGGGTGAAGCGGGTTTCGCCGTCCGCGAGCTTGAGCGTGACCGGGTCTTTGCCTTTGACAGCGCTGACCACATTGGAGTCGCCGAGGGTGACGAAGACGTAGTCGTGGCGGTGCCAGTGCATGAGCGTTTCCGAGTGCGGCGGGGCTTCGACGTAGAAGACGCGGATCTGGTCGTTGGTGAAGGTGAGATGGTGGTGCGGTTCGGCGGTGATCTCGATTTCGGGCGCGGCCTGGGCAAATGCGTTGAGGGTGAGGAGCAGGAAAAGAGTGCGGCGCATGGTGTGGGATTGTAGCGCTTTAGTCCTCGGCGTGTCGCAACGTGGGCGACAAGGTGGGGCAAGCGCCCGCGAAATCCGTGGGGAACAAGTTAAAGTTTATTCGGCCGTGGGCTATTCGGGTCGGCGTAATCGTAAAATCCCTTGCCCGACTTGCGCCCGTACCAGCCCGCCATCACCAGCCGCTTCAGCAGCGGAGGCGATGCGAAGCGCCGCTCCTTGAACTCGTCGTACATGACGTGCGTGATGTAGTACGTCGTGTCGAGCCCGACGAAATCAAGCAAGGTAAACGGCCCCATGGGATATCCGCAGCCCAGCTTCATCGCATTGTCAATGTCCTCAATCGAGCCCACGCCCTCTTCATATGCGCGGATCGCATCGAGCAGATACGGCACCAGCAGCCGGTTCACGATGAATCCCGTCTTGTCGGACGTGCGCACCGGAACCTTGCCCAGCTTTTTTCCGAACTCGTAAGCGGCCTGATACACATCGTCGGAAGTGGCGATCGTCCGCACCACTTCGACCAGCTTCATCAGCGGCACGGGATTAAAAAAGTGCAGCCCGATAAACCGCTCCGGCCGCTTGGTTGCCGTCAGCAACTCGGTCACGGAAATCGACGACGTATTCGAAGCGAAGATCGCATCTTTCTTCACGATGCCGTCGATCGATGCGTACATCTTCTTCTTCTCTTCCACATTCTCGATGATGGCCTCGATCACAATGTCGCAATCGGCAAGCTCAGATTTATTCGTCGTGCCTTTCAGCCGCGCGCGCGCTGCCTCTTTCTGCTGCGCCGTGATCCCGCCCTTGTCGACCGGCCGCTCGGCAAACTTCGCCAGCGATTTCTCAATCCCGGCAAATCCCTTGTCGAGGAACTTCTGCTCAACTTCGAGCACCGTGACGTCGAATCCAGCCATCGCCGCAACCTGCGCGATACCCGATCCCATCAGCCCGCAACCCAGAACACCAACTTTTTGGATAACCATGATTGCTTCCTTCTTAAAATGCTTAATGCATCTTGTCATCCTGAGCGAGGGTGTGCTCCGGCTTTGCCGGAGCACACCCCCAGTCGAAGGACCCCTCTCATCTCAATCGCCCATCGGCCTCGCAGGGAGTTCTCTCCACAGCCGCTGAGAATGCCTCGTCACGTCCATCGTCGCATCAGATCAAAGGGATCCTTCGACTCCGCGAGAGCCGCACTTCGTACGGCTCTGGCTCCGCTCAGGATGACAATGGAGTCTCAAATTCTGTCAATTCGAGCAAGCAGAGGAGTCATCACAATCCGCCACGAGATCAGGAATGCGGAAAACCACATTGCACCGAAGAAAACCAATCCACCGGGTAACGGACTGCCGAAAACTCCCCAAAAAAACGACCAAGTTTTCCATCGGGCCAAACAGAAGACTCACACCGTCAACCAGGATCGCGAACCCTAAGTATATAGCGCAGGTCAAAAGAGCAAATTTGGTAAAGAACATGACTCTACCCGCCGTGGCTCCGTGGTGGATTTTGAATTCGTGACAAGCCATGCTTATCCGTGGTGAAAAAACTAATTCATGCTCTCCACCACCATCGCGATCCCCTGTCCCCCGCCAATACACGCCGTCGCCAGCCCGTACTTCTTCTTCCGCCGCCGCAGTTCGTACAACAGCGTAATCACCAGTCGCGTCCCGGTTGCGCCCAGCGGATGCCCCAAGGCAATCGCGCCACCGTTCACATTCACTTTTTCGCGATCGAGTCCCAACTCACTTTCGACCGCCAGATACTGCGCCGCGAACGCCTCATTCACTTCAATCAGATCGATGTAGTCGAGCGACAGCCCGGCCTTCTGCAGCGCCAGTTTCGATGCCGGCACCGGACCCCGGCCCATCAACTTCGGCTGCACACCGGCAACGCCCCAGCTCACAATCCGCCCGAGCGGCTCGATTTGCCGCTTGCGCGCTTCCTCGATCGACATGACAACGACCGCTGCGCCGCCGTCCACAATGCCGCTCGCATTCCCAGCGGTCACCGTACCATGACGGCCAAAGGCCGGCTTCAACTTCGTCAGACCCTCCAGCGTGGTTTGCGGACGCCGGTGGTCATCCTCGGTCAGAAGCTCGCCCGTCGGCTCGCCCTTGGAATTGCGCAGAGGCACCGGCACCAGCTCTTCCTGCAGGCGATTTTCCTTGTAGGCGGCATCGGCCTTCTGCTGCGAGCGCAAAGCGAACTCATCCTGCATCTCGCGCGTGATGCCCTGCTGCGAGCCGTACAGTTCGGCCGTGTTCGCCATGTACAGCCCGCAATACGTATCGAGCAGAGCCACCATAAGCGAATCTTCCAGCTTTCCGCCCGGCGCCAGCGTGAAGCCGTCCCGCCCGCGAATTACGAACGGCGCCTGCGACATCGCCTCCATCCCGCCCGCGAGCACGATCTTCGCTTCTTCGGTCTGGATCATCTGCGCCGCGCTCACGATCGCCTGCATGCCCGACCCGCAGAGCCGGTTCACCGTCAGCGCAGGAGTCTCAATCGGAATCCCTGCTCGCAGTCCGACATGCCGCGCACCGTACAGCGCGTCACCCGAAGTTTGCTGCGCGTTGCCGAACACAACGTGATCGAATTCCTTGGCGTCAATTTTGGAGCGCTCGATCGCGCCCTGGGCCGCAACCGCGCCCAACTCTTGCGCAGAGAAGTCTTTCAACTTGCCGCAATAGCGGCCAAAGGGCGTGCGCGCCCCGCTGACGATGGCGATATCACCCGGTTTCAGCATGATTTCTTTCTTCTTCGGACTCTAGCCAGAATTGATCAGGATCGAGGAACCAAACTTGTCAGTGTAGCAGCGGCAGGAGGAATTCACCACAGAGGCACACACAACGCATCGAGGTTTTTTGGTTCTGTCATCCTGAGCGAGGATTGTGCTTCGCACAAGCGAAGCACGACCGAGTCGAAGGATCCCTTTCGGTCAAGCGACCGACGGCCTCGGTAGGAATTCTCTCCACGCGCCAAAGAAAACGCCTTGCGATGTCCGTTGTCGTATCAGACCAAAGAGATCCTTCGACTTCGCAAGAAGTCACCGCGTGAACTTCTTGCTCCGCTCAGGATGACAGGACTGGTGGAAATCGAATCAAGATGAACTACGCGACTGCGCCTGCGGCCCGCGCGGCCGGGCCTTCCGCCACAATCTTTCCCGGGCCCTGCGACATCGCCTGAGCCAGCGCGTGCTCGGCGCGATTGATCACTTCCGTGACCACATCCGCAGGATCGTATTCCGTGCGGATCACGGCCTCAGCCAACCCCGCGGAAAACAGCAGCGGCTGCCCCTGCGCCGATCCGTCTTTCGACGGCAGGCGCACGTCGCTGATCGTCTTGCGCAGTTTTTCGACGGCGAGCATGGCCTCTTTTTCCGCTGTCTCGCCCAGCAGAATCGCGATCGTCGTCGTGTCGTAGCGGAACGCCAGGTCGTTGGAGCGAATGTTGGCGGCGAAGACCTGCCCAACTCTCTCGATCGCTGATTGCACCTCGGTCTCGCCGTACTCCTTGATCATGAGAGCGCTTTTGCCGAACTGCATCAGCAGAACTGACAGCGCGGACGCGTTCTGAATGGCGCGCTTGCTCTCGGCCAGCAGCAGATCAATGTAGGACGCCCGCTTCAGCAGTCCGGACTTTTCGTCCGTCACGGAGAGATTCTTTACCAGCCGGCGCAACCCGGCGTTGTTCAGCGCAATCACCATCTGCTCGGTAAGCGTCTTGAGCACAACCATGTCCGCCTGCTGCCAGGTCCGCGGCCGGTTGTGAATCAGCACCAGCATGCCCACGGTTTCCTCGCCCTCGCTCAGCGGAATGGCCAGCACCGACGCTGCTCCCAGTTCGCCGACGGGCTTCTTCGCCGCCTGCAGCGATGCGGCCTTCGGCGCCTCGTCGATCGCCAGCGGATCGTGCCCGTTGACCGCCTGGTGCAGGCACCCAACCAGTTCCGCAATCGCCGCGGCGCTCGCCTTCTTCGTGCCTTCGGCGCAAAACTCCTCCACCGATGTGGGAGACGATCCCGCCTTTCCCATGGCGGCGATGCAGCGCGTCGCTTCCCAGTGCGCCCCGATCTCCCGCACTGCGGTGTTCAACACGGCCGGCGCCGTGCTCTGGTGATACAGTTTGCGTGTAATCTCCGCCACGCGCGTAAAGCTGCGGACGTCGTTTGCCGGATCAGGAATTGGAGCCGCCGGCGCCGCTAAAGGCGCAGACGCGGACAGAGCGGCCGCGGGCGGCAGTGGGGCCGATCCCGCATACCGGGGCGTAACTCCCGCCGACATGTACAGCCGCTGCAAGTCTTCGTTCCGCTCTTCTTCGCGCGGGAACAATTCCTGGATTCGCTGCAAACGCTCGACGGCCTTCGTGCGCATTCCGTACTGCACCAGAATTTCCGCCTGCAACATCAGATCCTGCAATGTTGCCGCTCCTAGAGTCGGCTCCTGCACCTGCGCCGGCTGGTCGGCCGCGCCCTTGCCCGCCGAACTGAAGCGCGAAGAAATCACCTTGAAGCGGCCGTCTTCTACCTTGCCCTTGAGCTGATCCAGGCGCTTCAGGTGTCCCGGCTCATAGGGATCCACCTCTGCGGCACGGTCGAGGCACTCCGCAGCTTTCTCAAATTCGCTGGTGCTGACGTACAGATCAAACAATTTGAGCAGGGTCTGGCAGTAGTCGTTCTCGCGGTTCGACGAGTTGTAAAGCTCGCTGAGGAACTCCAGCACCTGCGCCGAAGCGTGGTGGTCGCGGGTTACATCCTCCATGATGGCGATGAACTGCCGCCGCTCGCCGCGCTTGCGCTGGAATTGTTCCAGCTTGCGGGCCAGCGAAACGGCCGGATCGTCCTGCCCGGAGTCGAGCAGCTGGCCGATCAGCGTGATGACCTGCTGCACCCGCCCCGGATTCTGCTCGAACAACGCCCACACCAGCGGTTCGGCTTCGCTGTAGCGCCCCGCCGCCTGCAATGCCGCGGCGTAGGCCTCGCGCAGCTCCGGCGTTGCCTGCCCGGAGTTGATCTGGGGCTCAAGAATGAAAATCGCCGCCCCGGCCTGCCCCTGCGCCAACAAAGTATTGCCATACGCCAAAGATATCCCGGGGTCAGACGCATCTTCCTGATACGCGCGCTCATACCACTGCGCCGCGTCGCCGCCCTCGCTCGCCGCGATTTTCGCCACTTGCTCAAAGGCTGTTGCGGCCGCTTTGTGATTTCCCGACTCAGAGGCGAGTTCCGCCACGCGCAGAAAGTTCGCCTGCGTTGGCTCCAGAGCAACGATGCGGTCCAGAATTTCTGCCGTTTCCTGCTTCTTGCCCAGCTTGGCCAGGTCGGCCAGCGCGGCTTCGTAGGTAGTAGCTGCCAGCTTCTTGTTCGACCCTTCGAGCAACTGTCCGAAGCGGAATTTCTGCTGCCAGGTCGGCACCCCGTGCCGTGCCAGCTTCTTGTAGGTCAGGCTGGCGCGGGTCGCGTCTCCGGCCGCAACCTGGCGTTCAAAGAGCTCGCCGAGCAGCTTGACCGCGTCCACGTTGCGGCTCAGCGACAGGCACAGATCGGCCGCAAGTTGCCGCACAACATCGTTTTCCGGGTCATCGCGCAGGACCAGAAGGTATTCTTCGAGGGCCTCGGGAGTTTTGCCTTTTTGCAGGAGCTTTTCCGCGCGCTCCACGCGCTTGGCCATCTCGGCCCGGTCCAGTCGTTTTGTGATCTCAGGCATGCGGAATTGGAGCGGAGTAAGCCCTGCTCCGATTCTAGGAGCCGCTTCCGGGGGCAGCAATGCGACACCGTCACGCGGCGATTACGAAGGTCACCCCTCCTCATCGTATGAGGAAGGGACCAGCATCATGAAGGGATTGGGCGGCGAATGCGAGCGGCGCGGATAGGCATCACGGCACCAGCAAAAAAAGGCGCCGGAAGGGTAACCGGCGCCACTAAGGAGATACGACTCGCGAGATGCGGTCTAGCGAGATGTAAGAAATCTGCAATCTGAACTCGAAAAAGTCCAAACCCTGCGGTTGCCCCACCCCACTTCTCGCGTTCTTTGCGAGAGGGTGGGAACCTGAACCTACTTGCTCTCCGCCACACCCGGCGATGGAGCCCCAAAATCCCGGCGGCTGTTCACCGCCGTGCGCGCCGCCTTAGCTGAAGGCTGATTCGCCGCCGCGGTGCCATAGCGCTCCAGCAGTACCGGCGCCATCGCGTTCTCGGCTTCTTTGACGAAGATCATCCTGTTCTCCGAAGCCATGTCGACGCGCACGAAATCGCCCAACTTCACCTGACCGGTCGCGACCAGATTCGCCAGCGGGAACACCAGATTCCGCTCAATGGCGCGCTTCAGGTGCCGAGCCCCGTACCGCGGATCGGTGCCCTCCTTCAGCAAGTATTCCTTCACTGCAGAGGTGCAGTTGAACACGAACTGATTCGTGCCCGCCGCCATCAGCACGCGCTGCTGCACCATGCCGAGCTCGATGTCGAGAATCTGCTCGAGATGTTCGTCGCGCAGCGTCTTGAACACCACCGTCTTGTCGATGCGGTTCATAAACTCCGGCGTGAACTTCCGCCGCGCCGCTTCGACCGCGGTGCGCTGAATTTTGTCGTCGAACGATTCGTCGACCTCAACCACTTTCGGCGCGAATCCGAACCCGCCATCCACCAGATTCATCATCTCGCCCGCGCCCAGGTTCGA
>CAYOUY010000123.1:0-2230 GCA_964407245.1 uncultured Acidobacteriaceae bacterium
TACTCTGGAGCACTGTGTCCTGGAGATTCGCAAAATTCAAGCCGAAACGAGGCAGACAGGTCGTGCCGTTCGCCCACGTTGGCCCATGATCATTCTTCGAAGTCCCAAGGGCTGGACCGCCCCGAGGCAGGTAGATGGACATTATCTGGAAGGATTTTGGCGGGCACACCAGATCCCGCTAGCGGACGTCGCCACTAATCCGGCACATCTGAAATTGTTGGAAGAATGGTTGCGCAGTTACAAGCCGGAGGAGCTATTCGACGAACAAGGCCGGTTGATTCCGGAATTGAAGGCCCTGGCACCGAAGGGGACTCGGCGGATGAGCGCCAATCCGGTAGCCAACGGTGGTCTGTTGCGCAAGCCTCTCAACCTTCCCGATTTCCGTCGATTCGCCGTGGAAATCAAGAAACCCGCTGGTACGTTGGCCGGAAACGTCCCGACCCTCGGCCAGTTCCTCCGGGAGGTGACCAAACAGAACATGCAGAGCTTTCGCGTCTTCGGGCCTGACGAGACGCAATCCAACAAGCTCGAAGCCATCTACGAGGCGGGCAAGAAAGTCTGGATGGGAGAGTACTTTCCAGAGGATGCCGACGGCGGCGAGCTGAATCCCAAGGGCCGGGTCATGGAGATGCTTAGCGAACACACCGTGGAGGGATGGCTCGAGGGCTACCTTCTGAGCGGAAGACACGGCTTCATTAACAGCTATGAGCCGTTTATTCATGTGGTGGATTCCATGTTCAATCAGCACGCCAAATGGCTGGAGAAGTGCAACGAAGTTGCTTGGCGTGTGAAGGTGTCTTCGCTCAATCTGCTGATTACCGCACTTGTGTGGCGCCAGGACCACAATGGTTTTTCGCACCAGGATCCAGGTTTTCTGGATGTTGTCGCAAACAAAAGCCCGAATGTAGTTCGTATTTATCTGCCGCCCGACGCCAACTGCCTGCTCTCTGTTGCGGACCACTGCCTGAGGAGCATCAACTACGTCAACGTCATCGTTGCCGATAAACAGGTACACCTGCAATATCTGGACATGGATGCGGCAATCGCGCATTGCACCAAGGGTGCAGGGATCTGGAACTGGGCCAGCAACGATCAAGGCGCGGAGCCGGACGTAGTAATGGCGAGCTGTGGTGACTTGCCGACAATGGAATCGCTAGCCGCGGCTGCTCTGCTGCGCCAGCGCCTGCCCGGCGTGAGGGTGCGCTTCGTAAACGTCGTTGACCTGTTCAAGCTTGTGCCTCATACCGAACACCCGCACGGCTTGACAGATCGCGAGTTCGAGGCCCTGTTCACGCCCAACAAACCGGTCATTTTCAACTTCCATTCCTATCCATGGCTGATCCACCGGTTGATCTATCGCCGGCCCTGCCAGCGTAACGTTCACGTACGCGGCTATAAGGAGAAGGGCAACATCAACACGCCTTTTGAGCTTGCGATCGAGAATCAGACCGATCGGTTCAGCCTGGCGATAGATGCGATCGACCGGATGGAGCGGTTCCACGTCACGGGATCAAGTGTTCGCGAGGAACTGCTCAGCGAACAGATCGCGTGCAAAAACTACGCCTTCGAGTTTGGCGTGGATCGACCAGACATCGCCGACTGGAAGTGGCCGTTCTAGTCGCAGACGAACCCATGGCCTCGCCGGTGATCGAATGACGACGTCTGAAACGTAAGTTCCAGACGTAGAAGGGAATCTAGAATGAGCACGAAAAGTGGAAGCGGGATCAGTCCCAACCCTGCGGCCGCCGTGCCAGCGCGGTCAGCGTCGGATATCGACCCGCAACTGCTCGAGCAGTATGGCTGCGGCCCAATTCGGTTCACCGGGGCGGACACCGCCCTTTACGAGCGGCATCTGATCTTCGATGACGTTGTGAATGTGGCCCGTGCCGGGCCGCGCGAAAGATTTGAGGCGATCGCCCGTTCGGTGAGAGACGTTCTTTCGCAGCGATGGCTACGCACGGGCGAAACATATGAGCGAGAAAATCCAAAGCGCATTTATTACCTTTCGATGGAATTCCTGATTGGCCGCTCGCTGGCCAACAATGTGACCAATCTGTTGCTCTACCCTGTGATCGACCGCGCGAATAAGGAAAAGAACATCGATTGGGCAGGCCTGCTCGAGCAGGAGCCCGATGCCGGCTTGGGCAATGGGGGGTTGGGCCGCTTGGCAGCCTGTTTCCTGGACTCCATGGCCACCATGGCGCTTCCGGCCATGGGCTATGGCCTGCGC
>CAYOUY010000124.1:0-29381 GCA_964407245.1 uncultured Acidobacteriaceae bacterium
ATCCGTACGTGGACCGCATGGATTACGTGGCCGCGGTTTCAAACGGCCTGGGATACTGCGAAGCGGTCGAAAAACTTCTCAACGTGGAAGCCCCGCCTCGCGCGCAATACATCCGCGTCATTCTCACCGAACTGAATCGCATCGCCAGCCACCAGCTCTGGCTGGGAACGCACGCGCTCGACATCGGCGCCATCACGCCACTGTTCTATACCTTCCGCGACCGCGAAGAGATTCTGAAGATATTCGAAAAATATTGCGGCGCGCGGCTCACCACGCACGCCTTCCGCATCGGCGGTTTGCAATATGAGGCCTACGACGGCTTCGAAAAAGACGTCAAGAATTTCATCTCTTTCTTCAAGCCAAAAATAGACGAATACGAGGAATTGCTGACCACCAATCGCATCTGGCTCGAACGCACGAAGGGCGTCGGCGTTATTTCCGGCAAGGATTGCATCGCGCTGGGCGTGACCGGGCCGGTTCTGCGCGCGAGTGGCGTCAAATGGGACATTCGCAAGGCTCAGCCCTACGCCAACTACAAGAATTTCGATTTCGAGATTCCCACCGGCCTCAACGGCGACACCTACGACCGCTACCTCGTGCGCATGGTTGAAATGCGGCAGGCGCTGCGCATTATCGAGCAGGCGGTCGAGGGCATTCCCGAAGGCCCGATCATGGCCAAAGTTCCCAAGGTGATAAAGCCTCCCGTGGGCGAGATCTATCACTCCATTGAAGCACCCAAGGGCGAGCTTGGATATTTCATAGTCAGCGATGGTTCCACGCAGCCCTATCGCGTGCGCGTGCGCCCGCCAAGCTTCGTGAATCT
Source organism: uncultured Acidobacteriaceae bacterium (assembly GCA_964407245.1). Classification (GTDB taxonomy): domain Bacteria; phylum Acidobacteriota; class Terriglobia; order Terriglobales; family Acidobacteriaceae; genus Sulfotelmatobacter. The sequence continues at coordinate 824 of CAYOUY010000124.1, forward strand.
GCAGGCGCTGGATTTGATGTGCCGCGGCCAGCTCGTGGCCGACGTGATCGCCGTCATCGGCACACTGGACATCGTTCTCGGCGAGGTAGACCGCTGATGAACTCCTCGCTGATGCAATCGGTCGTCGACTACATCCAGTCCTACCTTTCGAGCAATCAAACGCCGGGCGTGGCCGGCAACTGGTTCTGGGCGACGGTTTACGTGCTCCTTGTTTTTGCCGGTGTATCGGTGGGCGTGATCTGCATGAACTGGCTCGAGCGCAAGATTCTCGCGCACATGCAGGTGCGACTGGGCCCCATGCGTGTCGGCCCGCACGGCCTGCTGCAACCGATCGCCGATGCCCTCAAACTTCTGCTCAAAGAAGACATCATTCCGGCCGAAGCCGACGCTCTGGTTTTCTGGATCGCGCCCTTCATCGTCGACCTGGCGGCGTTCACGGTTTTTATCGTCGTTCCGTTCGGTCCCGCGCACGCCGTTACCGACATGAACATCGGCATTCTGTTCATGCTAGGAGTTTCCTCGCTCAGCGTGCTCGGCATCGTCACCGCCGGTTGGGCCTCGAACTCGCATTATCCTTTGATCGGCGCATTACGCTCGAGCGCGCAAATGGTCTCCTATGAAGTAGCCATGGGCTTGGCCGTCGTCTCCGCGATCATGATGACCAGCCTCAGCGCCGAAGGCGGCACGCTCAGCATGATCGGAATCGTGCAGCGGCAGCAGGAGCAGCAGGTCTGGTTCGTCTTCAAATTTTTCCCGCTCGGCCTGGTGGCGTTCGCCATCTTCGCCATCGCCATGATTGCCGAGACCAACCGCGCTCCCTTCGATCTTCCCGAAGCCGAGTCTGAATTGACGGCCGGCTTCCACACCGAATACAGCGGGTTCCGCTGGTCCCTGTTCTTCCTCGCTGAGTATGCGGCGATGATGGCTGTGTCTTCGATCGCAGTTACACTCTGGCTCGGTGGATGGCTGCGCCCGTTCCCCAGCGCGCTGCACGGTGCGATCTGGGACCAGATTTTTTCGCTCTTCCCAGGCCTTACGTTTCTTTTTCTCGGCGGCCTGTGTTTCTTTAACGCGGCCCGCATGCCCAAGCATCCGTTCTTCAAGATTCAAACCATGGGCCTTGCCGGTTTCGGCGCCGCTCTCGGGCTGATCGGCCTGGTTCTTTTCGTTTCCGGCGTGCGTGAACGTGTGCAGGACATTTTCTGGTTCTCGGCGAAGGTTGCCGCGTTCATGTACCTCTACATCTGGTATCGTGGCACGTTCCCGCGTTATCGCTTTGACCAACTCATGAAAGTAGGATGGAAGGTGCTTCTGCCGACCGGACTCGCGCTGTTGATTCTGACCGCTGTCGTCGCCATGCGCACAGAGCTTTGGGCGCAGCTGGAGGGGGCATGGCGGCCATGAATCCTCTGGTTGCCAATCCTCCGGTCGCGACGCCGTTTTTCTTTTATCTGCTGGCGGGCATTATGGTCGTCGGCGGCATTCTGGTCATCACGCGCAAGAATGCCGTGCACTCCGCCATCGCCCTGATTACCGCGCTGCTGGCGCAGGCCGGGCTTTACCTCATGCTGTACGCTCCGTTCGTCGCCGGCGTGCAGATTATTCTCTACGCCGGCGGCATCATGGTGCTGTTGCTGTTTGTGATCATGCTGATCTCGATCGAGCGCACGATAAAAGAGCGGCAATTCAACAAGCAATGGCTGGTCGGGATCGTCGCGGCCGCGGCGCTGGGCGGGCTGTTCATTTCTGTCTACACGAAGGGAAAGTCGCTGTTCCCCGAAGGCCACGCACTGTATCCCGAGGCGCAAAATACGCAGGCCATTGGAGCTTTGCTTTTTGACTCGCGCACGGGAACGTATATGTTTGCCTTCGAGATCGCCTCGCTGCTGCTGCTGGTTGCGATCATTGGAGCCGTGGTAATGGCGAAAAAGAGAATCTGATGGACGCCATGCTGCACATCTCGACGCTGCACTACCTGGTCCTCGGCGCGGCACTGTTTCTTCTGGGCGTGATCGGAGTGCTCACGCGCCGAAACGTGGTCATCGTCCTGATGTCGATCGAACTGATCCTGAACGCCGTAAATCTGAACCTGGTTGCGCTCTCGCGCTACTGGCAGGGAATGCCTGCCCGCCTCGGCGGCGGTCCACAAGCGTTGCACGGCCAGGTCTTCGCAATTTTTGTCATCACCGACGCTGCCGCGGAAGCCGCGGTCGGCCTCGGCATCCTGATCGCCTTCTTCCGCAACAAGGAGACGGTCAACGTGGACGAAGTGAACTTGTTGAAGTGGTAGAAAAGCCACTTTTGGCTTTTGGCTTCTAGCTTTTAGCTATTAGCCTTTAGCTAAGAGCCAAGAGCTAGCAGCTGAGAGCATGATTTTTCTCGACCACATCTGGCTGATCCCGCTGCTCCCGGCCTTCGGAGCGGCGATCATGTTTTTCTTTGGCCGCCGGCTGCAGAAAGCCTCGGTCAGCGCCGTCTGCGTCGGCGTCGTCGTTCTTGCGTTCATCATGGCCTGTGGCGCGGTTCTGGAATACACCGCCTGGGCCGACGCCAACCATCATCAGCCTTACGAGAAAACTCTCTACACCTGGCTCGGGACCGATACCGGCCACTTCAACTACCTAACCAAAGACGGCACCCAAGCCGCGTTCCAGGCCGACGCCGGATTTCTTCTCGATCCGCTCTCGAGCATCTGGCTCCTGTTCGTCACCGGAGTCGGCATGCTCATCCACATCTACTCGATCGGCTACATGGGGCATGAAGGCGGTTACTACCGCTTCTTCGGATATCTCAACCTTTTCATGTTCTCCATGCTCACGCTCGTTCTGGCCAACAACTATGTGCTCATGTTCGTGGGCTGGGAGGGCGTTGGCCTGTGCTCGTATCTGCTGATCGGATTTTATTTTCACCGCAAGTCGGCCAGCGATGCCGCGAACAAGGCATTCATCGTCAACCGCATCGGCGACGCCGGATTCATCCTCGGCATGTTTTTCATCGCCTGGTATTTCGGTTCGCTGCGCTACGTTGACGTGAACCGCCTTGCGCATAGCGGCCACTTTCAGATTGGCGACCCGATCATCACCGCCGCTACCCTGCTTCTTTTCGTTGGAGCCTGCGGCAAGTCGGCTCAACTTCCACTCTACGTGTGGCTGCCGGATGCGATGGAAGGCCCCACGCCCGTTTCCGCTCTGATCCACGCCGCTACGATGGTCACGGCTGGCGTATACATGGTCGCGCGCTCGAACGCGCTGTTCGTTCTCGCTCCGAGTTCGATGAAGGTGGTTGCGATCGTTGGCGCGCTCACAGCTATCTTCGCCGCATCGATCGGCCTGGTGCAAAACGACATCAAGCGCGTGCTCGCCTACTCGACCGTTTCTCAGCTTGGATACATGTTCCTCGCGCTCGGCGTGGGTGCTTTCGCCGCTGGCGTCTTCCACGTGTTCACGCACTCCTTCTTCAAGGCACTGCTCTTCTTGGGTGCAGGCTCGGTCATCCACGCCATGTCCGGCGAGCAGGACATGCGTAACATGGGCGCATTGTCAGAGAAAATCCCGACGACGTTCCGCACTATGTTCGTCGCGACGCTGGCCATTGCCGGAATCCCCGGTCTAGCGGGCTTTTTCTCGAAAGACGAAATTCTTTGGCAGGCATGGAAGTACAGCCCTTATCTCTGGGCTATAGGCTTCGTCACTGCGCTGATGACGGCCTTCTACATGTTCCGCCTGATTTACCTCACGTTCTGGAGTCCGTCGCGCGTCGCGAGCCACGAAGTCGAGCACCACATCCACGAGTCGCCAAAATCGATGACTGTGCCCCTGGTGATCCTCGCGTTTTTCTCGATCACCGCGGGATATCTGGGCGTGTCCCCCAGCCTGGGCGGATCGAATCGCTTCGAGAAATTTCTGGAGCCGGTGTTCGCCAATCACGCAGAATCCTCCGAAGCACCCGCGAAGGAAGAAGGGTCTCGCGGCGCCGAATATCTGCTCATGATCTTGTCGGTTGGCGCAGCCGGCCTTGGCTGGTTCATGGCCGCGCGCGCTTATGGCAACGCTGGCAAGGGTTACACCGAGCCCATCGACGCGATTTCGCCGCCCGCCTACGACGTGCTGCTGAACAAGTACTACGTGGACGAAGGCTACGATTATCTGTTCACCGGCCGCCGCAAAGTTGGAGACGTACGTCTTGGCGCCATGGGCCTGGGCGAAGCCAGTTCGTGGTTCGATGCCAACGTCGTCGACGGCGCGGTGAACGCCGCCGGATGGATCACGCGCCTCACGGCGACGATTTCTAAATGGTGGGATACCTGGATTATCGACGGCGTCGGCGTCAACGGTCCCGCGATCCTGGCGCGCATGCTGAGTTATCCCGCGCGCCTGTTCGAGTGGGGCCTGGTGCAGTGGTATGCATTGGTCATGACCGCGGGCTTGGTCGGGTTTGTTTTTTATTACGTGTATCACTGAGACTCGCTCTTAGCTATTGGCTCTTAGCTCTTAGCTAAAAGCCAAAGGCCAAGAGCCAAGAGCTAATATGCAATCTCACATACTTTCCATCATCCTCTTCACGCCGCTGGTGGGCGCGATTCTGCTTTTGTTTGTCCCCAAAGAGAACAAGAACGCCATTCGCTGGATCGGCAACATCTTCGGGTTTGCCGGCTTTCTGGTGTCGCTGCCGCTCGTCCCGGCATTCTGGGCGTTGGTCAAAAGCGGAGACACCGCTCCTTTCAAGTTCGTCGAGGGCGCGGCCAACAGCTGGATCCCCTCGATCGGCGCGGGATATGTTCTGGGCATCGACGGCATTTCTTTCCTGCTCATCATGCTGACCACGCTGCTGGGCTGGGTCTCGATCCTCTCGTCCTGGACCGCGATCGAGAATCGCGTCAAGGAATACTACATCTGGTTTCTCGTGCTGCAGACCGGCATGCTCGGCGTTTTCATGGCGCTCGATTTCTTCCTCTTCTTCGTTTTCTGGGAAGCCATGCTCGTGCCGATGTATCTGCTCATCGGCATCTGGGGAGGGCCGCGCAAGCTCTACGCCGCGATCAAATTCTTTCTCTACACCCTCGCCGGTTCCGTGCTGATGCTGCTGGGAATTCTGTTTCTCTATTTCCATCATCATGGTGTGACCGGCATTTACACGTTCAGCATCCCTGAACTCTACAAAACCGCGCCGCAAATTTATTCCGACTACGGCCCATACGCCGCGACGCTTCTGTTCCTGAGCTTCTTCTTCGCCTTCGCGATTAAAGTCCCGATGTTCCCCCTCCACACCTGGCTGCCCGACGCGCACGTGGAAGCTCCGACGGCTGGCTCGGTCATCCTGGCGGGTGTCCTACTCAAGATGGGGACATACGGCTTCATCCGCTTCTCGCTCCCCTTCTTCCCGCGGGTGCTCATGGATCCGGCGAGTCACGTGCGCGGATGGATGATCGGCCTTTCCATCATCGCCATCATCTACGGAGCGCTCGTCTCCCTGATGCAGAAGGATATGAAGAAGCTGGTGGCCTATTCATCCGTGAGCCACCTCGGCTTCTGTACGCTCGGCATCTTCGCACTGAATCCCGCCGCCCTCAGCGGCTCGGTTCTGCAGCAGATCAATCACGGCATCTCGACCGGCGCGCTGTTCTTGATTGTCGGCATTCTCTACGAGCGCCGCCATACCCGCGAGATCGCAGAATACGGCGGCATTTCCAACGTCATGCCGGTCTACGCCACGGTCACCATGATCATGTTCCTGTCGTCGATGGGACTTCCGCTGCTCAATGGATTCGTCGGCGAATTCACCATCCTGCAAGGGACGTTCATGGAAAAATGGCAGTGGGGCGCGTGGGCTGTGCCCGGAGTGGTGCTCGCCGCAGCGTATCTACTATGGCTCTATCAGCGCGTCTTCTTCGGCACTGTCACAAATCCCAAGAACGAAAAGCTGCACGATTTGACGCCGCGCGAAGTCGCAACGTTCGTGCCGCTGATCATCATGGCGTTCTGGATCGGGCTTTATCCCAAGCCGTTCTTCCAGATTCTTGAGCAGCCGGTGAATCACACCATCGCCATTGTGCGGCCGGATTATCCACAGCCGCAGGCGCCAGTAACCGCGGGTGCCCCACTTCTCCCCGGTGTTGGGAGAAGTGGGGATGTTGCTCCGGAACCTGCACAAGCTATAGCTACTGGATCAGCGACCGCCGCGGGTACAGCGAAGGGGAGTAACTAGTGGTCTGGACCGACTATCTTCTGGCTCTGCCGATCACGCTGCTAGTGCTGTTCGCGCTCGGCATCCTCCTGATCGATTTCATGCTCCCCGCAGAGACGAAGTGGGCCAATGCTGTCACGGCTTTTATCGGAGTCCTGTTCTCCACGGCCGGAGTGGTCAAGATTGATCTATGGCTGCGCTCGGCCAATTCGCCCTTCGCAATCGGCTTCATGGGCACGATGCTGGTGGATCGCTTCGCCCTGTATTTCTTCTACCTTTTCCTTGCGGGCACGGCGATCGCGATTCTCATGTCGGTGAGCTACCTGGAAACCGAGCACGAGAATCATGGCGAGTACTATGCGCTGATGCTTCTGTCGGTCGCGGGAATGATGTGCATGGCCGCCGGCTTCGACGTTGTTCTCATCTTTATCGGTCTGGAACTGATGGCGATTTCCACCTACGTGCTCGTGGGCTTTCTGCGCCGAGATCGCCGCTCCAACGAAGCCGCGCTCAAGTATCTGCTGCTGGGTGCATTTTCTTCGGGCATCTTCGCCTACGGATTGTCGCTGTTGTACGGCCTGACCGGCAGCACAAACCTTTACGTGATCGGCGGTCACCTCCCCCAGATTCTTCAATCCGGCCCGTACAAGCCGGTGGCCATCATCGCCTTGCTCACAACCCTTACCGGCCTGCTGTTCAAGATTGCCGCGATTCCCTTCCACCAGTGGGCTCCCGACGCTTACGAAGGTGCGCCCACCAGTATTACCGGATTCATGTCGGTCGCGGTGAAGGCCGCCGGGTGGGCGATGCTGCTGCGCATTCTCGGCTTCAGCTACAACTTCAACGGGCGCATCCTTTCCTGGGGCCTGTTCCCGATGCGCTCCATCTACATTCCGCTGCTGGTCTTCGTTGCTATCGCCACAATGACCGGCGCCAACTTCGCCGCGCTGACGCAGACCAACACCAAGCGCCTGCTCGCGTACTCTTCCATTGCGCACGTGGGCTACATGCTGCTCGGCCTGATTGCAGGCACCGCCACTGACTTCAACCCCGACGGCCTCAAGGGTATTCTCATCTACCTGCTCGTCTACACGTTCATGAATCTGGGCGCGTTCGGCGTAATCACTTCCCTGCGCCATCGCAACATCGTGGGCGACGAACTCGACGACCTGAACGGCCTCCACTCGCGCGCGCCTGTGGAAGCAGTTCTCATGCTGGTCTTCATGCTGTCGCTGGCTGGGATTCCGCCGCTCGCCGGATTCTGGGGCAAATATTTCATCTTCCTCAGCCTGATTGAGTCCGGCCACTACGTGCTGGCGGCGCTGGGCGTGCTCTACTCGGTTTTCGGGCTCTATTACTACCTGAAGATCGCCAACGCCATGTTCATGCGCCAACCGGAGAAAGGCGAAGAGCATCTGCCGGTCAGCTACGCCATGCGCGCCGCGCTGGGTGTGACTGGCTTTGCCACGCTCTTCATCGGCATCATGCCCAACCGTTTCATTGAGCTGGCAAACTGGGCGCTAAACCTTGCGCAGAATCCCAGCATGGCGAAATTGGTTCGGTGACGCTCTGTCATCCTGAGCGAAGTTGAGGGGATCTCGTTTGCGACACGAGACAACATCGTAGTCGAAAGATCCCTGCCGATAACCCAACTCCTTGCATCACGGATCGCGTAAAATCGGCACGGATGACGCGAATGTCCGATCCCAAGACTCCTGAACGGAAAACAGACCAGGAACGCAGTTTCTGGGTGCAGTTCGCGCGTTACAGCCAGCTCGCATTCATGCTTCCTGCGGGCACGGTCGCCGGATGGCTCCTCGGCGCTGCCCTCGATCACTGGCTTCACACCACATGGCTGTACCTCGCGGGGATTCTCCTTGGCATAGCCGCCGGCTTCATTGAATTGATCCGCACGGTCATGCGCGACGAATAGTTCTGTGCCGATTTCGAATGAACGCCTCGCCCCATGCCGAACCGAATCCGCAGGAAGCCGCTTCGGAGCGCTTCTACTCCGGCGCGCTCAAGCGGATTCGTCACTTCATGGCCGCTCTCGCGCCTTTGCTGATTGCGGCGACGTGGTGGAAGTTCGGCACGCGTGCGGCCGTCGGTTTTGCCTTCGGCTGCGCCATCGCCTATGTGAATTTTTACTGGCTGAAGCGAGTGATCAGCAGTTTCGCCGACCGTGCAACGGGGGCCGCACCCTCGGGATCGGGACAGGGTATCGTCTCCCGTTTTCTGCTGCGCTACGTTTTGATGGCCATCGGCGCCTATGCTATATTGGCTGTTTCTCCCGCGAGCCTGAATGGCCTTCTGGCAGGCCTATTCCTGCCCGTCGCGGCCATCGCCTGCGAAGCAGCTTACGAACTTTACGCAGCCCTAGCTCGCGGACTTTAGCCGCAATAGAAGGAAGCTTTGAAAGGGCGCGGCTTTAAGCCGCGCCGGTGAGGAAACGGAAACGAACCGGGGCCTTAGCCCCTGCGGCTCTCAACACCATGCCGGAACAACTCTGGTTTACCGAAATTCTCAACCGCTTCTGCGGGAGCGCAGTTACTTCGCTGCTCAACAGCCTCGGCATTCACCCCAAGTATCCCGCGGCGCCGATTCCCAATTCGCTAGCTATGGAGTTGCTGGTCTTTTCATCCCTGCTGATCCTGTTTGTCCTGGTCCGCTCGCGCCTCTCGGTCGACAATCCCGGCGGCTTGCAGCACTTGTTCGAAAGCGTTGAGGGATTCATCAAGGGCCAGAGCAACGAGATCATCGGCCACCACAGCGAAGGTTACACCCCGTTTCTGGCCGCTCTGCTGTTCTTCATTCTGTTTTGCAATCTCATTGGGGTGATTCCCGGCTTCGAATCGCCAACCGCGGTACCCATCGTTCCGCTGGGCTGCGCGATCTGTTCTTTCGTCTATTATCAGACCCAGGGTTTCAAGCACGCGGGGATTGGTTATCTCAAACACTTTGCCGGGCCGATGCCTGCGCTCGCTCCGCTGATGATTCCGATCGAACTCATCAGCCACTTTGCCCGCATGCTCTCGCTGACCATTCGTCTTTTCGCCAACATGTTTGCCGGCGACATGGTCACCCTGGTTTTCTTTTCGCTCGTACCCATCGGCGTGCCGATTCTCTTTCTCGGTCTGCATATCGGCGTTTCGTTGCTGCAGACCTATATTTTCGTCCTGCTGACGACGGTGTATTTGCAGGGTGCAGTAGCCGACGAGCACTGAGGTGAAAGAGCGGCGCTTCAGCGCCGCGTTAGGCAGCAAGAATTCCGGGGCTTTAGCCCCTGATGGCCGTCAGCGTGAGGGCGTCTGTACGGTATGACGTCAACCACCCACTGAGGGCAATTCATAAGGAGAAACACGATGAACAAACTGAGCAAGCTGTTCCTGATTCTGTCCGCACTGTCGTTCGCGGTTCCCGCGTTTGCGCAAGGGGGAGCATCGAGCGAGGTCAATTGGGTCGCGATCGCCGCCGGATTCTCGATGGCCTTCGCTTCCGGCATCTGCGCGCTGGCGCAGGGCAAGGCCACCGCGGCCGCTGCCGAAGGATTGGCGCGCAATCCAGCCGCCCGCCCTGGCATTCAACTCGCGCTGATTCTTGGCTTGGCGCTGATCGAGTCGCTCGCCCTCTACACCCTGGTCATCATTTTCGCCAAGGTGAAGTAGACTTCTCCGGAAACAAAAGCCTCTGCGCAAGCAGAGGCTTTTATGCTTATTCGCCGCGCGATTTAGGGAACCCACCTTGCGGGCTCGTCCGGGTCGTCTTTCGTTTCGGACATGGCGGCCCCGATATTCTCGATAGTGAGGGGTTTTTTCCGATTTCGTACCCTGGCCACGAGAAACGTACCCATCAGCAAAAGCCCAACCAGTACCGCCGCAAGGTAGTAAAGAAAATCCATCGGATGGTTAGAGATTAAACGCTGAGATCTGAGGGGCTGCGACCGAGCGCCATTCTAGACTTTTCTCTCTCCGCTCCACTCCTGCTTGCTCTGCGGAGCACTATTCAGCGCATCCACCAGCAAGCGGCGCAGGCGGTAGCGGCTCTCAAGGTCGGTACTCACGATCTCAAACCCAACCTCGTTCACGCGGGCGCGGCGCAGTAAGACGTGTGCCCGGACTTTCGTCCGCATGCCGAGCGAAATTTCCAGATCTGCTTCGCTGCCGATGCGCAGGTTGTCTTCCTTGGTGCCCATGCCGCCGCCCAGGCTCAATTCGCGGATCATGATCTTCGACTTGCCCCACGAGCTGCCGATCGTGGCAGGCACAGTCTTGGCCAGCACCATCCGCTCATAGCGGCGCTGCCGCACCCAAGGGCACGCTGGAGCCATATCCAGCGGTGCGATCGCCAGTTCCGCCGGTTCGAACCCGCTGTCAGACATGACCTGCGAACTATATCGCGGATCGGTCTTGGATAGAGCCTGAGCCGCTGCAATGCGCAGTTCCTTGTGATGCACGTACCCAAATGTTTTCTTGGCTTCAAGGATTTCCCTGAGCGTCGCAACCGCCTCCGCGTCCTTCAACCGTCCCAGCGATTCGATGGCCTTCAACTGTACAAACGGAGCCCGGTTCGCTGCTTCCCCCGGGCGTGCCATGGCAATCAGCGGAGGAGCGGCCGTCATGTCGCCGCTCATGCCGATCTCGTCCACGGTTTCGGCGAGAACGAGAGGATCCAGTACCTCGGTCAGCTCCAAGAGGGTGCGCCCACGGTCCGGTGCATTGCCGTAGGCAATCTGCCGCACTGCTACGTCGTGATAGAAGCGATTCCACTCCGGCAATCGAACCGGCAGCAGTTCGAGCAATGTCCCCACGTCCAGCCGGCTGACTAATCCCACTGCGCCGGAAGCCTGTCTGGGCTGTCCCGTTCGCAGGATTTCGCGCAGTTGCGTCAGCACCGGAGACCCCAACTGCTTCACCAGTTCGATCATGCGATCGCATTCATCGCGCCGCATGCAGCGGAAGAACCGGTCGGCGAGATGTTCCGCGCCCGCCTGGCTCGTCCTCCGCAGCACGGAAAGCAAATCCTGCGGGACGGGGTCTAGTTGCAGCGCTTCCTCAATAAATTCAGGCAGACGGTTTTCCACTCCGACGCGCGGGCGCAGGTCGCTCATCAGCACCGGGCGCTCGACGGTCACCATCTCCATGCCGGCGCAAACTTCGTTCACCGCCGCGTAGTTCTTCGCTGCGCTCGCTTCCTGACTCAGACGCACGAACGCCGCACTCAGAAGGCTCTGCAACTCCGGATCTTTATCAGCTATCAGCCGTTCGCCCAGCTTGTGGATGGCCTGCGCCATAGGCTGTCCGCCCAAGCGCGCATAGAGGTCGGCAATCTGGCTCAAGCCGATGGCGGTTTTGCGGCGCGGCTCAACATCCTTGGCGTCGAGGCAGCTCGAATAATTGTTCAGAATTTCGGACGCCGCCTGGGTGTCTTCCCGATCCAGCAGAACTTCAACAAACTGGCGCAGGTTGCGCGGCGGAACGCACGGCGCTTCATGGGAGAGCAGCACGCTCTTCTTGCCCGCCTCAGGCACTTCCGCCCAGAACATCCGGTCCAGGATGTCGGCGTGTGACTCCACCAGAATCCCGGCCTTCGACATCTTTTCTTCCTGCATCTTCAGGATGGAGCGTAACGAGTCCATCTGCCGGCTCATGTGCTCCATCATCTGATGCACGGCGTTGACCTTGATTTCGCCCTTCTGGTAGCGCTCCAGCGCGAAGCGAATGGCCATGTGCTCGGCGGCTTTCATCAGCAGCGGCGTGTCCTCTTCCTCCGCCGACGCCGCCTTCGCCGCCAGACTTCCGAGCAACTGCTGCAAGTTCAGCCGCGTGTTCGGATCGGTCTCGCTCAGTTCCTTCTGGATGTCTTCTTCTTTGACGCCAGGGTCCTGCTGCACCTGCCCAAATCGTGTAAGCAGCCGGATGGCCTGAATGACCTCCTGCTCCTGCAGCGGCACCATGCCGCCCGTCCACGCCGGCGCCGCACCCGTTCCCGTGCCTCCGCCGCCTCCGGTTCCAGTTCCGGTCCCGGTCCCAGCGCCTCCGCCAGCGCGCGGCATGTTGGGCACGCTGCCCAATGGAACCATCGGAGTTCCATCGGCTGCTTGCCCCCCGCCGCCACCCGAGCTCGCGCCTTCCGCCGCCGCAATCAACTGCAGCAATTTCTGCGGATCATTCAGCCACTGCTTGAACTCCGGCCCCAGCGTCTGGGCTGCAATCTGCGCGGCAATGCTTACATCGCCGGTCAACGGATCAGCCGCCACAAATTTCACTTCGTTGATCTTGATCGTGCTGCTTTGTTTGCCGGAGCCCAGGGCTTCTTTGATCTGCTTGGCCACGTCGGTGGCCTTCGATCCTGCAACGGTGAAAGCCCGCACCAGACGGGTGAAATCCTCCTCCGTCACTTCTTTGGAAAAGTGGAGGCTGGCGAGGCCTGCGGTGGACAGCAACTGCGCGAAGCTTTTCTCCGCCTGTCCCGGGTCCAGAGGGATGCCATCCAGCAGCAGCTTGTTGTCGGAGACGCCCAGCAGGAAGCCACCTTCGGCACCCGTCGGCAGGGCTTGCTGCAGTTCGTTCCATGTCACCTCAAACTGAGCTTCGGTACGTTTGTGGTCGTAGCCGTACATCCGCGCGTACTTAATGAGGATGTTCAGGCTGTGAACAAACGCGCGCGCCGAGGCCGAGCGCGCGCCGAGCGATGGCTTGGTGGCAGAGATAGGCGACTCCTCAGGAACGCAAGTTCGAAGCTCAAGGGTAAAGCGAAAAGGTAAGCCCTAAAACGTTACGGAGGTAATTGGCTGCCAAGTCGCAAAGCCCGTAAGGCCATGCACTGCAGCGGATTTGGAGGTCAGGCAAGCGCCCCACTCGTATTCCAGACCGATGTTCCACTAAGATACTGGTGAACCGTGCCAACCGCCACCAAGACAACCGGCCTTCGCTATTGGATGCAGCGCGTGCTCGAGGAGTGCGATCGCGTCTCCTCCGGCTTTGCCGTCGACCCGGTCCACGATCTGCGAGTTTCGCTGCGCCGTTGCCGTTCCATGGCTGACGGCCTCATGGCCATGGATCCCGATCCTGACTGGAAAGCCATGAAGAGGGCCGGCAAGCGGCTCTTCCAGCGCCTGGGCGCGCTGCGCGACGTGCAGATCATGATGGACTGGATCGAGAAACTGCATCCTGCCCCTAGCCCTACAGTCCCTGGCGAGGGGACGGCATCGCAGCAATCTTCCAACAGTTCTGGGGAAGCGTTCGATTCCCGTTCCGGCAAGCCTGAAGAGCACCATCATCACGATCCGGTCGCCCACGCATTGCTGAGGATTCTGGAAGCTCGCGAGACCGAGCAGAAACACGAAGCCCGCGCCGCGCTCGAAGAATTCGATCGCAAGCAGTGGCGCCACTGGAGCAAATCGCTGCCGCAGCGCGCGGCACGTCTCCGGCCGGGTGCAGCGGTCTTCAAGCACCTCGCACTCGAGCGCTGGATGGCGGCGCGCGAGTTGCACAACCGCGCCCTGCGCAACCGATCTCAGATTGCATTCCACACCTTGCGCATCGGAATTAAGAGATTTCGTTACATCGTCGAAAACTTTCTGCCCGCCGAGCACAAAGCCTGGAGCAACGACCTGAAGCGCATGCAGGATTTGCTGGGCGAGGTTCATGACCTCGACGTGCTTTGGGCAACTGCGCTCTCCAGCCGCGTCTTTCCTGACGAAGCCTCGCGCAAGGCCTGGCACAGCCGAATCCTGGAGGAGCGCACCAAGCGCATCGCGGAATACCACGAGAAGATGGTCGGTCCGGAATCGCTTTGGAATGTCTGGCGTGCGGCGCTGCCCCAAGGCAGGCGGATTCAGAACATCGCCACCCGCCGCATGAAATTGTGGGCCAGTCTGCTGGATCCCGATTTTCGGCACTCCGAGCGGGTGGCCCGGCTGGCACTCCAACTCTACGATGGCGTGAGCAACGTTGGCTTAAATGCCGGCGGCCCGCCGGAAGCGACAAACGGCACGGGTGCCGACATGCGCTCTACCCTTTACGTGGCTGCTCTTCTGCATGACGTCGGAAAATCGAAGGGCAACAAGGGACATCACAAGGAATCGCTTGATTTGATCAAGAAACATGGCACGCCTCTGGGATGGAGCGAAGATGTCATGCGGCGTGCAGCCGTCGTTGCGCGCTTTCACTGCGGGGCGTTACCGGTTCGAAGCCACAAAGCGGTGCGCGATCTTCTTCCCGACGAGCAGAAAGGGATAGTCCGGCTTTCGGCGATCCTCCGGCTCGCCAATGCCATGGATGCCCAGCACGACGGCCATATTCGCAGCGTCAAAATCGAAAATGCACAGGCGCAGTTGAACCTTCGCCGGCGCCGCACCAACGGATTTCTGCGCAAACCGGTACTCCTGGCCAAAAACGAGGCTCTCATCATCGCCGCGGAAGGATACGTGCCGCAAAGTCCTACCGCGCAGACCATCGCCGCCGAGCGATATTTGCTGGAAACCGTTTTACGGCGCCCCGTCGTGGTCAAGCCCTTGTCCTCAAACCGATGAAGACTGCAAGCTAGAAGCTTTGCAGTCACTCCCCTCGAGCTCGTTCTCGCGCTACAACGGAAACGTCCTTATGACTCACGCGCAAATGGTCGAGAAAGCCGTTCGATGGCTGCGGGCATACCGTTGCGGCGTGGTGTTGTCGGAACAGGCTTGCGTAAGCGGTGAAATGCCCGACGCGATTGGTTGGAAAAAGGCCTGCCACTCCGTTCTGGTCGAGTGCAAGATTACACGCGCCGATTTTCTCGCCGATCGCGACAAGCCGTTTCGCCAGAAGCCCGAAAAGGGAGTGGGCAGCGAACGCTTCTACCTGACGCCGCCCGCGTTGGTCACGATTGCGGAACTGCCCGACGGCTGGGGGCTGCTGGAATATCGCCGGGGGCGCATTGAGACGGTGCGGGCCTCGGCGAAGAATCTCCGCGCGGCCACCGGCTTCCGTTACGAGATGAATCTTCTGCTCGCCAGCCTGCGGCGGGTTGAGGTTCGCATCGAGCCGCAGAGCATCACCGACTTCCTCAAGTGGAAAAATCGCATGGCCGAATACAACCGCGGAACTCTGCCCCAGGGCTTGACGGCGACCGAAGAAGAGCTGAACACCTTTCTCGAGCCGGAAGTGCCCTGCTGAGTCCAATCTCCGGCCATCTCACTGAGCGACTTCTCCCGTGGGCCGACTCCACCGCTCGTCTGCGTCAGAATGTTGCGCCCACCGTCGTGTGGATCGCCAGGGTTCCATCATAAGGTGCTTCGTCTTCGGCGCCGAAAATCCAGATGTTCCCCGGCGAGGGCACAACCCCGGCAAACAATAGATCAGAGATGAAGTGGACGCTCTGTTTGGTGGGATTCGGGCTGGGCTCGATCGTCCATTGCGTGCCGTCCCAGTGCATCAGCAGCGTTGCCTGCTGTCCCGAACCGTCAGCGGCAAAATAGGAGCCGAAAGCATAAATATCCGTCGAAGAATTGGCAGTCAGGCCAAACAACCGGTTCGATTGGTACTTGCTGTTGGGTCCGACGTTCGGGCTGGGAACGATGCTCCAGTTTGTCCCGTCGTAATGTTCAATCAAAGTCTGGGTCGGAGCCTCCTGCGGAGGCGCGACCGAAGTCGAAAAGCCCACCGCCCACACGTCGTTCGGGGCCAGGGCCAGCACTCCGTTCAGTTGATTGGCCCCTGCCCCGACACTTTGCGTTGGTGAGACCTGCCAGTTCGTGCCATCGTAGTGCACGGCGAGGGTTTCGCTGTTGTCATTTTCCGGACCGTTGAATCCTACTGCCCACACATCATTCGTGGCGTCCGCGCTTGCACCCAGTAGAAAAGCGTCTCCCGAAAGGGCGGTGGTCGCCTTCCACGTCGTGCCATCCCAGTGTTCGAAGAGGAAGAAGAGAGCCTGACCATCGTCGGCAAGAAGGCTGCCGATCGCCCAAACGTCGTTGGCGGAGGTGGAAGTCATCGCCTCGATGCTGGGTTGATTCCCTTCCCCGAGATTCGGGCCGGAAACAACGCTCCACTCGGTGCCATTCCACTGTAAAAGGACTTGTCCGGGATGGGCCTCGCCGATGTTAATGGTGCCGCCCGCCCATGCCAGTGTGGGAGAAATGTCGACCACGCCAGCGAGAAAGCTGGTGTTGTCGCCTTTAATCTTCGGCGCGGGAAAAGCGGTCCATTTGGTTCCGTCGTAATGAATTGTCGACTGGCCAACCGCCCAAATGTCGGTTGGCGATGATGCCGATGCGGCCAGCAGTCCGTTGTTGAAGTTCTCGTTCGGCGTGGGAACGACCTTGAAGATGGAAGATTTGCTGGTCTGCGATGCTGCCGGGGAAGGCGCCAGCAGTGCCGACATAAACAGTGGGAGCGCGATCAGGGCAATGAAAGTGGGGCGTTTCACAAGTGCCTCCGCGGCGGTTAGGCCGACTGCAGGCTACCTTGGGAGCGAGCGGCGAGTGTCACGGAATTGTAATTTGCGGTTGCCCGGGATGATCGGAGAAAGACCGATTACAGCTCTCTGCGGCCCTCCATGGCCTTCAGCATGGTGATTTCGTCGGTGTATTCGATGTCACTGCCAACCGGAATACCCATTGCGATGCGGGTGACTTTAGCGCCCGCGCCCTTGAGTTGCTGGGAGAGATAAACGGCGGTGGCTTCACCTTCGACGGTGGGATTAGTCGCGAGGATCACCTCGTCCACATTGCCGGCTTCGACGCGCGAAATCAGATTCGAGATGCGCAGCTGCTCGGGACCGATTCCGTGCAGGGGTGAAATCGCCCCATGGAGCACGTGAAAAACGCCATTGAAGTGCTTCGTTTTTTCGATGGCGGCGATGTTGGTCGGTTCCTCAACCACGCACACCAGCCGCTGGTTGCGCGTCGGGCTGGTGCAGTAGGCGCACGGGTCAACGTCGGTGATGTTGTTGCAGACGGAGCAGAGCCGCAGATTAGCTTTGACGTCGCGGACGGCGGCCGCAAGCGCCTCGGCGTCTTCGTCGCTTGAACGCAGGATGTGAAAAGCCAGTCGCTGCGCACTTTTCGCACCAACGCCCGGAAGCTTTTTCAGCTCGTCGATCAAGCGCGACATGGGTTCGGCAAATTTGGACATACGAATGGTTCAATTGCCCTCTGGCAGCTTGTATTCGAACTCGTAACTGTGTTTGCCATCAGGCGCAATGATGATCTTCATTTTGCCGTTGATGACCGCGAGTTGTCCGGTGCCGGAGCCGGGAACGACGCGAATGTCCAACTCTGGCGTGCTGTTGGTCATGATGCCGGTGTGATGCAGCGAGAAGCTGCCGGATTTTTTCTCTCCCGACGCGGTCTGAACAGTGCCGGTGAAAGTTTCAATCGCGACATAGACACCGGAACTCTTGGCGCCGCCTACGGCCAACATCTGGCCTTTGGACATGCCTTCAAGATCGCCGTGATATTGCCTCTCGGACACCATGCGGCTGATGCCATCGTTGAGTTTGTCGTCTTGCTGAGTGATGTTTACGTCGAAGGGTCCGCGAGCCGTCATGGTGGCCTCTTTCGCGGAGGGTGTGGTCTGCGCGAGAGCCGGAGTGCTCATCATGGCTAGGCATAGACTTGCCAGTCGCGCCGTTGCAATGTAGGCAATTCTTGTTTTCATTTGTATATTCACTACAGTCCGGGTATGCCCAAGCCGCCGAGCATGCCGCCAACCGTGGATTGCATCTGCGCGTCGACTTTGCGGGCGGCTTCATTGACCGCAGCCACGATTAGGTCCTGAAGCATTTCGACGTCGCCGGACTTCACAGCTTCAGGGTCGATGCGCAGACTGAGCAACTGCTTGCGGCCGTCCATTTTGGCAGTCACCGTGCCGCCGCCAGACGAAACTTCCACCACCGTCTCCTGCATTTTTCTCTGCAGGGCGTCGTACTGCGACTTGGCCTTCGACATCAGCTCTTGTAAGTTAAATCCGCCCATGGCTCTCCGTTCAAAGTGGCAAAGTCTCAAAGTGGCAAAGTTTCAAGCTTCGAAAAAACTAGCGATTGCGCCGGATTGTCGATGACTTCCGACTGTATTTAATTTGTCACCTTGCCACTTTGAATTTCGTGCTTATCTCTTCTCCCGGTAGTCGATGACAGTCCTGACCTCAGCGCCGAATTTTTCCTGCATGCGGCGGACGACTGGATCCTGCTCGGCGCGGCCACGGCCGCCGAGCGTCGATTGAGACGATCCGGGGCGCGGGGACCCGCCGTTGTCCTTAGTTTCCCGCTCGATCGCCGCCCCCGGAACAATTTTCAATTTGATCGCGCGCCCCAGCACGCCGCTGGCCGAGGCAATGACAAGGCGTTTGCCATCCGCACCGAGAGACATATCTACAACCGTTGGTGATCCAGCGACTTTGATCACCAGTTCGTTTCCCTGCACGCTCCATTCGCCCGCCGACAACATCGAGACGAGGAAGTGTTGATTGCCGTCCGTCAGCGCCTGCAGCACTGCACTTTGCAAGCGTTCGATCTGCGGTTGTGCGGGTGAGGCTGCGGCGACCGCTGCGTCGGCGTCAGGTATTGATCCGCGCTCGGGAGCGGCCGATCCCATAATGACCGGCTCTGGTGTGCTCGCCGCAGCGACGATGCGCGGACCCGCAGAAGGGACCGAGTCGAATGCAGCTTCCTGGCGCGGGCTGCCTTTGCGGGCAGAATCAGCCGCAAAGGGTGAAATGTAATTTTGACGACCAGCGGGAGATGCCTCCGAGCGGCGCGACTCAGATGAACCGCTGCTGACGATCGACGGCCTAGCGGGCGTCTTTTGCAGGCTGCCACCTGTGTCAGCACTGACATCGCTGAGCAACTGCTCAATCGGCAGCAACTTTTGCGCGTGCGACATTTTCAACAAACCGAGTTCGAGGTGAAAGCGTTGCTCCTGCTTATAGCCCAGCTCAGCGTACGTGCGGAGCATGATCTGGAGGTGCCGCGTGAGGTCTTCCTCGCTGAAAAGTTCGGCAATGCGGCCCACGCGCTCACGCTCTTCACCGGAGATTTGCAGCAAGGGCGAGCCCTTGCCGGCGATCTTCGCAACGGCGGCATTGCGCAGGAAGCGCACCATCTGGCGGGCGAAGTGCGTGGGACTGTGCCCTTCGCTAATCAGATGGTCGACGCGGCGAAGAATGTCCTCACTCTTTGCTTCGGCGACGGCTCTCATCACTTCTTCCAGAATGTGCGCCGGAGCCGCTCCGACCAGGTTGCGGACGGAGTCTGCGGTGAGCTTTCCGCTCGCGGAAGCGATCGCCTGATCGAGGATGGACAGCGCGTCGCGCATCGAGCCATCGCCGGCTTCGGCCAGCAGTGCCAGAGCGTCGTCGTCTGCTGCGATTTTTTCCCGATGGAGAAGATCGCGAAGCTGCGCGACGATGTCGTCGAATTTCACCGCCCGAAAACTGAAATGCTGGCAGCGCGAGCGAATGGTCTGGGGAATATCCTCGGGCTGCGTGGTCGCGAGCATGAAGACGATGTGATCCGGCGGCTCCTCCAGCGTCTTGAGGAGCGCGTTGAAGGCCGCGTCTGTGATCTGGTGGGCTTCGTCGAGGATGTAGATCTTGAAGCGGTCGCGTGCCGGGCGGTAACGTGCCGCCTCGCGCAGTTCGCGAATTTCGTCGATGCCCCGGTTGGTGGCGGCGTCAATTTCGATCACGTCGACCGAGTTGCCGGCGCGAATTTCGGTGCAGGATTCGCAAATTCCACAAGGTTCGGACACGGGCTTGTTCTGCGAGCGGCAATTCAGTGCCATGGCAAGAATGCGCGCCACCGTGGTTTTGCCGATGCCGCGATGTCCGCTGAAAATGTAGCCGTGAGCCGCGCGTCCCTGTTCAATGGCGTTCTGCAGGGTGCGGGTGACGTGCTCTTGTCCGATGACCTCGGAGAATTTCTGCGGACGGTATTTGCGGGCCAGGACCGTGTAACTCATGAGACCGAAACATCGATTATACGGGATGAGACGGCCGTACAGTCTGATCAAATCGCACGCCGCTGGAGCAAAGTGGACTTGCGTCTGCCCTCCGCAAGCGCTACGCTGGTGCGGCAAGGAAAGTGTGCGGGTGCGGCTGGGGCGGTTGATGGGTGGGCCGCAAAGGAGCATTTTATGCAATTGAAACTTACGAAACGAACCGTAGACGGAATTCTGGCTGTGGAATGCAGCGGGCGAATTGTGCTGGGCGAAGAGTCGTCGCTGCTGCGGGACGAATTGAGAAAAGCGGTGCAGGAGGGCGCCAAGCGCATCGTGCTCAATCTGGGCGAAGTGAACTACATCGATTCCAGCGGACTGGGAACGTTGGTCGCGCTGCACACCACGGCGCAGAACGCCGGGGCCACGATCAAACTGGCGAACCTGACCAAGCGCGTGGGCGATCTGTTGCAGGTGACCAAGCTGCTGACGGTATTTGAAGTGCACAACTCGGAGTACGAGGCGCTGGAGGCCTTCCGGCGGGCGGCGTAATCTACCCGAACTGCCGGCGATATTTCGGCACAACGCAGGCCACATAGAATTCTCAACGGTAGGGATCCTTCGACTTCACAGACGGGCTCGCTTTTACGAGCCCGTCTGCTGCGCTCAGGATGACAAAATCCAAGAAAAACTCGGATGGGTCGGGGATGATGCGCCTGCCAATCGAGCGGGCCATTCGCGCCATTCCACGCGGGAAAGTTTCGACCTACGGTGGCCTCGC
Source organism: uncultured Acidobacteriaceae bacterium (assembly GCA_964407245.1). Taxonomy (GTDB): domain Bacteria; phylum Acidobacteriota; class Terriglobia; order Terriglobales; family Acidobacteriaceae; genus Sulfotelmatobacter. Next base: position 21,706 of record CAYOUY010000124.1, read on the forward strand.
GCGGGCTGCCGGCTTCCCCGGCGCCGCACGGCAGGTAGCAAAGATCCTGCGCGGTGGTTTCGGACTGCCCTGGCAGCGCGTGCTGGGCGCCGGAGGCGAGATCAAGCTGCGCGGCGACTACGCGATCGAGCAGAGGCTGCGGCTAGAAGCTGAGGGCGTGCGTTTTCGTGGACGGAAGGTCGACATGAAAGCACACGAGTGGAAGCAGAAGAATTCACCACGGAGACGCGGAGGCACGGAGAAGAAGAGAGCCAAATATCGTTCCCTGTAACTCCGTGCCTCTGTGGTGGTATCCCACCTCGAACCTATTTTGGCAGTTCACCGCGCAACAGTTTTTCCAACGACGCCGCGGGAACGCGCACGCCCACATAGAACTGCCCAAATTGCGCGTACACGGCGCTGACCTCATCGAAGCGCATCTCGTAGATCAACTTCTTGAACACGAGCGGATCGTCGGCGAACAGGTCGACGCCCCACTCCCAGTCATCGAAGCCGATCGAGCCCGTGATGATCTGTTTGACCTCTCCGGCATAGCGGCGGCCGACCAAGCCGTGTTCGTTCATCTGCCGCGCGCGCTCTTCAATGGGAAGCGTGTACCAGTTTTTTTGTTCGCCGCGGCGGCGATCCATGGGATAAAAGCAAGCGTAACGAGCCAGCGGAATCTCGGGAAAGAGGCGCGGCCGCATGGCTTCCTGATGGCGGCCGAGCTTGCACGCGATTTCGGCCTTCCACTGATCCGAGTGCGGCTCGATGCCTTGGTCGGCAAGCTCTTTGTAGATCTTGAGCGTCGATTCGTAAAGACCGAGTTCGATGATCGACAAATACGAGGTGGTGGGTTCGAGGTAATCGCTGAGCCGCAGATTGGCGAGCGTGAGTTCGGCTTGATTCAGATCGGCGAAGGACGCGCGGAAATGAATCAGCATGAGGTCGCCCTTGTGGCCGATCAGCGAATAAAGCACAGACTGCCCGCTCTTGTCGTCGTGCGCCTCCATTGCGGAGAGGGCGTCCGATGCTTCCCTGGCGATGGCGGACTTTTCCGCATCCGGCACAGAGCGCCACGCCGAGCGGCGAAAACGCAGCATCTGATGCAGAACGCTGTAGCCTTCAGTGGTCAGCGGGACGGACGGAGTCTCCGCTGCAACCTGCGGCCGGGCATGGTGGGTCGTGGTCATTCCGTGATTTTACTAGGAAACCGCGCAGAGAATGATGTCGAAGTCATTCGGCACCGACATTACCCGAAAAGTTGCGCCGGCGCGCGAAAAGCGGCGACCAGATCGACGAGGAACATTGCTGCGCGAGCACCATCCGCGACACGGTGATCGCAAGAGAGGGTCACGTTCATCATGGGGCGGACAGCGGGCTGGCCATCCACGGCAACGACTCGATCAGCAATGGCGCCCACAGCCAGGATCGCGACCTGCGGCGGAGTGATGATCGCGGTAAATCGATCCACCTGGTACATGCCGAGGTTGCTGATGGTGAATGTAGCGTCGGAAATGTCGGCGGGCCGGAGTTTCCCTGTCCGCGCGCGCTCGCTTACATCGCGCCGCTGGATCGCAATTTCAACAAGACTCGCCGCGTGGGCATTGGGGATGACGGCGGCGATGACGCCGTCATTCACGGCAATGGCCACACCCATGTTCACGTGATCGTGCAGGCGGATGCCTTCGGCGGTCCAACTGGCGTTCAGTCGGGGATGTTTGAGCAGGACGCGCGCGACCAGTGCGACCAGAAGATCTGTGTGCGTAATGCGCACATGGTGCGTGGTCTCGATCTCGCCGACAATGCGGTCTCGGTATTCGTTCAGTGCAGTGGCATCGAGGTCGCGGCTGACGAAGAAATGAGGAATGCTGGTCCAACTGCTGGTTGTGCGTTCGGCCATGATGCGGCCAACGGATGTCGGTACTTCCAGCGCGTCGGCCCCCTTAGCAGCAGATTGAGGTGCGCCGCGGCCCGATAGTTCCAGGACGGCTGCCCCTCCATGAGCAGTGGCAGCCGCTTGCACATCCGAAGCGAGAACTTCGCCACCGGGTCCGGAGCCACGTACGGCTGCAAGATCGACTCCGAGTTCTTTGCCTAACCTACGGGCCTTCGGAGAAATTCTTGGACCCGTGTCTGGTGAGGAGCCGATTGCTGAAGTAGCGGCAACATGCGGCTGCGCAGGTCCCGCATGAGATACGGCTCTGGCCGCTGGCGCTGCAGTCGCCGACGCACCATCGACGGGAGGTTGCTCTCCCGGACCAACGATCCAAGCGATCGTTTGACCGACGGGGATCTCTGCGCCTTCAGCAGCCCTGACTCCCGCGAGAACGCCATCGGCCGGCGCTTCCACTTCGACTACCGCTTTGTCGGTTTCGATCTCGAGCAGCGGTTCGCCTTTGGAAACGTGCTCGCCTTCCTTTTTGCGCCAGGCGATGAGCTTGCCGGATTCCTGCGCCATCTCAAGCGCGGGCATGACAACGCTGAAGGGCATAGTGATTGTTCGGGTGCCGTCCCTGACGAGACTCGTCGTGTTATCTCACGCTCACCCGGCACTACCGAGCCGGGCTTTCACATTCCGCCGCTGCGCGGCTGGAGCTTGACGAACCACGGTTCATCGTTTGACGACGGCCCATCGTTTTCCAGATTCAGGTTTGTGTGACCTTCCGCGCGACACGCGATTTCGTTCAGCTTGAAACTCCGATCCGTTCCGTCTTAGCGCTGGTCTCGATCATGTCGAGGACGCGCTCGCTGGGCGGCGCCTCACTCTCTCGCGTGGTCGGAAGGGGTCCGTTGACCGTGAAATAATGCGCGCCCGCCACGAGAAGTTCTTCTGCCGGGAATCGAGTGATGACTTCGTGTCCGGTCGGCGTGACGACGATTTCTTCTTCAATGCGCGCGGCGCTCCAGCCATCGGTCGAAGGCCAGAACGTTTCGAGCGCAAAGACCATGCCCGGCTTGATTTCTACGGGATGGTCGAACGAAACCAGGCGGCTGATCACCGGCTTTTCCCAGATCGCAAGGCCGATGCCGTGACCGTACTGCAGTGCGAAACACGCTTCTTCGTTCGGGAATCCGAATTCCTCCGCTTTCGGCCAGACGGCGGCAATTTCGGCCGTCGTGCGTCCAGGACGAACCAACTCAATCGCAGCGTCGAGGTATTCGCGACAGCGCTTGTACGCGTCCACCATCGCATGCGACGCATAGCCCACCGTGAAGCAGCGGTAATAGCAGGTGCGGTATCCCATATACGAATGCAGAATGTCGTAGTAAACGGGGTCGCCAGGCCGCAGCACGCGATCGGAAAAAACGTGCGGATGCGGATTGCAACGCTCGCCGGAAATCGCGTTCACGGCTTCCACGTATTCGGAACCGAGGTCGTAGAGAACCTTGCTCACCAACCCCACGGCTTCGTTCTCGCGCAGCCCCGGCTTCATGTGGCGATAAAGCTCGTCGTAGGCTGCGTCGACCATCATGGCCGCATGATTCAGCAAGGCAATTTCGTCCTGCGTTTTAATGACGCGCGCTTCCGACATCAGCGCTTGGCCGTCAACGACTTTCAACCCCTCGTGCTGCAAGGCGAACAATACTGGCGGTTCGATGATGTCGATGCCGACCGGCTCTTTGTGCAGGCCACGCATTTCCAACTCAATGCGAATTTTCTTGGCCACGTCTTCGGCGCGGCCCATCTCCGGCGTCATGGCGCCGCGGAGCATGGATATTCCTGGCCGCGAGCGCTCGCCCAGCCAAGGGCAATTCAGCTGGTGATGTTTGGCGGCAGAGCCGAAATCCCACAGGATGGGCTCGTCATTCTGCGGCAGCAGCGTGAAGCGATTGGCCTTGTCCTGCGCCCAGGTTCCGATGTGCGTGGCGGTGATGTAACGCACGTTGTTCATGTCGAAACAGAGCAGAGAGCCCATCGACGACTTCTTTAGCAGGTCTTTGGTTTTTTGCAGGCGCTCGCGTCGCAGCCGGTCGAAATCGATCCGGTTTTCCCAATCCACCGCCATCGTCCCGTGAGTTTTGAGTGCCATAAATCCTCCCGCTACGCCTTCCCGCACATCTCGCGCGCTGCCTTGTACACGTTTTCTTCCGTCGGTACCGTCACATCTTCGAGCGGCGGAGAGAACGGAATGGGCACGTGCCTGGCTCCCATCCGTTTCACGGGCGCGTCGAGATCATAGAACGCGCCCTCGGCGATCACCGCAGCGATTTCGGACGTCACGCCATAGCGGCCATAGCCCTCATCCAAGACGATCGCGCGCGAAGTTTTCTTCACCGAATCAAGGATCGTCTTTTCATCGAGCGGCCACGTTGTGCGCGGATCGACCACCTCCGGGCTGATGCCGTCTTTTTCCAGCAATATCGCCGCCCCCAGCGCAACCTGCACCATGCTGCTGGTGGCGATGAAGGTGATGTCGTCACCTTGACGCTTCACGTCGGCCACACCGAGCGGAATCGTATAATCCTCGGCCGGGACCGGGCCTTTTAGCTTGTACATCATTTTATCTTCGAAAAAGATCACAGGATTCTCGTCACGAATGGCGGTTTTCAGCAGTCCCTTTGCGTCGTAAGGCGTCGACGGTAGGACGACCTTCAATCCCGGTACATGGCTGAACCACGCGTGCAGCGACTGCGAGTGCTGCGCCGCCGAGCGCCGCGTTGCGCCGAGCGTGGTGCGCATCACCATGGGCACTTTCCAACGTCCGCCCGACATGTAGTGAACCTTGGCGGCCTGGTTGACCACCTGGTCCATGGTCAGCGTGAGAAAATCGCCGAACATAATGTCGACGACCGGGCGCAGACCGGTCATCGCCGCACCGACTCCTATGCCGGTAAAACCAGCTTCGGAGATCGGTGTGTCGATCACGCGCTCACGGCCGAACTCCTCTACGAGCCCGGAAAGAACCTTGAAGGGCGTTCCCGCCTCGGCCACGTCCTCTCCGAGAATGCAGACGCGAGAATCGCGGCGCATTTCTTCGGCGAGCGCTTCGCGTACAGCTTGCGCCAACGTGAGTTCGCGGTCGTTGCTGATGCGATCAGGCATACACATCCCGGTCGACCTGGTCAGGGCTGGGATAGGCTGCATCGATGGCGAACTTCACGGCCGCTTCCATCTCTTTGCGCGCTTCGACCGCGATGCGCTCCAGGTCCGCCACATCGGCGTAACCCTGAGCAACCAGCCAAGTTCCGTGCAGTTTGATCGGATCGCGCTCCGTCTTCCACAGCTGCTCTTCCTGCTTCGAACGGTAGAATTCGCGGTTGATGTCGCCCACGTGATGGCCGCTGTAGCGGTAGGTATCGGCCTGCAAGAACGCCGGGCCTCCGCCAGCACGAGCACGACTCACCAGCCGCGTCGCGACTTCATTCACCGCGCGCACATTTTGGCCGTCGACGGAAACCGCCTCTAAGCCAAAAGCTCCCGCGCGGCCGAGGATGGTACCGGCCGTGGTCTCGCTATAATGCGTGTATTCGTTGTAGAGATTGTTCTCGCAGACGTAGATGACGGGCAGCTTCCAGAGTTGCGCCAGGTTCATCACTTCATAAAGCGAGCCCTGCCCGAGCGCGCCTTCCCCGAAAAAACAAATTGCAACGCGACCGTTGCCCAGCCGCTTCGCAGCGAAAGCAGCGCCCGTAGCGATGCCCACACTGCCGCCAACGATCGCATTGGCGCCGAGGTTGCCGGTCGCCGGATCGGCGATGTGCATGGAGCCGCCCTTGCCGCGGCAGTATCCGGCTTCCTTTCCCAACAGCTCAGCGAACATGCGATCAGGCGATGCGCCTTTCGCCAGGCAGTGGCCGTGGCCGCGGTGCGTGCTGGTGATGTAGTCGTCGAGGCGCAGCCCCTCGCAAATTCCCACCGCGACGGCCTCTTCGCCGCTGTAAAGATGCGCCAGCCCTGGCATCAGGGCGCGCGTGTAAAGCTCGTTCACCTGCTCTTCGAACAGGCGAATCCTCACCATCTGGCGGTAAGCGCGCCGCCACGTGTCCTTCTTACTCGCAGCTTCGCGGTTGAGTTCGTTCTTGGAGAGAGCGGTCGTCACTGCTTCTTGCCTCCGGAGGTCACAGGCGTAGTCACGCCCGCCATCGCCGCCAGCACGTCGAACACGCAGGCGAAATCATATTTCGTCCAGCCCATGCCGCGGGCTGCAGTCAGGAATTCGTTGCTGACTGCGGTGGTCGGCAGCGGCACATCGAGCTGCCGGCCAAGTTCCATGGCCAGCACCATGTCTTTCTGCATCATGTTGACGTCGAACCAGGCTTCCTCCGGCTGCTGCAACACGAATGGACCGCGATATTGAATCATCGGCGAGGCGATCGCACTGTGCGTCAGCACATCCACGGCGACTTCGCGCGCGATTCCGCTTTTCTCCGCCAGCAGCACGCCTTCAGAGAACGCCATCATCTGGACCGCGAGACTCAGGTTCGTGGCAATCTTCATGCACAAGGCCAGACCGTTGTCGCCGACGTGCGTGACCTTGGGGCCGATATCGAGCAGTAGCGGCTTGATCTTGTCGAAAGTTTCTTTCCTGCCTCCGACCATCACCGACAATTTTCCTTCCTCCAACGTAATGACGCTCCCGGATACCGGTGAATCCGCCATGTCGGCGCCGAGTGCACGCACTTTGGCAGCGAGGGCGCGGCTCACCGCGGGCGCCACAGTGCTCATGTCGATGAAAATTTTCCCGGCGCTAAGGCCGGCCAGTATGCCATCAGGCCCTTCCGTAACGGCCTGAATCGCCGCCGAGTTTGTGACCATGGCAAAGGTATAGTCCGACGCGCTGGCCACGGCCCGCGGCGAATCGGCCCACTGCATGCCCTTCTCCACCAGCCATTGCGCTTTGGCGCGCGTCCGGTTGTAGCCCGTGACACTGTGCCCCTTGCCCAGAAGCCGGTTCACCATCTGGCTTCCCATCACTCCCAGGCCGATAAATCCTACCTTCGCCATCCGCCACTGCCTCCGGGCATTCGCTGGTTTCTAATGTGTGTGTTTGCCGCTGTGCTTGCCTGCCGGCGACTTGCTGTCCTCGCGCACTTGCTCCAGGTGAGCGCGCATGGCTCTGCGAGCGTCGTCGGCATTGTGGCGCTCGACTGCGTCCAGAATTCGTTTGTGATGTATCTGGCCGCGTTCGGGGCCGCCTGGAACCTGGAATATTCGCAGCCGCTGCTCCCGCAGAAGTCCGACGATCGAATCCAGCAAGGAGAGAATAAGAGGATTGGCTGCGCCTTCCGCGAGCGCCAGATGAAAATCCAGATCAGCTTCGATGTAGGCATCCGGGTCCTGCCCTGCGCGATCCATGGTTGCGACCGCTTCTCGCATGGTTGCCAGTTCCGGCTCCTGGATGCGCTGCGCCGCTAAGGCTGCGATCTCCGGCTCAAGAATCGCCCTCACTTCTGCAAGATGCGTGGAGCCTTCCGGTTGCCCGATCTTCACCATGAGGTCGAGCGATTGCCGGACCGCTTGGGTCGTGCCGTCTGTGATGAAAGTGCCGCGGCCGGAGTAGGCTTCGACCAGACCCTTTTCGCGCAGAGCCTTGACGGCCTCGCGCACGGCGGTGCGGCTTACGCCGAACCGCTGCGCCAATTCGCGCTCGGCGGGAAGTTGATCGCCGGGTTTGAGCGAGCCCCGGACAATGGATTCCTCAATCTGCTGAACGATTTGTTCGTAGAGTCGTGAGGTACGGACCAGCTTGTAC
>CAYOUY010000125.1:0-3458 GCA_964407245.1 uncultured Acidobacteriaceae bacterium
CGAATCACTTGATCTTCCAGCACGCGCAGCAGTTTGGCCTGCAGTAAAGGCGAAAGTTCACCGATTTCGTCCAGAAACAACGTGCCGCCGTTCGCCGTTTCGAACAACCCTTTCTTCATTTGTTTGGCGTCGGTGAACGCACCTTTTTCGTGGCCGAAAAGTTCGGCCTCCATCAGCGTTTCGGGAATGGCCGAGCAGTTGATGGCCACAAACGGACCGTTCTGGCGCGAGCTTTCGTAATGGATGGTCTTGGCGACCAGGTCTTTGCCGGTGCCGCTCTCGCCCTGAATCAGAATTGTGGTCGCTTCGCTGGAGGCGACCTTCTGCACGAAGCTCATCAGCTCCGTCATCTTTGGCGAGACGGCAACGACATCGTGATAGCCCGTATGCCGGCGTACCTCGCCGCGCAGAGATTGAACCTCCGTCCGCAGGCGGGATGCTTCGAGCGCATTCTGAATGGTGACGTGGAGCTCTTCGAAGTCCAGGGGCTTGCCAATGAAATCGTAGGCGCCGAGCTTGAGCGCGTTCTTGATGTCGTCCAGCTGGGGGTCGGCCGTGATCATGATAACGGCGGGCGCGTCGGGAGTTTTCTTCAGCTGTTCCAGAACCTGGATGCCGGTGATGTCGGGCATGCGCACATCGAGCAGTACCAGGTTGGGAGACTCATGTTGAGCCAGCTGCAGTCCGGGCTCGCCGGCAGCGGCTTCGATGACCTCGTATCCCCACTCTTCGCACTTCTGGCGCAGCGACCAGCGCACCAGCCGCTCGTCGTCCACCAGCAGGATTTTCTCCGCAGCCATTCCCTTTTAGCTTACTACGGAAGGCAGGGATATTGGGCCTGGCCGGCCCTTTGCGAATGACGAGAGTGCATGTGCTTGCTTTGCAGCGTGGGAATCGGCCGACATCCGGAGTACCATTGCACGTCGGGCGTGCGAGATTGCGTGGAAACTAGTGGTTCTGGGGGAAAAGGCACGAATGGGCTTAACAAGTATCGACTGGTTGATCATGGCGATTTACTCCGCCTTTGTGATCGGGATTGGGGTTGTCCTGAAGCGGTACACCAAGACAAGTACGGATTTTTTTCTTGCCGGACGATCAATTCCTGCATGGGTCTGCGGCCTGGCCTTCATTTCGGCCAATCTTGGCGCGCAGGAAGTCCTTGGCATGGCGGCATCGGGAGCGAAGTACGGGATCGCGACCAGTCATTTCTATTGGATCGGCGCCATTCCGGCCATGGTCTTCATCGGCATTTTCATGATGCCGTTCTATTACGGCTCACGCGCGCGCTCGGTGCCGGAGTATCTGCGGCTGCGTTTCGATGAGAAAACCCGCGGGCTAAATGCGATCTCATTCGCGACGATGACCGTTTTTTCTTCCGGGATTTCGATGTATGCCATGGCCAAGCTGATCCAGACGCTCCACATTCTGGATGTGCCTCTGCGCGCGATGGCATTGCCGTCGTCGGCCAGCTTTCACATAAGCATCGTCATCTCAGCTCTCGTGGTTCTGGCGTATGTTCTTCTCGGTGGCCTGACGAGCGCGATCTACAACGAGGTGTTGCAATTTTTCCTGATTGTCGCCGGCTTTTTGCCTCTCGTTCTTCTTGGTCTGCGCGATGTGGGAGGGTGGAGCGGCATCAAAGCGCACCTTCCTCCAGCCTATACACATTCGTGGCAGGGGATGGCCGCGGCCCAAACCAATCCCCTTGGCGTCGAATGGTTCGGCTTGACGATGGGTTTGGGCTTTGTGCTTTCCTTTGGCTATTGGTGCACAGATTTTCTCGTCGTGCAGCGTGCCATGGCCGCCGAGTCCATGATGGCCGCGCGGCGCACGCCTCTGATCGCTGCTCTGCCGAAGATGTTCTTCCCATTTCTCGTGATTCTTCCCGGGTTGATCGCCATTTCGCTTCCTGCGCAGCGACCAAGCTCCCTTCCTGGAGCGCTATCCGCCGGTGCCACTGCGCACGCTGACGTAATTACAGGTACCCGCGGCCTGATTCCCCCCAAAACGGACGAGGTTGGGCGTCCCCTGCTCGATGCCAACGGCAACATCGTGCTGGATTACGATCTCACCGTTCCCAACATGCTTGTGCATTACTTCCCGACTGGAATTCTCGGTTTGGGTCTTACGGCGCTGCTGGCCAGCTTCATGTCGGGCATGGCAGGCAACGTGACGGCATTCAATACGGTGTGGACGTACGACATCTATCAGGCTTATCTGCACAAGAACGCAAGCGATCAGCACTACCTGTGGATGGGGCGAATGGCCACCGTATTCGGGATCGCGCTTTCCGTTGGGGCGGCCTATGCTGCAACTCGCTTTAATAACATTATGGATTTTTTGCAGCTGGTTTTTGCCTTCGTGAACGCTCCGCTGTTCGCTACTTTTCTTCTGGGCATGTTTTGGAAACGCACGACCGGGCACGCTGCCTTCGCTGGCTTACTTGCGGGAACCACTGCCGCCGCCGTACACCATGGCCTGACTCTGCCGGTGGGCGCAATGCCCGGGATCAAAGGTGGCTGGCTCGGCATTGTACATTCCTATCCTAGCGAGATGGCACAGAATTTCTGGACGGCCATTTGGGCCTGGAGCTGTTGCTTCCTGGTTACGATCCTGATCAGCCTGCTGACTACACCGCGCAAGGACGAAGAGCTGGTGGGACTTGTCTACTCGTTGACCAAGCGGGTTTCCGATGGTGACTTGCCCTGGTATCAGACGCCAGCGGCGCTGGGAGTTGGAGTGCTCGGATTGGCATTGATTCTGAATATCGTCTTTCGATAGGAGTTGCAATGGGAATCGACATTCGTCTGCCACTGGGACTGCTTTTCACCGCCCTGGGACTCTTGCTGGCAGGATTTGGCGCCCTCAGCGAGAAAGCAATCTACGAGCGTTCTCTTGGATTTAATGTGAACCTCGCCTGGGGCAACGTACTCCTGCTCTTCGGCATCGCGATGGTGGTGCTCGGAAGTCGCCGGCGCAAGCAGGGCAGGTCAGGCCCGCAGAATCAAACTGCAGAAAGAAATCATGATCGCTAGCACCATGAACTGCGAGCCAATCGCCAGCCGTCTGACTTCGCTTTTTCGCGAGAAATTCGGCAGTGGCGCTCGCATTTTCCGCGCACCTGCGCGCGTCAACCTGATTGGCGAACACACCGACTATAACGACGGCTTCGTGATGCCGTCGGCGATTGGTTTTTATACCTGGGTGGCAGCGGCAAAGCGCCCAGACCGAAACTTGCGAGCGTACTCCGATATTTTCAACGAAGAGATTGCCTTGTCTCTCGAGGAACTGTCTGGCCCACCGCGAAGACATTGGAGTGATTTTGTTCGCGGCGTGGCGGCGAGCCTGCAGGAAGCGGGTCACAGATTGTCCGGGGCGAATCTGGCGATTCTTGGAGAAGTTCCTCTCGGCGCTGGACTGAGTTCTTCGGCTTCGTTGGAGGTCGCTTTGGCCCTGGC
>CAYOUY010000126.1:0-14718 GCA_964407245.1 uncultured Acidobacteriaceae bacterium
GGGCGCTTCCCATTCCGTGCTGATTGAATAGGGGTACTTATTGGGCGTAATGCGGCTGTTGGCGGTGGCAATGATTCCCGATGGCGGATTGAAAATGCTGGGCAACTTGTCGAGGGGAATATAGCCGATCCATTCGTGGTCGTTGGTGCTGCCGTCCTCCGGCAAGCTGCCGTCTCCCGTAGCCCGGATGGGAATTTTGCCCGTGGCCTGGTATCCGATGTTCCCGTCCACATCGGCGTAAACCACGTTCTGCCCGGGCGCATCGAGCTGCGAGAAAGCGAGCTGGAATTCTTCCCAGTTCTGTGCTGCGTTTACGTCGAAGAAGGGCATGCGCAGCCCGTCGTAGAGCGTCCAGCGCAGCGCCAGCGGCCGTGTTTCGCCCGGCACCAGTTCCGTGATCACCGGCCCGTGCCGTGTGATCTTCACGTCCACGGTCATGTCCGGCTTGCTTTTCACGTGGATGACTTCCGTGCGATGCTCCAGCTGCAGCCATGCATTCGGCGTCTGATACTCGCCCTTGGCGTTGAAATTTTCAATGTAGACATCGGTGACTGTTGGCCCGACGTTGGTGAATCCCCACGCGATGCGCTGGTTGTGACCCACGATTACGTGAGGCATTCCAGGCAGGGTCACGCCCGCGACATCGAAGTTTCCCGAATGCAGGTGCGCCTCATACCACAAGTTCGGCATCTGGTGGCCGAGGTGCATGTCATTCGAGAGCAGGGGCTTGCCCGTCACCGTATGGACCCCGGAGACTACCCAGTCGTTCGATCCATTTACGGGCAGATCTTCAGGCAGGCTCTGTGGAGCGGCAAGCGGAGGCGCCGCGTGCGTGACCATGTTGTCCGGAGAGTCGTCATCGTCGTCATCATCGTCGGAGTCGCCCGCGTTGGTGTCGGGCTGGCTTAAATCCTCACGCATCACTGTGGGCGGACGATCGTGCCACGAGCGGTTCACATATAAATCCGCCGTCAGCTCTGGTCCCAGCTTGGCCAGAATTTTTTCGCGATCCAGGGCGTCGTCGAAGTAGTGATAGTTCAGGTCCTTCACCATCTGGTTGGCGATGACGATGGAATCCTCAGCCTGCCACAGCTTCGGCACATAGCCGAGGATGCGAAACTCAATCGGGAGATGGTCGGCGTGGGAGGCAATGTAGGCATTGACGCCGCGAGTGTAGGCAGCGAGAAAAGCGCGATCGCGCGGGCTCGCCATAGCGAGCGACTTCTTCGCCGCTGCGCGCAGACCCAGAATCCGCTGCTCGCGGTCGAGCTTCAGCGTTTCTTCGCCGAGAATCTCCGAGAGTTCTCCGGCAGCGAACCGGCGCATCACATCCATCTGCCACAGGCGATCCTGCGCCGTAACGAAGCCTTGCGCGAAGAAAAGGTCCTCCAGCGAGGATGCCTCGATGCTAGGCACGCCGTGGCCGTCACGTGTTACCGTAACCGGCGCCGACAAGCCATTGATCTGCAGGCGACCTTCGAGCTGGGGCAGGGCAGCGCGCGCCACGTAGTCGGCATAGGCGAGCGCGCCAGTCACAATGGCGACCACGGCGAGCAGCAGCCACAGGAGAACGTTTACAAATGTCGAGCGGCGCGAAGCAGGAGTGCTAACCTGTGCCACAGTACTCATAGTGCTTGTCATCCTGAACTAGCCAGCTCTCATTAAATAAAGCTTGCGCAGCGAAGGATCCGGGCGAGCTGCGCTTCGCGTCGCGTTATGTGCGACGCAGTCATTGCGTGTTCGGCTCGCTTCCTCTCGCGGGCGCGAATCTTTAGATTGTATTCGACAGGGCGCGGCTGCGCTCCTAACTGAAAATGAATTTCAATTTCAAGATGATGGAGTGCTATCCTGACTGCGCGGGGCTGTCCCGGCCCATCCCCCATGCTGCAGAAGCGTATTGACGACCAGCCTACCATCTCCCGGCAGATGGTCCGCGAAGCCCAGGGCATCCTGCACCGGCATTTGAAGCAGGTCGGCCTGAAGCAGACCGGGCAGCGCGACACCATCCTGCGCACGTTTCTCGAGACACGCGACCATCTTTCCACCGACGAGCTTCACCGCCTGGTGCAGAAAAAGGACGCCCGCATCGGTTACACCACGGTCTACCGCACGCTAAAGCTGCTGGCCGAGTGCGGCCTGGCCAGCGAAGTTGCTTTTCACGACGGCATCTCGCGCTACGAACACCAGTACAACCGCCGCAGCCATCACCACATGGTCTGCACCGAGTGCGGCAGCTCGGTCGAGTTCTTCTCGCAGGAGGTCGGCGAGCTCGAACGCGAGATCGGCCGCAAATATCACTACCTGACCACGCGCCACACGTTTCAGATCTATGGAGTGTGCGAAGACTGCCGGAGAAAACAACAGGCCAGCCGCAGCTGACGGTTGATTCCCCGGTTGTTTGTTTCGAATAATAGTTGGTCGGATCGAATGATGGCGTCAGCGAAAATGCCCTCCCTTCAACCCCTGCCGCTCGCCTGTCCCGACTGCGCGGCGCAGATGCCGGAGACAGCAGCCTTTTGTCCAGGTTGCGGGCGGCCCATGGTCAACAGCATGTCGAGCCCCGCGCGCATTGCCGCGCCGAGCGGCGGCCTCGCCGGCGCAGAGGAGCAACCGCGGGCCCAGGGCAGAGTCGGCGCGCTTCCGGAAAACATCGCGGGCGCGATCGCGTATGTGACGTGCATCCCTGCCATCGTCTGGCTTCTCGTCGAACCGTATAACAGGAACCGCTTCGTCCGCTTTCATTCCATTCAGTCGCTTCTGCTGTGGGCGGCGGGAATTCTGGTCTGGATCGCGCTCAAGGTCTCGGGTCTTGTTCTCTTCCATGTCCCGATGCTGGGGCCGCTGTTAATCGGGTTGCTTTGGGGGATGGTCGCACTTGCCGTGGTTTTGATCTGGCTGGTCCTGCTGGTGAAGGCGTTTCAGGGCGAGATGTTCAAACTTCCGTTGCTCGGCCGTCTCGCCGACTGGTACGCCGGCCCACGCTCGGAATAGTAAGTGCGGTTGTTCAATTTACCTTCGTGTTACCGTGGCAATTCCGGCCCTTGACTTTCTTCCCCGTAACTGTCAATCCTATTAGCTTTTACCTGCGCGCCTTCGTCTGCACCTCGACAGTCGATCAGCGAGCGGGAATTCCTATCAACTGGGGCATGGCTTTGCGAGTTCGGGTTTTCTATCACGACAAATGTTTCGACGGGGCATCGTCAGCAGCGTTGTTCTCGCGCTTCTATCGCGAACGCATCCGCAATGACGTCGAGTTCGTTTTCACCGGCCTGGTTCACCGCGCCGGGGCGCTGTTTGATGAGAAACAGTTCGATGGCGACGAAAACGCCATCGTCGACTTCAAGTACTCCAGTTCGCCGAACATTACCTGGTGGTTCGATCATCACGAGAGCGCGTTTCTGTCGCCTGCCGACGCCGAGCACTTCGAGCAGGATCAGTCGAACCGCAAGTTCTACGATCCCGCCTTCAAGTCGTGCACGAGCTTCATCGCCACGATCGCCCAGCAGCGGTTCGGCTTTGATCCCGCGCCCGTGGCCGATCTGGTGCACTGGACCGACGTCATCGACGGCGCGTTATACCCTGACGCCAAAACTGCCGTCGAGATGGAAGCGCCCGCCATGAAACTGACCATGGTGATCGAATCGGCACCCGATCACGGCTTCGTGCCCAATCTGATTCCGTTGCTCGCCGCCAGGCCGCTATCCGAGATTCTGGAAGCCCCGTTTGTTGCGCCGCTCTTGCCGCCGCTGCTCAAGCGGCATGAGTTGTCGATCGGAATTCTGAAAGAGCGCACGGAGTGCAAAGACGCGACGATCTTCTTCGACGTCACCGACCACGATCTCGAGGGCTACAACAAGTTCATCCCGTACTACCTCCACCCGGAGTCGGTGTATAGCGTGGGCTTGAGCAAGAGCAGTTTTCGCGTGAAGGTTTCCGTGGGGTCGAATCCGTGGGCGCCCCAGGAACCCGAAGTTAACCTGGCCAAGATCTGTGAGCGCTACGGCGGTGGTGGACACGCGCGCGTGGGAGCGATTTCGTTCAACGTGAACCAGCACGCCGCCGCGATTAAGGCCTCACAGGAGATCGTGGCCGAACTGCGGGCGGCGATTCGCCAGAAAGCAGCGCAACGACAATAGGCCGCGGGGTCGAGCGAGTCGCGATTGGTTTCCTTGCCGAGCCGCCACGGTGAGGAACTGAGGCAGGGCAGGATTTCAGACCGTCCCGCTACAATAATTCCATGCCCAAATCGCCGCGCTACACGCCAGAACACGCTGCTGCCGGTCTCGACGCGAAGTTTCCCGAGATTGAGACCTGGCCCAATCAATTTCCCGGCTACGAGATTGTCGTGGACGATCCCGAGTTCACTTCCGTTTGTCCCAAGACCGGCCTCCCGGATTTCGGAGTGCTCACTATTCGGTACATGCCGGATAAAAGCTGCCTGGAATTGAAGTCGCTGAAGGAGTACCTGCAGTCGTACCGGAATCTCGGGATCTTTCAGGAGAACGTGGTCAACCAGGTGCTCGAAGATGTGGTGAAGTGGGCAAAGCCAGTCTGGGCCGAAGTAAAAGGTGAGTTCCGCCCGCGCGGCGGGATTTCAACGACGATCGTGGCGAAATGGCCGCGGCCGAAGGGGCACGGGCGAAAATGATTCGTCTCGCCGTGCTATATTCGCTCGACCTGTGGCTCAGAAAGATCTCCAACCCCGCACGGCACTGATCGTCCTGACCACGCTCAACCTGCTTAACTACGCGGACCGCAATGTGCTGTTCGCCGTGCAGCCGTTGGTGCAGGATGAATTTCACCTGACGAAAGAACAAATCGGTTATCTGACCAGCGCGTTTCTCGGTTTCTACATGATCGCGGCTCCTTTCGTGGGTCCGCTGGCCGACCGTTATTCCCGCAAGCTCATCATCGTGGTGGGTGCGCTCTTCTGGAGCGGGCTCACGCTGCTTACCGCGGTTACGCACAACTACACGGAGTTGCTGGTCCGCCATACGCTGGTCGGAATCGGCGAGGCCACGTTCGTCACCATCGCCCCGACCTTCGTGGCCGATCTTTTTCATGAGAACCAGCGCGGCCGCATTCTCGGCGTGTTTTATCTCGCGATTCCCGTAGGCTCGGCGGCGGGATATTTGCTCGGCGGGTACCTGGCTCCGCACTATGGCTGGCGATTCCCGTTTTATATCGCAGCCGCGCCGGGGTTTGTGCTGGCTCTCGCGGCTGCCTTTCTCACCGAGCCGGAGCGGGGGCAATTCGACTCGGTAAGAGACGAGGCGGATTGGCTGCCCGCCGGCTTTCAGGGCAACGCCTTTCGCCGGTTCCTGGTGCGGAATTATTTTTTCCTGAAAAAGCTGTGGTCTGATCTGGCGCTCAACCCGGCGTTCCTGAGCTCTACTCTGGGTATGGCCTTCATGACGTATTCGCTGGGAGGTATCCAGGTGTGGATGCCGCAGTTCCTATATAGCGAACGCAATTACACGCTGGCAGCCGCCAATTTCATGTTTGGCATCGTCATCGTCATTGACGGGATTGTTGCGGCTCTGGCTGGCGGATGGCTGGGCGATTACCTCTTGCCGAGAATGAAGAGCTCTTATTATTTCGTTTCCGCCGTCAGCATGGCTCTTGGCATTCCGGTCATGATTGTTGCCCTGTTCGCCAAGGGAGCGGCCATGATGCCCGCCATCGCGGTCGCGGCGTTTTTTCTCCTGCTGAATACGGCGCCGCTGAATGCCGCGGTCATCAATTCGGTCGGAGCGCACATTCGCGCCACGGCAATCGCCGTGAACATTTTTATCATCCATATCCTGGGGGATGTGCCTTCGCCCACCATGATGGGCTGGGTCGCCGACAAGCGCTCGCTGCAGGCCGCGTTTATTCTGCCCATCATCGCCATGGGGGTTTCCTCTGCCATACTGTTTTATGGGATGAAATTCGCGCCCGCCGTTGCCGTGGACGGAAAATCCGCCGGCGCGCACTGAGGTTGGCGCAACGGTTTTGGGAAGGGCACAGCTTGAGTCGTGCCGCTCAAGCCACACATTCAGCGCGGCTTTGGCCGCTGGGGTCACCTTGGCCGGAGAGCTCTGTACAGGATGACGTATTTCTACTGGATTGCGGGAACGATTCTGGCGCTGGCGTGGTTTTCCCGCATTGTGGAGGCGGCTTTCGGCATGCCTTCCGTCGCCGATGTTTCCCGCCGCGAGTGGGATCGCAATCCGGTTACGCCAGCAGGGAATCCGCGCGTGTCCATCATCGTTCCCGCCCGCAACGAAGAAGAGACGATCGAGCCGGCACTCCGCACGCTGCTTTCTCTCGACTACGACAATTACGAGGTGATCGCCGTGAACGACCGGTCCACGGATCGCACGGGCGAAATCATGGAAGACTTACAGAAAAGTCCCCACTTCTCGCAAGAGACGCGAGAAATGGGGCGCCCAGATTTCTTTGTAATTCACCACTCCGAACTCCCACCCGGCTGGCTGGGCAAGACTCATGCCATGTGGACGGCTGCGAACCAGGCCACCGGAGACTGGCTGCTCTTTACCGACGCAGACGTGTTTTTCAAACCGGATTCGCTGCGGCGCGCTCTTGCGTATGCCGAGGCTGAGCCCGCCGATCACGTCGTGCTCTTCCCGCACATGATCATGAAGCGCCCGGGCGAATACATGATGATCGCGTTCTTCTTCAGCATGTTTCTGTTCGGCCACCGGCCATGGAAAGTGGCCGATCCATCGACCGACGATCACATGGGCGTGGGCGCTTTCAACCTGGTGCGGCGGCGAGTTTACGACGCAGTGGGCACCTACGAAGCGCTGCGCATGGAAGTGCTCGACGACATGAAGCTGGGCAAGGTGGTGAAGAAAGCCGGCTTCATGCAGCGCAACGTGTTCGGCGGAGATTTGATTTCGATCCGGTGGGGACACGGGGCCATGGGCATCGTGAACAATCTGACCAAGAATTTCTTTGCCGTCCTGTCGTTTCAGTCGTGGCGGACGCTGATCTCCGCATTCGGTCTCGCTTTTCTGAACGTAGGCCCGTTCTTTGGCGTATGGCTGGCGCAGGGCTGGGCGCGCATCCCTTACGCCGTTGCGTTGGCGTCGATGTTTCTGATTTACATCGGCATGTCGCGGCGGTCCGACGTGCCGGCGTACTGCTTCTTTCTGCACCCGGTCAGTTCTGCCCTGTTTATCTACACACTCCTGCGCTCCATGACGCTCACGCTGTGGAACGACGGCATCGAGTGGCGGGGAACGCGGTATCCGCTGGAAGAACTGCGCAGGGGAGTGGTCTGAGCATTCCACTTCTCGCCCAGGCCACATTCTCGCTCAGACCCACGCGCGGGAAATGGCGCACCCAGGGTTGGAAATGCAGGATTGGAAATCACTCCGGCGGTTCTGCGCTCTCTACATCGCCATAGGTCGCATTGGGGTTTGGTTTGGCTCTCGGGGTCTTCAATTTCTTCGAGTGGAGATGGCCAGCGCTGTAGTGGCCCTGCTTTTCCACGTCGTAGTTTTTCGGCAGAGGCGGGATCATTGCCGCGCCTGCGGAGATCTGGCTGACCCGGTTGAGTATGATTTCGGCGCGGCCGTCATACAGTTTCACGCGGCCGTTGATTTCGATGGTGCGCCCCTCGAGGCGCCGAACATCGCCCACATCTTTAAGGTCGTGAGGAAAGACAACCACGGAAAACGGGCACGCCGCCTGATCCTCACAGAAGTCGAGAAAGTGGACTCCCTTCGTTCCGGCCTTAACCCTTACCACTTTCCCGCTGACGCACTTGGTCTCGCCGACGTGCTGGCTGGCCTGCTGGATGGGGATGCAGTCCGATGCGTGAGCCGGAATCTTGTATGTGATCATCCCTAGACCTACGAGCCAAAGCGCCACGGGCCAGAGCACGGAGCGGAAGGGGTGCGCGAAATGTAAGCGCATGCTCCGATTGTCGGGAATGAGACGCGCTTTGTCTGTGACCGGACCAGAAAAATCACCGGCCTGTCCCGAAATGAGACTCACCGACACGCCGCCGGCGGGCCGGAATTGACTACTTCACGTCCGTGCAGGAAGTCGACTGGCTCACCATTTTCGTTGCTGATATCGAGCCGCTGCTCGGGGCATTGGGATTCGCGGGAGCTATCGCAATGAACGGGCCCGGCAATACTCCCACGGCGCAGTCGATCAAATAGGGCTGCGTCGTCAGTGTGTATTGCCCTGGCGGCAGATC
The DNA here is from genome assembly GCA_964407245.1 of uncultured Acidobacteriaceae bacterium. Taxonomy (GTDB): domain Bacteria; phylum Acidobacteriota; class Terriglobia; order Terriglobales; family Acidobacteriaceae; genus Sulfotelmatobacter. The sequence goes on from CAYOUY010000126.1 coordinate 8,216, forward strand.
AACGAACCAGAACACTGGAAGAGGCGTGACCGTGGTTGGTGGAGCGGAAAAGTATCCGGTTGCGACGAGTTGGATCTGATCGCCGCTGGCGGTCGCATTGATGGTCATGAACTGAAGCTGACGGCCGCTCCCACTGTTGCTGCTGCCGCAGCCTAGTGTCAAGAAAGCGACAAGGAGTAGAACAACGAACAGGAGAGTGAAGCGAACGCAGAAACGGTCCATGGCGACCTCCTTAAACACCATAACCCGGACGAACGAAACAAGTTGCTGCCGGTTATGGCTTTCACGCGATTAGCCGGATACCGTGAAATATCCGCTTTCACTGACAAATCACCTGCGTCGTGGCCACGACCATCTTGGTGCCGGCCACTGGGCCGCTGCTCGGCGCGTTAGGGTTCACCGGCGACATGGCCGTGACCAGGTAGGTTTCCGGCGGTACCCCAAGGCATGTCACTGTAAACGTCTGGGTCGTAAGCTGATACGTTGCCGGTGGCGTCCCAATCGACCAGCTTGTCGGCAAAGGAGTCACCGGAGGGAGACGCACTGTAATCTCCCGTCGCCGTGAAGGCGCTCTCGCAACAGTCTCCAACGGCATTAAGAGTGATTGACTGGAGTTGACGACCGCTCATGCTACCGCTGCTGCCGCAGGCCAAGGTAAAGCAAGCCACAAACATGAGCGCAACCAGGAAGGCAAGGGGCCGGATGTGACTCATATCGAGCTCCTTGGGGCGTTAGAACGCTGGCACGCTCAGGGAGTTGCCCCATGCTTCGGAGTCAGGACGATTCAGACTGAATCTGATCCAAGTATAACCTTGGCGGTGACAGCAGAAGTAAAAACAGGGCCCACTTCCCGCATCGACGATACACGCGAGAAATGGGCGCGGAGACGGCACCAGCAGGAGGAACGCCCTATTTGAAAGCCTTAATAGCGGCAGTTTCGTCGTCTTTTACGTCGAAGACCGTGTACAGCTTGGTGATCTGCAGCAGGTCGTTCACCTTTTTGGTGAGGTTCAGCAGTTTCAGTTCGCCGCCCTGATTCTTGGTGGTGGTGTAAGCGCTGACCAGTTCACCGATTCCCGAGCTGTCAATGTAGTTCACCTCGGCCAGATTGAGAATGATGTTCTTGTTGCCTTTGGCCAGCAGGTCCCGCACGATGTCGCGCAAAATCACGCTGCCTTCACCCAGCGTGATCCGACCGCTGGCGTCGACGATTGTGACTCCATCCACTTGCCTGGTTCCAACCTTCATGGTCACTGGGAAGCCTCCTTGCCGCCCGCGGTAGGCCCGTGGACGTGTTTGATCAATTTGAGTTCGGTGCCCGTCTGCGACGGGCGAATTTCCACTACATCCATAAACGAGCGCATAAGAAAAATTCCGCGCCCCGAGGTCTTGAGCAAATTTTCCGGCGCCAGAGGGTTGGGGATCTTGCTCAAGTCCATGCCCTTGCCCTGGTCGCGAATGGTAATGACAAGGTTGCCGCCGGTGCGCTCAAATTCCAAAGTCACCTTTTTGTCGGGGGCGTAACCGTTGCCGTGCAGCACCGCGTTCACCGCGGCCTCGCGCACGGCCATGGAAATCTGCATGACTTCGTCTTCCCCGAAGCCGAGTTCGGTGGCAATCCGGGTGGCCTTCTCCTCGGCGCAATCGATTGTTTCCAGCGAAGAGTCCAGCGTGTAAGAGACCCGTTCCTCGGTCATGGCCATGGGCGTAGCGAGTGATTCGTGTAAGGCTGTGGGTGGCCGCACTCTGCGCGGCCGTCCTAGACCCTTCGCTAGAAGCGTTTCCTTGCGAAGCCGGTAGTTTGCCTGTCCGATGGCCGGGTTGTCAACGAGCTATTGTACCGCCGGACCGGAGAACCGGACGTGACTCGCGGCCGCGCAAACCTTCAAAGAAGATGGAACAAAGCTGGAAAAGATGCCTGTCGGTGCGGAGTTTATAATCAGGCCCCATGCCCGGAGTGCCTGCTCCCAACCTCAGAGTTCGTCTGCGGCGATGGCTGCTAGCCGCCGTCATGTGCGTGGCTGGCGCGGCGGCTGTGGCCTGGGCTCTCGACTTGGCGGTTTTCGAGATTCGCGTGGCTAGGAAATGGAATCCCTATGGCTCCGTCGTCGTGTATCACTACTATGCGATCCCCCAGAAAAGCGGAAAGACCCAGTTCATCTTCGATCCGCCGGCGCCCCAAACCTGCGTGAATGCTCTGTTTCCGCACCAGGGCTGGCTGCCATGCTGGTATTTGAAAGGGCATCCCGAGCAGCGGACGAATCTTTAGCTCCTCGCTGGCTCAGGTGATGCTACGGCACTGTCACGGAACCTGTTGAATCTGCAGGCTCGCGATCGAGGTCGAGGGATTGGCCGCATTCACCAGATAGAGAGATCCCACAGTGCTTCCCGGGTGCCCGACCTGCTGGTAGTAACCGTAGAAAATAACGGGCTGGCCCTGAAAAGTCCCGGTGACCGAGAAAGCATTCCCCGTCACGGGTCCAGTCATGGTGAAGGTTGTGTTGTCGGTTCCAGTCAGGATGAACGTCAGCGTAGCCGCTCCGCTCGAGCTCTCGCTCAGAGTGGCCGAGGTTACGTTGTCAGTGAAATCCGACTTGCTGGCGCAGGAGGTGGCGGGCAATGGGCACATGGTTCCGGTGAAGGTCCCGGACAGCTTGGGAACCGTCTGGCCGGTAATTGTGCCGCCGGAATCGGCGCAGCTGTTTCCTGTCTGCGCTGTGTAGGTGCCGCTTGCCAACTGGGAATCGTCACCGCTCATGGTTCCGGTCACGCTGAACACGTTCCCGTTTTCCGTGAAGGAGAACGTCAGCGTGCCGCCCTGGGTTGTGATGCTGCCCGGCCCGAGGCTGTTCGACAGCGTTATGGGCAGGCAGTTTCCCCCAAAGCCGGTCGCATTGATGCTTTGCGATGCGTCGGCAACCGACAGAAAGGCGATCTGTTGGCTGTCGGCGCTGATCTGGCCGTCTGGCGTGGGCGATCCATTGACCAGCGTCGACCCTTCCTGCAGCGCAACATCAATAGCGGTCAACGAACCGCTGCTGGACACGGCTATGAACTCCCACGGGCCGGAGATCTTCGGCAGAGCCTGCGTTGTGCTGGAGGAACCGCTGCTGCCACCGCAGCAAAGAAAGACGCCACAGATAGCCAGTACAGCCATCGCTGCGACGATTTTCGGCGAAACAGGCATTACTGCAATCTCCTGAACTTGATCGAGACAGACCACTCCCAACAAAAATGCGGAGCTGGCGAGCCGAAAATTATCCCATCCGCGGGCGAGGCAGCATGTTAACGGTGCATTAATTTTCGGTGAATTAAAGGATCGAGGCAGGCTCCGCCGGAAAGTCTGCGGGTGGTCTTTTCTCGACCGGGGCGGCGATCGTTCTACGAGACTTCCGAATACAGCGCCGCACCGCCAGCGATCCCGGCATCGGCGCCGTAGTGTGCCATCCGCAGCGGAATCTCCGAGGCGCGAGGATTCATAGACCAGGCCGGCAAGCGGTTCCTGATCTCGCCGAAAAATGGCTTCAACATGGCCGCCGCTCCTCCGCCTATCACCAGAACCTCGGGATCGAGAAGATCCACAATATTTCCCAGCCACGCGGTCAGAGCCTCGGCGGTTTCCTGAAGAACCTCGCGCGCCAGCGCATCACCGGCGACATAGGCTTGGCCCACCATTTCGCTGGCGACCGCGGAGGCATCGCCTTTTGCGAGATCAAGCAGGACAGATGCGGGAGCCGGTTGTGCCGCGAGTTTCGCGCGCGCGCGCGCTCCGATCGCTGTGCCCGAAGCCAGAGCTTCGATGCATCCGCGCTTGCCGCAATTGCACCGCGGCCCCTGATGATCGATGCTGACATGCCCGCCCTCGCCCGCTGAACCCGTGCGCCCGTGATAGATGCGGCCATCGAGCACAATGCCCGTGCCGATGCCCGTACCGATCGTGGCGTAGAAAACGAAGCGGCAGCCGCGCGCCGCTCCCCAGCGTGTTTCCGCCAGCGCCGCGGCGTTCGCGTCGTTATCCAGCTTCACCGCCATATGAAATTGGCGCGCGATTTCCTCGGCAAGCGGAAAATTGCGCCAGCAGGGAAGATTCGGAGGATTCAGAATGACGCCGGTTCGCGGATCGAGCGGCCCCGGCGCGCAGATGCCGATTTTCTGAATCGGCATGGCTTGGATCTGCTCCGTCCGCGCCAGCGCTGCAATCGCTTCGGTCACGGCCTGCAAAGCCGCTTCCGCCGTGCCGTTCCCAACCATCGGCTTGCGCGTCTGGGCAAGAATCCTGCCATCGCCGTCCACAATGCCCACGGCGATCTTGGTGCCGCCAATATCCACTCCCAGCACGCGCCCGCTGTCGTTCGGGTCGGGATTCATGGGGTGGTCTGGTCCGCCTGTGCAGCCAGCCACACCTTGACGGTTTTAATTTCGTATGGCTTGGTGTGCATCATCAGTAGGTGGTCCTGCACCTTGACGCTGGAAACAGTTCTTTCCATCAAATCGGTTTCGGCAGCGTCTTTTACCTCCGCATGCAGCGCCATTTTCACGTCGGTCTCTTTGCCTGCCCACTCATAGAAGCGCACGATCAGCGCATCGTCGTCCTCGGCCTTCTTTACGGCCGTAACAATGATGTTCGGATCGGTCTGTATAAACGAAAACACCGCTCCCATGGCCCCGGTGTGCTTTTCCGTCTGCATGGGAATCAGCTTGTAGTTGAGATCGTATCCTCCGTGAATCGTCATGCCCTCGCGCCACGTTCCGCGATGAGGATAGAGCGAATAGGTAAATTCGTGATGTCCTTCGTCGGCATGCGGATCAGGCCACTCCGGCGACCGCAGCAGCGACAGCCGCAGCACGTTGCCCCTGGCGTCGTAGCCGTATTTGCAATCGTTAAGCAGGCTGAATCCGTGTATCGCGTCGGAAATATCGGCCCAGCGTTGCGCCGGGACTTCAAGCTGCGCCTGCTCGGCCGGCGTTTTGCGCGTCGTCGGCCGCTCCACCGAACCAAACGGAATCTCGTAAGTCGCCTTGTCGCTGTGCGAGCTTACCGGGAACGCTACCTTCAGCAGAATGTGTTTTTCGTGCCATTCCGCCTGCATTTTCACGTCGATCCGCGGTACGCCCGCATAGAGAGTAATGTCGCGCACGAAAGTTGAATTCTGAAAATGATTCTTGATTTCAATGACCGCGCGCAGCGGTCCGCTCTCGGCCAGTTTCACCTCGTCGGCCTGGTCCAGATCCCAATGCTGCTTTTCAAAGTCAGCGTCGATATTCCACGCATCCCAGCGCTTGGGCTTGTCGACAAACGTCTGCAGCAGGTTTCCGCAAACACGATCTGTCGGTCCGCCCGTATCGGTTTCGGCCGGAGCGAGAGCATTGCCCACTGTTTCGTTGCCGAAGAGGCCAGTCATGCAGCCGGTTTTCAGGTCGACCGTCACCCGAAGAAAAAAATTCTGCAGAGTGATCGTCTGGTCGGAAACCGTTGCCTTCAGCGAAGCCCGAACCGTCGGTGCTTTTAACGCGGCCCGCACGAAGTAAGTCTGGTAGCCGAGCGCCGGAACTTTGGCCAGCAGCAGAAAGCGCGCCCGGTGCGTCGCCGCATCCATCGACAACAGCTGCGCATCTGCCGGCTGGCCCTTCGAATCGAAAACAGCGATGGCCGGGGTCGCTGCGGGAAGTTGTGCTTCGGCTTCGACCACTTCCGCCCGTTCCCACGAGAGCGAATTGAAAATCATCACCGGCACTCCCTCGCCTTGCGTGTTGGCGTGCGCGGCAATTTCCGTCAGCGACCGGCGCGTAACGTCGTTCCCAGCCCGGTCCACATCCTCCAGGTTGCGCTTCGCATCGAGGTAGTTCACGGCAATGCCCGAACCCGGCATGATGTCGTGAAAGTGATCGAACAACAGATTCTTCCACGTCAATTCCATGCCGTCCTGCGGGTATGCGCGTTCGTACAGCGACGCCAGCGAGGCGAATTTCTCCGCGTTGAGCACGTTTTCTTCCGCCTGCCGGATTCTCCGTTTGGTCTCCGCCTGCGTGGTAAATACGCCACGGTGATACTGGAAATAAAGCTCGCCATCCCACGTCGGCACCTGCATCGCCGGCAGTTTTTTCTCCATATCGCTGAAGAAATCGCGCGCGAAGCTGAATTCGAGCTTGGGAAACACCGCATCCGGCGCACGGAGTTGATCGGCGTGATCGAGCATCACGCGCGTCGGCCCGCCGCCGTGATCACCCACGCCGTACAAGTGCATCATCTCCGGACTGTCGTTACTTTTTCCATCCGGCAGCTTCGGCCCGTAGATCGACGGCATCCAAATCGAAATGTCCTTACCCAGCGGCTCGGCATCAATTCCACCGGCGTAATCATGCGGAAAATATGTCAGCAAGCGGCTGCCGTCCGGAGATTGCCACCAAAACAGCTTGTAGGGAAACGTGGTGAATTCGTGCGCCCACAAGAGCTTCTGTGTGACGAAATAATCCATGCCCGATTTCTTATAGATCTGCGGCAG
>CAYOUY010000127.1:0-27956 GCA_964407245.1 uncultured Acidobacteriaceae bacterium
TGTCAGTTATGTCTCCCAGCGAAATCGTGAGCGTCCGTGCCGACTATGCCCACACAGGTCCAGGGAGCTGCGTTGACACCTGCTATCTGCGACCTCAGGCAGTGACACACCTCAACGATCAGGTTCTGTCGAACGTAATCATGTCCCCGCTGGAACCGTTTTACTTCAACGGTGCCGAGAAAAAGATCGTGGAGGGTTTTCTTGTGACACCGCCGAACTTCGATCCCTCGAAGAAATATCCGGTGAAGTTCCTGATCCATGGCGGGCCGCAGGGGGCCTGGGGAGACGACTGGTCGTATCGCTGGAATCCGGAGCTGTTCGCGGCGCCAACTGCGGCGACGCCCAGCGGATTCGTCGTCATCATGATCAACTTCCACGGCTCGACCGGCTACGGCCAGAAGTTCATTGATTCGATCAACGGCGACTGGGGCGGCGGCCCGTTTGAAGATCTGATGAAGGGCCTCGACTATGCCGAGCAGACATATCCGTTCATTGACAAAAACCGCGAGTGCGCCCTGGGCGCGAGCTTCGGCGGATACATGATCAACTGGATCGCCGGCCACACCGACCGGTTCAAATGCCTGGTGTCGCACGACGGCTCGTTCAACAACGAATCCGACTGGGCCACGACCGACGAACTCTGGTTCAACGACTGGGAGTTTCACGGCACGCCCTACACCAACCGCGACCTGTAACTGAAGTGGTCGCCGCACATGTTTGCCAAGAATTTCAAGACTCCGACGCTGGTCATCCACGGACAGCGCGACTACCGGCTCGATGTGAGCGAAGGCTTCCAGCTTTTCACCACGCTGCAGATGGAAGGCGTGCCCTCGAAGATGCTCTACTTCCCTGACGAAGGCCACTGGGTGCTCAAGCCGCAGAACTCGCGGCTCTGGTACAAGACGGTGAACGACTGGGTCGATCAGTGGATCAGAGATCAGGGGATTGCCCCGAAATAAAGCTTCTTTTGACGAGAATCGGGAAGGGCACGCCTTTCAGGCGTGCCGATTAGGGGCGAAAAGAGAACCGGCTTCAGCCGCTGCGGTTGCTGAAGCGATTGCCCTCAGAGGCTAAAGCCTTCGCTAGGATAAGAAGCGATGCGGCACGGCTAAAGCCGTGCCCTTCCCAACCGTGCCCCTCCGCGTCGCGGGCGCGTCTGCTCCCGGCAGATTGGCCCCTTTCCGCGGCTCAGAACTGCAGCAGGTCCACCTCCGCGCTATAAGTCGGAGACTCGCCCCAAGCCTGGCCAGTCATGTTGAGAGTCCAGAACTCCACCGATTGATCGGCTAAGACGGATCCGAGCATGATCGCGGCTGCCGGTACTCCGGACGGCTCGGCCTCAAAATTCGAAGCCGACGGCAGAACGGCGTCGGGCCACGTCGGCGTCAGCTCTTCAGCTACGGTTCCCGAGTTTGGCTCCTCGGCGATGTTTGTGGCGACGAGGAAACTGGCTCCGCTGGCGCCAGCCGTAAACACCGTCCTGTAGTACGGGTAAGTTGCGTTGGTCCAGTCGAGGAGGTTGTACTCGTAGTCTTTCAGCGGCCCCGATCCTATGGACGGAACGCCGAAGCTGACGATGTCGAGTTGATCGGTCGAATCGCAGGTGCCGCTGGGGCTGATCTGCCCGAGCGCGACCCATCCCGGGCCAGCGTTGAAGGGAAAAATGGTAGGCGGTGTGAAGCTGAGACCTGCCGGCCCACCGGGTATCCCCACGCCGAACTCGCAGTTTGGGTTTCCGTGAAAAACAAAAAGGGTGGGACCCGCCTGTATCTGTACCTGACCGTTGATACCCAGCACCGTTTCCTTGATTCCGCCCTGCTTCTGGGGTTGTCCCGGCCAAAAGCCGAAGCCGAACACAGAGAGGGAATAAGGGCTGTCGTAACCGGCGGTCGAGACCGTCACGCTGGCGCCGGCATGGTTTCGAATAAGGTTGCAGCCGTATTGTCCCCAACCGGTCGAGAGCCCGAAGGGCGGAGCCCAGGACTGAGGATTTCCGTTTTCATCGGTCCACGCCAAGGTCGGCTTGACCATCGAATTCCAAAGGGCAATGCAAAGCAGATAACTTGCCGCCGAACTGCTGCCGGTGGTCACGACGGCGGCAGGGGCCATCGGGCCGGTCAGGTTTGGGAACTCGGCCTTGATTTCGCTGATGCCGGCATGAGCGAAGGAGGTAGCCAGCAGCAGGACGAGTGGTGCACAAGATTTCTTCATATGAGTAAGCATCTCCTTCATAAAACCTTTAAGAAGCCAACGCCGCCTTGTTTTCTGCGCGGACCACGCGACAATCTCAAGGTTCGCGCGTGGTTCCACCTCCGGCCTCGATTAAACCGCGAAGTTGGGTTGGGGATCGCCCTACCCGATCGACTCCGGCAGCTTCGCTTCCACTGGTGGGAGCGGGCAACAGCTGAAGCGGATCGTTCAGCGAGGCCGCGCCTGCCGTGACCCCCATGTCGACTTCCAGTGGCGGACTGAAGCCGTTGCTCGAGGGCGTAATACTAGCGAGCCCGTTTATATCGCTCGTGGCGCTGCTCTGGCTCACACTCAGGATCACGGGCATGGCCGGATTGATGGGGTTGGTTTCGCCACCGCCAGCGCCAGGTGGTGCTCCTCCCGGGCGCAACACGGTGGTCAGGAACACAACCGGGGCGGCCAGCACGGGATGCGGCGGCGAAGCCGAATCGACGACGCGCACGACCAGCGGCTGAAATGTTGGACTATCGGAAATCTGCCCGGCTCCAGATACGGGTTCGAGATTCAGCTGCGAAAGCGGCACCGGGGTTGCGTAGATCTGCTGGCATGGCGCATTCGCCGGAGCGATGCACGCGTTGACCTGCACTTCGCTGGTGAATTGCGCAAGCGACAACGTGACGGCGGCATCGCCGCTGGAGTTGGTCTGTGCGCTGGCGGAGCTGAGCGTGCCTGAGCCACTGGCCACGGTGAAATTCACGGTCGCTTTGTTCTGGGGCCCGCCATTGCTCAGGGCGACAGCAGTGAGGGGGACGCTGACCGTCGCTCCCTGCGCGATCCATAGGTAAGGCGTTAGAACGCCGATGTCGGAGGCTGACTCGGTGGCGTTCAGTGTCGCGCTCACCGATTGCGCAGGATTGTAGACGCCCTGGCGCGAGCGTGGCCGTGATTGTAGCCACGCCTGTGGCAGCGGGCGTAAGCCAGGTGCTCGCGTCTCCATTCTGGTCGGTCGTGACCGAGCAGGACGAGGCCGCCCCGCAGGCGGAAAGCTGCAGGCCGTTGTTGGCGCTCCAGCCGATCGTGGCGCCGGCGACCGGCGTGACGCCATCGGAGGCGAGCGCCCGCACGCTGACCGGATTCGTGGCCTGCACTCCGACTGGAGTGGGCGGGTTAACCCCGTTCAAAAGCACCAGGGTGTCTGTGGCGGCGGCCCCATAGCTAAGCGCGTTGGTCATGATCGTCGTGTTGCTGGTGGTGGGATCGGTGATGGTGATGCTCTGCGGCCCGTCGGGGTACGGCGGAGCGGCAAGAATCATCTGACCGGCATTGACCGACATGGGCGTAGCCGCCGTGTTGCCGACGCTCGCCGTCAATCCCTCGAAGAAGCCGGTGCCTTGCACAGTCACGGCACCGCCATTTACTCCCAGGCGGGCGGGTGAAACTGAATCGGCGTAGAGCACCTGTGCCTGGTAATGGTAGTCGGGTCGGCCATCGCCCCGCAGGTCCGCTATGCCGATCGTGAAGCTGGAGGATGCCGTTACCTGTGCCTGCAACTGAGTGAGACCGAACAGTGGCGTGTTGAACGGAGACGTGGTGAGAGCAGGCGGCGGCGTCCCTGAGGGCTGGCCTGCGGGCCAAACGCCGATCACGGGCTGAACCTTGGATTCGCTGGCGTTGCCAGATTCGTCGAACGCGGTGACCGATACGGAAAAAGTCCGGTTGGTCTGGGCGGGCAAGAAAAAGTAGGCAACGTCTCCGTAGCCGCTGATCGATCCCATCCAATTGCCGGCAGAGGGAACGGGCGCCGGAGCAGACCAGGTTTCTGATGCCGCCCACTGCGGTACAGGCAGGGCAGAACCTGACATGGGAATGTCCTGCTCAACTTGCTGACCTGCGGAAACGGTAACCACGATCGGCTGAGCTGAGCCTGACGGGGCGACCAGATCTGGCGCGTATGGACCCACCCCAGCAGACCAGACAGGATCGAGCGGCTCGACCGTCAGTTGATATTGCGTGCTGCCGCCGTTGGGCAAGGGCAAACCGGAGAGGTCGAAAAATCCCTCAACGGTCTGGTTGCTCGACCCCCAGAGGCTGAAGGGATTTCCCAGAGCGTCGGCGTAACCGGTCACGGGGTTGCCGGCATTCCCAGTGAAGAGGAATCCGGAGACCGAAGATACGGCATACTGACGGGACGGCAACCCCGTGCTGGGGTCGATCCAGCGAGCCACGACATTCACTCCCTGCATCGGCTGGGTGGGATTGCCGGAAGCACCCGTGAACCAGACCGACCCGTAGATCTCAGCCGTAACCGCCGAAAAAACCTGACTGCCGGGATTGGTCTGAGTTTGAGCGCTCACGGGGTAGAGACGCGAGATGCTCGCTATGTCATCCGGCGCAAGCTGATACGGGTTGGGGTAGCACGTCGTGATCGGTACACAACTGACCGGGTCCGTGTAGTGCATAACGGGGAATCCTGCGTAATCGGCCGTCGTGGGGGCTGGATTCCCGGTGAGCACGTTGGGATTCACCTGCGACCACCCCAAACCGAGCACACTTCCAATCACGCGGACCAGGCGGTACTCGACGTCGGCCAGCTGTGAGGGGTACAAGGCGCACTGGCCATTGATGACGATCAGGGCGTGCTGGTAAATCGCGGGCGAGCCGAAATTGTCGTCGCCGCCGTAAACCGCGTTGTAAAAGCACTGGCTGGAATCGCCCGCTCCCGCGCCGAGGAAAGCGTCCGTGACGGAGCCGTCGTAATCGTAGACGACGCCAACCGGAGTACCCGTGGCCGACGGCTGAATGTCGGCCGGCATGGTGATCGTGCCATTGGCATTTACGTATACGTTGCTTCCGCTGACATTTTCCGCGAGCTGCCCGCCGCTGGTTGCCGTAACCGCAGCAGTCGGGACCGACGTCCACTGACTGAAAGCGCCGGCAACGAACGAGTTGGCTGAGGCGTTGGGCAAGAAGGGGCTGAGGTCGCCCTGATCGGTGTAATAGGTGATGACTCCGCCCGGCCAGACCAACGGCTGGCCAGTCATGGAGGGCTCGAAATAGCTTGTGCCAGCCACATAATTCGGACCGCCCGCGCGCGACAGCAGGGCGAAGCAGAAGACAATCGTCACGGCGAGGGCCAGCCGCAGGAGGAATGAGCGGGCAGCACCCGACACGCAAGTCTTCGTGATTGTGCGGTTGCTCGCCGAACTGGTGGTCCCGATCATTGCCCCTCGTTTTCTGGCTGCGGCAGTTCAGCTTCCTCCACTGCCCGGGCGAAATCGCTGAATGTGGCACTGGCTTTTCCACCAAGCACGGGATCCGTTCGGAAGGCAGAGAGATGTTGTGCCGTAAGCCGAACGCGGCCACGCGGGTCAAAGCTGAAACGTCCCAGTGCGGATCCAACACAACTGGTCAGACCAAGCTTGCTCGGTGGATACAGGAAAAGCAGGACGCGCTCGCCCACGCGGTAACGCTGCCCGCTGGCCCAAATTCCGATCCATTGCGAGATGGTCAGATCCTCACCGGGCACGGCACCGCGAATGGCACCTTCCACGTGAAAGGTGATGGATACGGTTTCGATCGACTGGCTCTGGCTGGCGGGCCGGCGGGCGACGGCTGTAACCGTGCCGGCGAATATGGTTCCGGCGGCTCGGGTCAGCTGAGCGAAGCCGAACGTCCCGATGCGGCCACCGTGGGATCGGAGGGGAGCGCCAGTCGGCTCAACGGGTGGAAATGCCACCCGACTGGGCCGTGTGAATTGAGAAAATTCCCGGTCGGTCGTGGACTGGTAGTTCGGAGTCGCCTGTCCGCACAAAAAAACTGGCGACAAGACCAGCAGCGAAAGCGCGAGCAGACTCAAACAACTTCTCCCGTGCATGGGGAGGCCTCAGGGTGTAACGTCTGCTCGGAGGGAACACCCGGGAAACAGATGCAGGGTAGCCCGACTGCGAAAAGAAAAGCAGTGACGGATGTCACAGCCACCCTGTGCATAACAAAGTAAAAGAATCGAAAGGGCAATTGCCATGACCCTGCGGGCGCGAATGATCCGGCGCTTCACGATCGGTGGGGTGGTTTTGGCTGCGTTGCTCTTTATTCCGGCGGGTTCGCTGCGCTATTGGCAGGGCTGGATGTTGCTGGTGTTAACGATGGGGCTCGTATTTCCGTGGTCACTCTGGCTGGTAAAACATGACCCGGCCCTCGCCGAGCGCCGGATGCGCTATGACGAGAAAGAGCCCGAGCAGAGGCGGTTCAAGATCATGGCCTCGCTGATTTACTTTCCCGCGCTTCTGATGACGGGATTCGATTATCGCTTCGGCTGGTCACGGGCGCGGCTGGGCGGACCGCCACTCTGGCTTGAATTGGCGGGACTGGTCTTGGTGCTGGCAGCGTACAACCTGGTTTTCTGGGTGATGCGAGTGAACAGCTTCGCTTCGCGAAGGATCGAAGTGGTCGAGGGTCAGACGGTGGTCATGACCGGTCCGTACGCCTACGTGCGGCATCCCATGTACGCGGGGATTGCCTTGATGTTGTTGGGCACGCCGCTGGCACTGGGCTCGTACGTTGCCCTGCCGATGTTCCTGCTGCTGATTCCGCTGCTGACTTACCGCTTGATCTACGAAGAAAAAGTGTTGCGCCGCGATCTGCCCGGATACGTGGACTACTGTGAGCACACGCACTTCCGTCTGGTTCCGGGCGTGTGGTAGGAGGAGGAATTATGTCGGGTTCTTTGGCATATGAGGAAAGGCAGGCTTCAGGGGCCCGTCTGCAGAAGGAACGCCCTCCTGTCGCGAAGTCGGATTCGTGGCTGTGGCTGGCCGCGGCGGTTGTACTCCTGCTTTTCGCCAACGGTGTGGACACCATTCCCCTGGCGGCGTGGCTGGCGCCCCTTTTTCTGTTGCGCTTTGTGCGCACGCAGAGTTGGAAGATCGGGCTGCCCGTTGCCTATGTCGTCCTGACGGCGACGTTTTCTTTTCAGTTCCGCGGAATGGTGCCGATCCCGGGAATCGCGTACTACATCTTTCTGGTTGTGAATGGGATTCCGGCAGTTCTGCCCTATGTGGTGGACCGCCTGCTGGCGCGAAGGCTGACCGGCTTTCTCGCGACGCTGGCTTTTCCAGCTGCCTGGGCCGCGACCGAATACCTAACGTCGTTGGCGCAGTATGGCAGCTGGGGATCGGCTGCCTATGCCGAGTACGGAAATCTGCCGCTGCTGCAGCTTTTGTCGGTGACCGGAATGTGGGGCATCACGTTCCTGATGGGTTGGGTCGCTTCCACGGGCAATCTGCTGTGGGAGGAAGGATTCGCCTCACCCCGAGCACGGCGCGGGGCCTGGCTGTGCTTTGGAACTGTCGCTGCAGTTCTGCTGCTGGGCGGCTTGCGCCTGGCGCTGTTTCCGCCTAGTTCTCAAACCGTGCGGGTGGCGTCCATTTCCGACAGGAATGTAGGCCCGGAACTCGCCCTGCCCGTGAAGATTCGAATGTTTGAGGGCAAGGCTACGAGCGAGGACATGGCCGCGATCCGGCCGTGGGCTACCGCGATTGACGAGGACCTGCTCACGCGCGCCGAGCGCGAAATGCAGGCGGGGGCCAAAATTGTGTTCTGGGGAGAAGCCGATGCGAAGCTCCTGAAGGAAGATGAAGCCGCATTCATCGCCCACGGTCAGGCCCTAGCCGCGAAATACAACGCCTACTTCGGCATGGCAGTGGGTGTGCTAAGCATGGGTAAGCCCCGGCCGCTGGAGAACAAACTGGTACTGATCCGGCCCGATGGAAAGGTGGCATGGGAGTACCATAAAGCGCATCCCGTGCCCGGTTTCGAAGACAAAATGCAGGTGCCCAGCGACGGCAAACTACGCAGCCTCGACACTCCCTATGGACGACTGAGCTCGGTGATCTGCTTCGACGCCGACTTTCCGCAACTGCTCGCGCAAGGAGGGGCGTTAGGCGCCGATATCATGCTTGTCCCTTCGAATGACTGGCAGGAGATTGACCCGTGGCACACGCAGATGGCCAGCTTTCGCGCCATTGAGCAGGGGTTCCATCTGATTCGGCACACAAGCCATGGGCTCGCAGCCGCATACGACTACCAGGGGCGGCAGCTGGCAGCGATGGATCACTTTCGGACCGCCGACTACGCACTGGTGTCGGAGGTTCCGACCAGGGGAGTGCGAACGATCTATTCGCGGCTGGGAGACTGGTTCGCCTGGCTGTGCATTGCAGGGCTGATCCTCCTCGCGATTCAGTCATTGCGGCGGAAGCGAGCATGACCGGAAATACGACTTCCGTGCTTCCCTTCAGCGCCAGCCTTTTTCCCTTCAGCTGGCAGCCTGCTCTCGCGCTCGAACGCGTCACGGTAGTCGGGCAGAAACTTGGCAAAGGATGGGCTCGTGAATCGGGTGAGAATTTGTACCACAGAGTGTGATCCTAATCACAGCGCTCGCAATCCAGAGTGGGTTACTTGTGCAAGTGGGACTGCTTTCGATTCGAGGTTTCCGGGGCTAAGAACATGGCCGTTCAGAAGTGTCTTCATCAACGCAGAGTTTCGGGCGTTCTCCAGAGCGATTTGTCGCGAAACGGCGAGCGGTCTCGCTACACGACAAAATTCACAGTGAGCATCTGTCCAGAGTGTGGCCACACGGAGGTTTATTGCCAGGCTCCGCGAGAGGTGACCGCGTGGTTGTCTGGTGACCATTCCTTACCACCCACTAAGAACATTCAATAATCCGGAAACCGTGCTGGAGCAGGTCCCATAAGCCGGTACGCGCATAAGCTTGCGCATCCCATCGGCTATAATGGCGCACCGATGGCGCTCGCTTCCGGAACCAAACTGGGGCCGTATGAGATTCAGTCGCCGCTGGGGGCGGGCGGCATGGGCGAAGTTGAGGCGCATTGCGGGCGTGAGCGCAGCCGGGGTCCCCGGCAACCGCCGGGGTGGCAAGCGCGAGCCCGCGGCCGAAATGCTGAGCGCAGCGAAGGATCTCCTTGTTAACTTCCGGAACCAAACTGGGGCCGTATGAGATTCAATCGCCGCTGGGGGCGGGCGGCATGGGCGAAGTCTATCGTGCCCGCGACACGCGCCTGAACCGAGAGGTCGCGGTCAAGATTCTGCCCGCGTCGTTCTCCGCCGATCCCGAGCGCTTGCAGCGCTTCGCGCAGGAATCGCGCGCCGCGGCCGCGTTGAACCATCCCAACATTCTTTCGATTTACGACATTGGCGAAGCCAACGGAGCACCGTACGTCGTGTCCGAGCTACTCGAAGGCGAGACGTTGCGCGACCGGCTGCGCACTGGTCCGCTTTCTTCCACGCGCAAGGCCACTGATTATGCCCAGCAGATCGCGCGCGGGCTGGCGGCGGCGCATGAAAAAGGAATTATTCACCGCGACCTGAAGCCGGAGAACCTGTTCATCACACACGACGGGCGGGCGAAGATTCTCGACTTCGGACTGGCCAAGTTCACGCGCCCCGAAGAGAACATTTCCGACGACGCGCCTACCGTGCAGGTCGCGACCGAGACGGGAACCGTGCTGGGTACGGCGGGCTACATGTCGCCGGAGCAGGTGCGTGGCAAGGCGACCGACTCGCGTTCCGACATTTTCTCGTTAGGGGCGATTCTCTACGAAATGCTCTCCGGCAAGCGCGCGTTTCACGGCGATTCCTCCGCCGACACCATGAGTGCGATTCTGAAAGAGGATCCGCCCGACCTGAACGAGACCAACCGTAATATTTCGCCCGCGCTCGACCGCATCGTGCGGCATTGCCTGGAGAAAAGTCCGGCAGAGCGATTTCAGTCGGCGCGGGACGTGGCCTTCAATCTGGAAGCGCTCAGCGATGTCTCGACTTCTACTCGTGGCGGGGTGAAGGTGCTGCCCGAAGAAAAACCAGTACGCCGCTGGCTCGTGCCGCTGGTGGCGGCGTTGCTGGTGCTGGCGTCGTGGGCGGGAATTTATCGCTACGCCCGGCGCGGAGCGGCGGGATCGAATCCCACCTTCCACGAAATCACCTTCCGCAACGGCACGATCCAGCAGGCCCGTTTCGCTCCCGATGGACAGACGATCATCTATGGTGCGGCGTGGGATGGGCGTCCGCAGGAACTTTTCACGACGCACTTTGACAGCACCGACTCCCGGTCCATGGGGCTGCCGGCGGCTCAGATTCTTTCCATTTCTCCTAAGGGAGAGATGGCGATCATGCTGCATCCTACGAGCTTCGGGCTTTCTCAGTATGGCACGCTGGCACGAGTCCCACTCGCCGGGGGTGCTCCGCGGGAGATCCTCGAAGACTGTTATGGGGCCGACTGGACGCCCGATGGCCAGTCGCTGGCGGTGATCCGTCGAAACCTCACTGGCACGGGTGGTGAAAATCACCTGGAATTCCCAGCCGGGAACGTGATCTACGAGCCCGCAGGATGGGTCACCGATGCGCGCTTCAGCCCCAATGGGGAGTTCCTGGCGCTTGCGGATCATGTCGCCAGTGGAGACGATGGTCGGATCGTCATCACGGACGTGAAAGGGAATCGCCAGGTCAGTTCGTCGTTCTATTCAACGGTGTGGGGCGCGGCCTGGACTCCGGACGGCAAAGAAGTCTGGTACTCGGCGGCGCCGGGCGGGGCGGCGCGCTCGATTTACGCACTCGACCTATCCGGGAAGGAGCGGCTCGTCTATCGGGCGCCAGGCGGCTTGACCCTTCACGATCTGAGCCGCAGCGGACTGGTGCTCTTGACCTCTGATAAGACTCGAATCACGCTCTCGGCCCTGCCGCCGGGCGAGACGCGCGAACGCAGCCTGTCGTGGTTTGACTGGTCGCTGGTCACCGATATGTCGCCCGATGGCAAGACGATTGTTTTCTCGGAAACCGGAGAAGCCGTCGGTTCGGACTACAGCATGTATTTGCGCAAGACCGACGGCTTACCCGCGGTTCGATTGGGAGATGGCGGCTTCGGCTTTCTTTCGCCTGACGGACAGTGGGTGCTGGCTACGGATCGATCTCCCGCCAGGCTCGTGCTATTGCCGACCGGAGTCGGAGAGCCGAGGGACCTTACCGACAACAGAGTGGACCACTTCGGACCCGCCTGGTTGCCAGACGGAAAGTCCGTTATCTTCAGCGCCGCCGAGCCCGGTCATGGGCCACGAACTTATCTGCTCGACCTTCAGGGCGGAGGTTCGAAGGCCATTACACCGGAAGGAACTGCCGGCGGCATTCTCGCGCCGGATGGCAAGTGGCTGTTGGCTCGGGATGAGAAAGCGCAGCGCTGGCTGTATCCGATTGCCGGCGGTGAGCCGCAACGATTCAACTACAGTCCGAAGGCGGACGAGGTGGTTATGCGCTTTACCCAGGACGGCAAGGATCTGCTCGTGCGCACGCGCTTGGTTCCGACCCAGATTTTCAAGGTTGACCCCGCGACCGGAAAGCATGAGCTTTGGAAAGAAATTGCACCGGCAGACCCGGCCGGAGTGCAAAGCATCGTCTCAATACATTTGAGCGCCGATGGAAAATCGTACGCCTACTCGGTGCACCGCATTCTCTCAGACCTGTATGTGGTGGGCGGGTTGAAGTAGCCACGAGTTCTCTCTCCGGTAGCCGCGACTTTCTCTCCGCATCGGGTTAATTTATACGACTCGGCGCTGCGCGGAGGATGTATGCAGGTTGCAAGATTCTTCCATCTGGTTCACTTTCGATTCAGTGCGCGTCACCTTCTGTTATTCACCGTTGTGCTCTCGTGCACGTCGTTCGCGCCACCGCGGAGTGCCGCTGAAACTCCGCCTGTCGGTCCGCTGGTCGTCGACGAAAATAGCCATCTGGTGGTGATGGAATACGAGAACTGGTTTGGTCCGAAGGCAGTCACATTTCAGGGCACGGCCGCCATGCCGTTCCTGCAGTCGGCTGACATGCAGGCCGTGGGCGGCGGCTATGACAGCGCGGATCCCAACGTCATCAAGACACATCTCCAGTGGTTCGAATACCTTGGGGTTGATGCGGCTCTGATCGAAGTCACCAACAACGTCAGCTGCATCTTCAACAGCGAGTGGTTCATCGAGAAATACAAGATCCCGTGCACGCCCACATTCCGCCTGCAAAATGTGACCATCCGTAACAATACCGGCAACACCTATCCTGCATGGACCGCGCTGGGCACGCGGCTCAAGCTGATCCCGCTCCTTGGCGGCAGCACCGAGGATGTTCTCCTGACCGACATCGACGGCAAAACCTCGTTGGAAAAAGAAATCGAGTACTTCGGCGCGCTCATGAGCCAATACCCGGATCGCGTTGTCACCTACGAGGGCAAGCCACTGATGCTGATCTTTCTGGGGGCGGCGCAGGATCCCTCCCGCGCCGACAATCCGGAGTGGTTTCAGATCAGAAAGTTTCTGGCGACACATCCGAACCTTGGCGGAAAGTATACATTCCGCGAAATGGCAGGCTATCTCGATAGCCAGCCCTATCTTTGGGCACCCGGCGTAACCAATGCGGGGCCGGAGGAGATCGATCCGTCCTATCGATTCTGGAGCTGGGTGGACCGGGAGAACACGACATGCACGCTTCCGCCGTATTGCCCGTATTTTCCTTCGTACAACGTTGCCGGCCCGCGGGTCGAGAACTTTACCGCATCCATCTCCACAGCCGGACAGAACGGCTGGGGATGTCCAAATGAAAATGAAAAGCCTTATTGTCTCGACGACGCACTGCGCTACGGCCCCGATGGAGGCTATGACTCATTCGCGACAGCTATGGAATACGCCGCGCAGCTTGATCCCATTTTTCTCATCATTCATCAGTTCAACGAATTCGTGCGGCCGGATGAAGGTTTCGACGCTAACACGGACGATGACATCGAACCGGCAAATTTGTGGGGCAACGATCTCGGTATCGTGAAGCAGCAGATCGAAACCTATCGCGAACGTCTGGGGAAAGGTCAGAACTGATTCTGCAAGAGGCCAAGCCTCGTCCCCCGGAAGCTTAGCCAGTTTTCTGAGCTGGCTCCAGCGGCGCGACTGGGGTCGCGCCGCCCTTCCCAGACCTCCGAAGCTGTCGGGGCCTTCCCCCTCGCGTTGCTCGGCGGGACGGGCGAGACGCCCGTCCCCGCACGAGCGGTTTCGATCAGTCCGTTGTCCCTTTGCGGAAGAACGCGCTCCAGCCCTGCGAGCCTGTCGTGCGGAGCACGCTGATCATCTCCCATCCTTGAGTGCCCAGTTTGTTGGCCTGAGAGAGGATCTCCTTTTCGCTGCCTCCCGAAATCATCTTGTACATCCACTTCTCAGGCCCGGCGGCCTCCTGCTCGCCCGCGACATGCAGGTTGATGGTGTGCGACCGCACTCTGCCTTTTGACGTGCCGGAGACGGTTACCGGATACATTCCGTTGGGCACGCTCGAGGAAGCGGTCAACACGATGTCGGTCTTGCCGTCGGCTCCGGGAACCACGCGCGAGGTAATGCCCGCGGGCAGCCCAGAGACGGTGTAATGCACATCCGCGGGAGCGTTGCCCTTAACTCCTTTCGCGGTGACCGATGTTGACGCATTGCCGTTGGCGTGCAGGTGCATCGCGGTCGTGGGGCTGGCGAGCGCGAAATCGCTTGCCGCAGGCGCGGGGTTGAACTGGATGTCGAGAACAGGATGCAGTTCGATGACATTCGGAGCCACCCCGCGTTGGCCGTGATTGAAGTCGAAAAAGCCCACTCCGGTCACCTGCACCGGGACGTTGGCGGTCTGGAACGAAGATGTGACCTGCAACTGAGCGTCGAGTTCCGAGCGTGCGTTCGTGATCTGGCTGAGGAAGGGGCTGCTCGGGTCGACACAACCGGGAAGGGGTATTTCCGCAATCATCGTGTTGCCCTGGTCGTCCATCAGCACGAGGTGATAGTCGGAGTCGGTCTCGATTTTGTAATCGGTCAAAGTCGCATTGACGACGAAGACGGTGTCTTCGGTGGGCGCCTGGCGGTCTTCTGGCTGCGTGTTCGGCAAAGCGATCAGGTCCACGATCGCCGCCGACTGCGGGGAATTTAGATTGACCTGCGAAGCGCCGGCATCGCCGCCCGTTTTTACGGACCAGCGCTCCGTGCCGCACTGTTGGCCGAAGGCGCCTGCGGCCAGCACCGATACCAGGAGGGAAACGACGAACAACGGTCTACGACCGGAAGCGTTGCGAAGAGTGTGCATAGTGTCCTCCAGACTGCAGGGTGAGTTGAATTTGGCCCGGGGAAGACGTGAGTATCTCAGCCATCCCAGAGACGGCTGTTCTTAAGACATGGCCCTTGGGGGGAATGCCAATTTTTTATACGCTGGCGGGGCGCGCGTCAAGCTGTTTTGAAGCGGTGGCCTCGTTGACCTGTCCCAGCTAATCCACGTAAGATTCGCCCAGATTCTTTGAAAAAGATTCGCTGAAAGAGAATTCCCGCAAGAAGATTCGCCGCACATGCTCGGGCAAACCATCTCTCATTACCGCATTGTCGAGAAGCTGGGCGGCGGAGGGATGGGTGTCGTGTACAAGGCCGAGGACACGGATCTCGGCAGGTTTGTAGCGCTGAAGTTCCTCCCCGACGATGTAGCTCGCGACCCACAGGCACTAGAGCGATTTCGCCGCGAGGCCCGGGCGGCTTCGGCGCTGAATCACGCCAACATCTGCACGATTTATGAGATCGGCAAGGCGGGCGAGCAGACTTTCATCGCCATGGAGTTTCTCGATGGCGCGACGCTGAAACATCTGATCGGCAATCGCGCGATGGAAGTTGAACGCGTCCTCGACATCGGGATCGAGGTCGCCGACGCACTAGACGCCGCGCATGCGCAGGGCATTGTGCATCGCGACATCAAGCCCGCTAACGTTTTTGTGACCAAGCGCGGGCACGCGAAAATTCTCGATTTCGGCCTGGCCAAAGTCACGCCGTCAAAGCCAGAAACCGCCGCGGCTGGACCCACCGTGAGCCTTGTGGCCGAAGAACACCTGACCAGCCCCGGCAGCACGCTGGGAACGGTGGCTTACATGTCGCCGGAGCAGATTTTGGCGAAGGAAGTGGATGCCCGCACTGATTTGTTCTCCTTCGGGGTCGTGCTGTATGAGATGGCGACCGGCACGCTCCCGTTTCGCGGCGACGCTTCGGGCGCGATTTTCGATTCCATCCTGCACAAGATGCCGGTGGCGCCGGTACGGCTCAATCCCGATCTTCCCGCCAAACTCGACGACATCATTGCGAAGTCTCTGGAAAAAGATCGCGACATTCGGTATCAATCGGCGGCCGAGCTCAAAGCGGACCTGAAGCGAGTGAAGCGGGATACAGAGTCACAAATGATTCCCGCCGCGGAAATACCTGCGCGCAAGCGCTCACCAAGCAAGGGGCTCATCTGGGCGTGGGTGCTTGGGGCGTTGGTGATTGCGGTCCTGGCTACAGTCGGCATTCGAAGCTATCTTTCCCATGCGCCCTCGCAATACTCGTCGACAGCCTCGGCGCCCGCCCAGCCGCAGACGATTGCCGTCTTGCCCTTCCATGATCTTTCCGCACAGACGAGCGACAGTTGGGCGATCGGAATTACCGACGCCATCATCAGCCGCCTGGCGTCGCTGCAGAATCTTGCCGTCAGGCCCACAACCTCGGTTTTGAAATATGCCAAGGAAACGCCGGAGCCGACAGAAGCGGCGAAGGCATTAGGCGTAGACACTGTGCTGGAGGGAACCTACCAGCGCTCCGCCGATGTGATTCGCGTAACGGTGCAGCTGATCGATGGCCGCACGGGAACCGCCAAGTGGTCGCAGCGCTACGATCTGCGCAGCGCCGACATTCTGACGTTTGAAGACCAAATCGCAGAGAAGGTAGTGCAAGGCCTGCAGATCGGAATCTCTCCGACGGAGCAGAAGGCGATCGAGAAGCCCGTCACCAACAGCGTGGAAGCTTACAACGACTACCTGCAGGCACGCTTTTATCAGAACGAATACCTGGTGTATTCGCGCCTCGACAGCATGGAAAAAGGCGAGCGCCTGCTGGAGCACGCCATCTCGCTGGATGCGAATTTCGTGGGGGCCTATGCGCTGCTGTCTGAGTTCTATACGTTTCAAGGCGCCAACTTCGTGGAGAACGCGGAAGCCAATGTGAAACGCGCCGAAGCCATGGCACAGAAGGCGTTGCAACTCGATCCGCAGTCTGTAGAAGCCTTGAGCGCCCTGGCCGCCTCGGCCTCCGAGGCAGGTCACGAGCAGGAGGCAATCCGCGCGGCCCGGCAGGCGACCGCGCTTGCGCCCAACCTCGAAAATGCCTGGCAGGATCTGGGCTACTCCTGCTATTACGCCGGTCTCAACGAACTCTCAGAGCAAGCCTATCGCCGATTGATCAGCCTGAACGCCACCGCTCTTCAGCCGCACTGGATGCTGGCCCGCATGCTGCTGTACCAGGGCAGGACGGCGGAGGCGGAACAGGAAATGCGAGGGGTCGTCGAGCGAAATCCGGATCAGTTCAAGGCCCTGGCGTACTTCGGGTCGATGCTTTATTACCAGGGCAAACTGGACGAGGCCGAAAGCATCTTTAGCCGATCCCTGCAGCGCCAGCATGACCCCGGCGACCAGACTGCGGAACTACTGGCGGCCTTTCTGTACGCGTCGCGTCGCCAGCGGGAAAAGATTGATCCCAGAATTTTGCAAGTCCATCCGGCACAGGGCACCGATGGCGACCAGGCGTACTGGACGGCAGGAATCTACGCCCTGCTCGGCGACAAGCCGCACGCCATCCAGTGGCTCAAACGAACGGTGGAACTGGGAGATATGAACTATCCCTGGTTTCAGCGCGACAAAAACTTTGACAGCATGCGGGGCGACAAGGATTACCAGGCAATCATGGAGACGGTTCGCCAGCGCTGGGAAGCGTATAAGAGGGAATTTGATCCCGGCCGATGATCGTGACCGATACGCGCGACGTCTACTTTAATTCCGTGTTCAAAATCTCGGCCAGGCGCGCGCCGGCGAGCGCCATGCGCTTCTGCGCCAGCTTGAAGGACTGAGTCTCATACGCTGAGGCCGGAACGATCGTATACGGCTGATCGGCGACACCGATCGGATCACGGTACACCTTGGTCTGCGCGAGCTCGAAACTCTCGCGCACCCACGTGGCGGCATCGAGGTTGGCTGCCTCTTTTGTTGAGACGGCGGGAAGCGTCTTTGCGAGCACAACTGCTCGATTCACGCATGGAATTTTATCGTTGCAATACTTGCAATCCGATCCAGGGAGACTGTCCCAATAGCTGTGCAGGTTCGGCGCGGCATCGCCGAAAAGCTTCACAAAGTTGCCGCCGGCGTCGCCCTTCGGGTGCGCCTGCGTCACTCGCGTCGCCGCATGCAGAGGCTGGTGAATATCGCCGACCAGGTGCAACAGCCAGACGAGATCGTAGGACTTCAGTTCGTCGGCCTGGGAAGACCTGAGAACCGTCCGGAATGCGATGATTTGCGTTTGTGCATTCGGAGCGGGAATGGCCGGCAGGGCCGTCTGATCGGGCGAGAACGGCGTGTCGATGAAGTGCCAATACTTGTGGCGAAGATGGTCCGAGTATCCCGTGTTTTGTGAAGACGGCGCGCCGTCCGGAGTGTTGCCATCGTCGCTGCCATCGTCAGAGTACTGCGGCTCGCCTTTGATGTCGTCCGCCCACACTGAGGCAATCATGAACAGCATCAGGTCGCGGTCATCGGACGATGTGCCCGCGGGAATCTGTTTCTCCCATGTGGCGTAGTCGGGATTGGGCTTGAGCAAATCGCGAACGCGCGCCTTCGCTGTCGGTGTGAGCTTTTGGTAAGCCACGTAGGCCACGGTCATGTGGCCGATAGGCCCCCACGCCAGCGCCGGCGCAGATAGCAGCAATAGGACTAAAGCTACCGCGCAGATGCGGGTACGGATTCGGAGGAAAATCATGCCTGTCTCCCGATCGCGAGTTCAAACGCAGTTTATTGTGCCATGCCTGCAAAGTTGACATCGCGCCGCCCCCCACCGCGTTTGCCCGTCTGTCCTGCTGGATGGGACAATAAGTGTATGCAAAAATCTCTCACGATTAGGCTTCAACTCTTGGCGGCGGGGATGATGATGCTGAGCCACGCATCGGCTCAGCAGACTCCGGCAGCCAGCACCTCACAACCCGCTGCCAGCCAAAGTTCGGGACAGGCCGCTTCCACCCAGCCATCCACCAAAACGAGCACGGGGACCGGCACGGCGACCAAATCAACGGCCGGCACGACTGCGAAAAAGGCAGTTGCCGCACCGGTAGTCCTCAAAACCGACAAGGACAAACAGAGCTATGCCATGGGGATGAATCTGGGCCTGGGCCTTCACAATCAGGGATTGACGCTCGATCCCGCGCTCGTCGCACGGGGCATGAAGGACACGATGACCGGCGCCAAAACCGCGCTCACCGAGGACGAAGCCAGGGCCGCGGTTCGCCAATTGCAGACTGAAATGCGGCAAAAGATGGAGGCCCGTTCGAAGGAAGAGGGCGCTGCCAACCGGAAGGAAGGCGAGGCCTTCCTGGCCGCCAACAAATCGAAACCGGGCGTCGTTACTCTGCCCAGCGGCCTGCAATACAAGATTCTCACTGAAGGCAAGGGCCCGAAGCCCACTGCCAACGACACCGTGAGCTGCAACTACCGCGGAACGCTGATCAACGGCAAAGAATTCGACAGCTCGTACAAGCGCGGCGAACCTGCCTCGTTTCAGGTGGGCGGCGTCATCAAGGGCTGGACCGAGGCTCTGCAACTCATGCCTGTGGGATCGAAATGGCAGTTATTCATCCCATCCGATCTTGCTTATGGCGACCGCGGCGCCGGCGCGGATATTGGACCGGGAGAAACGTTGATTTTCGAGGTCGAACTGCTTTCGATTGCAGAGCAGAAGAAGTAGTCACCGTACAGGTTACAGTTGCTGGCCGCATGCGATTCGTGCGCATGCGGCCTTTTTTATTGTGCAGGATGCGGAGACTAATGCCTCTCTGCCGCCCTGCCGATGTTAAGGGCAGCAGTGGGAGAACATCGTGAAAATTCTCTTAGTAGAGGACAGCAAGCCGTTCCGGCTGGAAAATCAGGCCGCGCTGCACCGTGCCGGCTACGAAGTCATTTGTGCCGAAGACGGCGAAACAGCACTGCACATGGCCGGTGAACAGAAGCCGGACCTGATCCTGCTGGACATGATTCTGCCGAAAATCAGCGGGCCGGAGGTGCTGTATCGTCTGAAGGCGAATCCGGGAACGGCCGAAATCCCTGTTGTTGTGCTGAGCGGCCTGACGGAAAAAAACCGAGAGAGGCTTATGGAAGCTGGTGCGGAAGATTACCTGGAAAAGAATTCGCTCATGCCCATGCGCGGCATCAATCTGCTGCCCAAGACCCTGGAAAACATCATCTGCCGCATCAATCGCAAACGCGGAATTGCCTTCACCAGCGTGCCGCTGCACGAGTGAGGGTGATGCCGCGACGATGCGAGCCGGACGATTAGACCAAAGCCGTGAGCGTGAAGACTACTTCTGTTTCTTCTCCCAATCCTCCCGTGACATCACCTTCAGAGGCTCCAGATTCTTGCCCTGAAGTGCGGCATTGAGCGTCGGCAGAGCCGAACCGCTGATCGACTGGAACTGGCTTGCGGCGTTGTCGAGTTTCGTCTTGTACACAGTGGTGCTCTCGACTTGCGACTGCGTGGGACGCCCGGAGAACCCGTTGACGCCGCCGTACAGCTCTCCCAGGTTTTCACGCAGCTTTTTCTCCCCGGTGATCATTCCGCCTTCCCGGACCGAGACCAGCGTGGAGCGCAATTCCTCCAGCTTCTGGACAAGGCCATTGAGCTGATCTTTCAACGCGCTGTCAGAGGCGCTGGCAGCGCGCTGTTTGGCCTGGTCGCGCAGGTCGTTGTTCGAATCGACGACGAAAGTCAGCTGCGCCAACATGTCATAAAGCTGCATAACCGTTTTATGCTGCAGCGCGCGGTCTTCCGCGGTGCTCTTCGTGCGGGGATCGGGCACCAGCTTGACCTCGGAGGAATACGATTCCTTTCCCTTGGTCACTTTAAGCGTGTAAGTGCCTTCGGGTTGTTGCGGCCCAAGGAAAACGAATTCATTCTGCACCAGACCGGCCGCAGGCGGGACCTTGGGGGGCTTAGCGCGCTCCGGCCACTGCACGCGATTCAGGCCGCGGCGCTTGTCGCCTTGAATGGACGTCAGCAGATTTCCTTTGCCGTCGTAAATGTCGAGCTTCAGGTCGCCGAAGACGTGGCGCTTCTTCTGGTAATAGTTGATCGCTGCGGCTTCCGGCAGGGTCCGTCCTGCGAACTCGGCGTTGCCGTCGAACCGTTGCTCGCTCGCCGGCAGTACGAGCTCCGAAGGACGCGAGGGCAGCATCACGAAATCTTTGGCCAGGATTTCCGGCGTGAGGGCGCGGAGCGGCGTGAGGTCGTCGAGGATGTAGATGCCGCGACCGTGCGTGGCGAGAATCAGGTCGTGCTCGCGAGGATGAATGGCGATGTCGCGAACGGCGACGCTCGGCAGATCGCCTTTGAACTGCGCCCAGTGCGCGCCGCCGTCTATGGAAACGAACAGCCCAAACTCGGTGCCCACGAACAGGAGATTGGAGTTCACGAGATCTTCGCGGATGACGTGCGCGTAGCCGCTCAGGTCACTCGTCGCGAGTGAAATCCAGGTCTTGCCGTAGTCCTTGGTACGGTAGACGTGCGGCCGCATGTCGCCGGCGGCGTGACCGTCGAAGGTCGCATAGGCGACGGCTGGATCGAAATGGCTGGCCTCGATGGTTGAGACCCAGGTGTTGGCCGGAAGGTCGGGAACATTCTTGACGACATTGGTCCAGTGCTTGCCGCCGTCGCGCGTGATCTGTACGTTGCCGTCGTCGGTGCCGGCCCAGATGACGTCGGCGTTCTTGGGGGACTCGGCGATGGTGTAGATGGTTTCGTATTTTTCGGCGTCGGAATTGTCGATCGTGAGGCCGCCGGAATTTTCCTGATGCTGCTTGGCGGGGTCATTGGTAGTGAGATCGGGAGAGATGCGATCCCAGGATTCGCCGTGATCGCGCGACCGGAATAGAAATTGTCCGCCCAGGTAGATAGTTCCGGGATGGTTGGGGCTTATGTGAATGGGTGAATTCCAGTTGAAGCGGAATTCCGGTTCGCCGGGACGCGGCAGGGGTTTGATGTCTTTGGCTTCGCCGGTGGACTTGCGGAAGCGAGAAATCATCGCGCCCTGGTACTCGACGTAAGCGAAGTCGGGGTCGGAGGGATCGGAGAAGGCCCAGAAGCCGTCTCCCATGCCGATGACGCGCCAGTGGCGGGCGGAGATGGCATCGGTCGCGCGGGAGGGGCCCATCCAAGAGCCGTTATCCTGCAGGCCGCCGTAGACGTTGTAGGGCTCAGCCATGTCGAAGCTCACGTGATAGAACTGCGAAACCGGCAGCGAGTTGAGGTAGCGCCAATGGTTGGCTTGATCGAGCGACTGGTAGACGCCGCCGTCAGTGCCCACGAACATCTGGTCGGGGTTTTCGGGATTGATCCACAGAGCGTGCATGTCGCTGTGCAGGGCTTCGCCTGGCGACTCGCTCATGGAAATCGCGGTGCTGAAACTTTTGCCGCCGTCTTCGCTGACAGTGAGGAAGAATCCGGGCTTGTACACTCGATCGGCGTTCCTGGGATCGACGGCTAGACGCGCGAAATAAAAGGGGCGGCCGCTGATGTTGAAGGAATTGTTAACCTCGGCCCAGCTGTCGCCGGCGTCGTCGGAGCGGAAGAGTGCGGTGTGGTTCCTGGCTTCGACGACTGCGTATACGCGCGAGTGATTGCTGGCGGCAACGGCGATGCCGATGCGGCCCAGATCGCCCTCGGGCAGGCCCTTGCGCAGCTCGTGCCAGGTGGCGCCGCCGTCGGGGCTCTTGAACAGGCCGCTGCCCGGACCGCCGGAGCGAAAATTGTGCGGCTCGCGGCGCACATCCCACATGGCAGCGTACAGCGTGCTCGAATCCTGCGGGTCCATGGCGAGTTCGGCGCAGCCGGTGCCGTCGTTGCGGTAGAGGATTTTGCTCCAGGTCTTGCCGCCGTCGGTGGTTTTGAAAACTCCGCGCTCGGTGTTGGAATTCCAGAGATGCCCAAGGGCGCAGGCGTAGACGGTGTTGCTGTCCTTGGGATGGACGATCATGCGGCTCACGTGCTCGGAGTCGGGAAGACCCACCATCTCCCAATTCTCGCCGCCGTCGCGCGAGCGGTAGACGCCCGTGCCGACGGACACACTGTTGCGAGTCCAGGCCTCGCCAGTGCCGACCCAGACGGTTTTTGAATTCTGCGGATCGATGGCGATCGAGCCGATTGAGAGCGAGGGTTGCTTGTCGAATACCGGCTTGAATGTAGTGCCGCCGTCCACCGACTTCCAGACGCCACCGCTGGCGGAGCCGATGTAGAGGGTCAGCCGGTTGCCTTCGCGGACAGCGGCGATGTCGGCGATGCGGCCGCCCATAGCGGCGGGGCCGATGGAGCGGATAGGCAGGCCGCTGAGGGCGTCGGATTCGAGGGTGACGTCCTGCGCGAAGGCGGTCAGGGTGAGTGCGAGAACGGCATAGAGTAAGCGGAGACGGTTCATGATGACCTCAATGGTTCAATCGTGGGTTTTGTGACTGCGTAATATCTGCGGTTGAACAGAATGTTTCTCATTCGAGCGGGCTTGGCCCTCAGGGGCTAAAGCCCGCCTTGTTTTGGGCAACTGGCAGCGCGGCTAAAAGCCGCGCCCTTTCAAAGCTTGCGCGGTCCCATATTTCTGGGAGCTTGGGTCATGCCCTTCCCGGCCCTAGTTCTTAGGTGTATCCGTTTTCGGGGCATCGGCTTTGGGCGCAGGCGGCGGCATCTTGAAGATCGAATCGTCCGCTGCCACATTGAGCTCGACCTTCGTAATGGTGAGCTTCTGCCGCTCGGCGCTGCCCTTGACGCCGCTGTCTACGGCAAAGGGGAACATGATGCCGTTCACTTCCTTGTAGTCGCCAATGGCGGATTCGACAATCTGCTCGGTACCGCGCACGGTGCGCTTGGTTTCTTCCTTGATTTCCAGGAATGAGTCGGAGTCGATATAAATCGTCTGCACGTCGCCGTTCTTGAGCGTGGCCTTGATCTTGTAGGCGTCGGTGCCTTCGATCTTTTCCTTGCCCAGCAGTTCAACCTGATGACCTTTGCTCTTGTAGTCCACGAGCGGGCCATCGAGATCGGCCGTTTCTTCCATTTCTTTGGCTTCGTCGGCCGACATCAGTTCAGGATCTTTCTTGCCCATGAAGGGCATGATCTGCCAGGCATTCTTGCCATCGTAGGCCTGAACCGCGGTTAATCCCTGAACCGTGAACTCCAGGCGCGCCAGGGCGGGCCGCTTTTGGATGAGGACGCCCGGTGCTTCCATCCCCGGTCCCAAGGCCATAGTTGCGGTGGATTTGATGGACTGAACACTTTTGAGCTTGTCAGCTCCTCCGCGAGCCTGAATATTCTTGGCAATGATTTCGTCCACGGTTTGAGCCGCGAGGCATGGAACCAGCACAGCCAGGGCAATCGACGCTAGACACACTCTTCTGATCATCACGAATCTCCTGAAATTCCCAAGGAATTGTCGTCAGTAACGAGACAGCCATTGTATCTCTACGCTGCCGCTCTATGTTTTGTTCCGGGTTTTGTTCCCGGATGTTGCAGGAAGGCAGTGCAGGATAGCGACGAGGGGCGCTACAACGAATGCTGCAGGTGCTCCTCTGCCGACAGATTCGCGCCCGCCAGCAGCAGCAAGCCTGACAGGAACGCCCAGAACATCATCGACACAGAAAGGGCGAACGGGCCGTAGACTTCCTGAAAATTCAGCCAGGGCAGCGCCAGGATGTAAGCGTATTTCAGAGCCTCAGAGAGCAGGCCCATGATGATCGCGGCGGGTAGCACGGCACGCGCCGGAACCTTGCCGTTGGGCAGCAGCCAGTAGATCAGAAAGAAAATCGCGATGCTGGCGGCAATGGCGAAAAGCTTCATCATGAGAAATCCCACCAGTCGCACGAAGTGCGTACCGTAACCGCGCAGCAGAAACTCCATAAACGCGACCGGTCCTGCGGTCAGGGCGATCGACAGCAGCGCAAGCAGGCCGCAGGAAAAAGCCAGGCTGAGCGAGATCAACTGATTGCCGAGGTAAGAACGGTTGTTCTCGAAGCGCCAGACGCGATTCAGCGCCACTTCGAGCGGCAGGAATACGCCGGACGACGTGATTAGCAAAATGATCAAAGACACGAACTGCACGCGCTGCCGGGAATTGACCATGGCATTGAGGTTACGGATGACGAAGTCCTGGCCGGCCGGCAGGTAATCCCGCAAAAGATTGACGACGACATCGGCCATCACGCGGGAGTGAAAAACGCGACGGATCAGCGTCAGCAAGAGCACGACGAACGGAAAAAACGAGAGGATCGCGTTGGCGGCGACCGAGAACGCGAAAGTGTGAACGTCGGTCCGCATCAGATACTTGACCGTTGAAATGACCAGGCTGGACGAGCCGGCTCTGGCAGCGGGCCGTGAAGGTGGCAATGCGGGCTGGGGCATAGCCTTGGACCGGGTTTCGGGCTTCGAGGTCGTCGCTCCGGGCTTGGACCCGGTTTGGGGAAGGGACGGGATGGGCGGTTCGGGCACGGGGGATGCTTCATCGTAACAGACAGGCACGAAACGCCTTAACGCAGGCGGAACCCAAGTTTTCCGGTGGTTAGTGAGCTATTCCTTTATCTGCGTTAAAGTTATCTGAGATGACCCGTGGTCACATTACGAATTGCTTCAAATTCTAGTTGCGAAACGTTTTAATAGTGCTTATGATCTGTTGCTCAACACCGGGAATTGGTCCGGTGCTGAGACCGCAGGTTGACGTTGAGCTGAGTGGCAAAGAAGCGGCAAATCATCGGGCTCCCAGGGTTCACCCCGCGATTAGACAACGTGGTGGGGGACTAAGGGAGCTTTTGCTTTTGCCCTGTTTTTGCTTGCTTTTCTGCGCAGCTTAGGCGCCAGCCTCGAGCTGTACCGGCTTCTTTGAGGGGGGCTTCAGTCCGATCGGGGCGACGATCGAGGAACGCCGGATTATTCTTCGCGATTGGTGAAAGGAGTTTTATCCGTGAGAGAGAAAGGCACAGTGAAGTGGTTCAACGGAGCGAAGGGGTATGGCTTCATCCAGCGCTCCACGGGGGAGGACGTGTTCGTGCACTTTTCGGCGATCCAGGAGAACGGCTACCGCACTCTGAATGAGGGCGAGACCGTGGAATTCGATCTGCTGAAAGGCCCCAAAGGCTTTCAGGCCGCAAACGTCGTCCGCGCATAACCGCGAACCATTTGGACCCTCCCGCTGCCGGCGGGAGGGTTTTTCATTAGGTGGACAGCCAAGGCATAGCTGCACATCAGCCCCTGAAGCGAGATCTACTTCAGCTTCACGAACAGCAGCACGAAAATCGCCCATACTCCGACTGTCTGCGGGAATTGCACCAGGGACGCGTCTCGCATCGCGCCTCCCCGCGGCAGAAAATACGTCGCCGCCAGCATGGCGAGCGCGGTGAGTATTCCGAGAGCAAGTCTGCTTTTCCAGTTCATGCGGGTTCGACCTCGCTTTCAGTGGTACCTGCCCCTCAAAACGCCAGCGATTGTACACCGATTCTTCGTTACGGGAGTTGCGAAACCACAGTTGTTGTCGCTACCGCGGAAGGTCTTCCAGGCCGAGCCATTTCAGCGCTGCCGTCAGGTCGTAGAACATCTTAACGTTTTCCAGTCCGGTGGCCATTTCATGGTAGGCCGTCCACATCCTCCCGACGCCGAAGACGGCGGGATTGGGCGCCACGAACGCACGCCTCGACATGGGAGAAAAGAGCTTGCGCGCAGCGAGAGACCTGATCTGCTCCATCGATACCTCGAGACCAGTGACTGCAGTTCCATCGACCAGTTGATTAAATGCGGGATCGAAATCAGGATCGTCGACCAGTTGATCGTGATGCGCCTTCAACTCGGCAAACGTCACACGCTGCCATCCCGTACTGACCACCAGGGGCGATGGGCCGTGGATGACGTAGCGGCAGGGCATAACAAAGGGCGAGCCGAAATGGCTCGCCCGTTCATGCAAATGGCTTTAACGCTGCGCTGAGTTGACCACATCATTTTTCAACAGGCTGATTTCTACTCTTCCGCCGCTCACGTGCTTGGCCGTGCCCGCTTCACCGGCAAGTGGAGTATCGCCCATGCTGAGCACGTAAATGCGATAGACCGGGATGTTGTGGTTGAGCACAAGGTAACGCACGACAGAGTCGGCCATTTTCTGCGACGTCTCAATCGCGCTTTGGCCATGGCCTGAGGCATAGCCGCGAACTTCGATCACATAGCTGTGCTGATCCTTCAGCGGCGCGGCCAGATTATCGAGTGCGTCCTTGGCGTTCTTGCTGAGAAGGCTCTGGCCAGCGGCAAAGCGAATCTCGGTCAGAGCGCTGGCCCGGTATTGATCGAGACTGCCCACCCGCTGTTCTTCGGCAGAGACGCGGTTGGAAGCCTGGATGGCCGCCTGCTGAGCCGACTGCGCTTTGGTACTGGCATCGGTGGCATGTGCATCGGCTAGGGTAGTCTTCTCCGAGGCCAATTGAAGCCCGTGTTGGGCACGTGCATCGACATCCTTGATCGCGTTAGCATTTGCCGACGTCAGCTCATCGAGTTCGTTGAGCCGGTCTTTGATGGGGCGAGTCAGACGCTGCACGTATTTCTTGTTGGCGAACGGGTGCGTGACCAGGTTGACCAGGTTCGGATCGTCGCCGTCCCAGAAGTTCGTTTTCTGGGGCGATTGCAGCGGTTCCAGGTCCACGCTCATCGGACCGGTAGATTGCGTTGCCTGCGGGTTGCCCGCGTTGGAATTGCTCTGGGCTTGAGCGCGTTGGTTCGGGCCGGGAAGCGCGAGGGCGAAGGCCAGCAGAAGTGTCGGGGAAAGCTGTATTCTCATTTCGACCTCCTTAGCGAATGGACATCAGGGGCTGGATTCAGCCTGATGGCGGTGTCGAGTTACCGCATAATTGTGCACCCCCGGCGTAAAAGGCGCAAGGGGCGCGGCAGTCCGGCCATCCTGAAATATTTACTTCACCACGCGAAATAGAAACGAGTAGCCGACCCCGACAAACGTATCCGGTGCGGCGCGCGCAAGCCCGGCCGCGAGCTGGAAGTCGATCTGCTGGCGGGCTGTGATCTTGTAGGCGCTGCCAAAGTGCAGCAACTGGCGCGACCCTCCGCGATCGGGGAAATCCCCGGCGTACTCGATGAACGCATCCCAAGGTTTGGTCAGCTGACGGTCGAAAACGAACGTGGTCTCACCGGTGAAATTGTGTGTTCTACCCAGCGTGGGCCAGTAGAACGCAACTTGGCCACTGGCGGTCCAGTTCGGCGAGAGCTGGTGCGACCAGGGGAACTGCAGTCCGGGATCGTAGCCGTGAGTAGAGATCGCGTTGGCGCCCGTGGGCAGGCTCAGAAAGAAGATGACGGCAACGTTCCAGTTTTCAGGGAGCGGACCGAGTTGCTGTTTAACGCCGATCGCGCTGTCGCCAAAGCCCGAGACCGACGGGTTCCCCGACAGAGTGTGAAAGTAATCAGGGACTGAGAAACGCAGCTCAGTCTTATCCAGCAAGCCGAATCGCAAGCTTGTTTCCGGCAGATCGAGAACGTACGGGCCTTGTGTTTTCGTGATGAGCAGACCGTTTTCTACTTGCAGGTAGCCTTTGGGAACAACAATGCTGGAATTGGCGACCGACGGCCGGTCGGTGGAGA
>CAYOUY010000128.1:0-18517 GCA_964407245.1 uncultured Acidobacteriaceae bacterium
GAGGCCGTCTTTCTTCAAACGTCGCAACGCCATGGTGACGGCCGGTGGCGAGACTTTCAGCAAGTCGGCGAGCCGGGCGGAGATCACCGTTTCGCCCTCGCTCTCGGCTTCGAGAATGGACTTGAGGTAGTCTTCCTTGGACACGGTGATCACGGGGAGATTATACGATGCGGGGTTAATGGGGGTTAATGGCGTTTTGTGTGTTGGTCAATAAGGAAGCGAGCCAAACGCGCGATTGTTCGCCCGCAAAGAACGCGGGCGATTCGCGCGGCTCGCCCAGGTTCTTCGCTCGACAAAAGCGCCTCGCTCAGAATGACATCGCCATTAGATAACGGAAGACAAAAAGGACAGTCCGGAGCCCCCGAGACTGTCCTTCAAACCCTCCCGGTTAGAAGGGCAATTTGATGAAATGAAGATAGCGCGCAGATATTGCGCGGTGGTTGCAGAACGATGAATATCTGATGAATTCGGATTGCGCGGCGCTGCTATAGTATTCGGTTGCGCGTGTCAGTCCTTGCCCGTCAGTCAGGCGCGGCTGTCTTGTTGACCTGTTGATCGTTTCTATCTGGCCCAGCGGAGGAATCGGTGTCATCCACCACATCACGGAAGGTCGAACAATCACGCCGGCTGCAACAGCGCGCGGAGAACATGATTCCCGGGGGCGTGAACTCGCCGGTGCGGGCGTTTGGCTCGGTGGGCGGCGATCCGCCGTTCATCGTCCGCGGAAAAGGGTCGCACACGTGGGATGCGGATGAGAATGAGTACATCGATTATGTCTGCTCGTGGGGGCCGCTGATTCTGGGCCATGCCGACCCTGCCGTGCTGGACGCGATTGTCGGCGCGGCGTGCAATGGGACGAGCTTCGGGGCTTCGACGCCGTCGGAAGCGGATCTGGCGGAGCTGGTGCTGTCGGCGTTTCCGAACATGCAGAAGGTGCGCTTTGTGAGCTCAGGGACGGAAGCGACGATGTCGGCCATTCGGCTGGCGCGGGCTTACACGAAACGCAAATACATTGTGAAGTTTGAGGGCTGCTATCACGGGCATGCGGATGCGCTGCTGGTGAAGGCGGGTTCGGGCGTGGCGACGCTGGGAATTCCGGGATCGGCGGGCGTTCCCGAGGAGTTCACGCAGTTCACGGTGGCGCTGCCGTTCAACAATCTGTCGGTGGTGGAGCACGCGTTTTCGAAGTTCAAACATCAGATTGCGTGCGTGATCGTGGAGCCGGTGGTGGGAAACATGGGATGCGTGCCGGCGGCGGACGATTACTTGGTGGGCCTGCGCCTGCTGACGGAAAAAGAGCGCGCGGTGCTGATTTTTGACGAGGTGATGACGGGATTTCGCGTGGCGTTTGGCGGGGCGCAGGAGCTGTACAACATCAAGCCGGACCTGACGACGATGGGAAAAATTATTGGCGGAGGATTGCCGGTGGGTGCGTATGGCGGGCCCACAGAGATTATGGATCTCGTCGCACCGCTGGGGCCGATGTATCAGGCGGGGACGCTGTCGGGGAATCCGCTGGCGATGGCGGCGGGATGCGCGATGCTTAAGCAGTTGAAGGATCGCAGGAGCGAGATTTATCCGCGCCTCGAGAAGATGAGCGGAGAGTTGGTGGAGGGCGTGGCGGCGGCGGCGAAGGACGCAGGTGTTGCGCTCACGCATAATCGTGTGGGATCGATGTTTACGTGGTTTTTTAATGACAAGCCGGTGACGGATTGGGATTCGGCGTCGAAGTCGAATACGGAAAAGTTCGGGAAGTTCTTCCGCGGCATGCTGGATCGCGGCGTGTATTTGCCGCCATCGCAGTATGAAGCGGCGTTTCTGGGCGCGGCGCACACGGCGGAAGATATTCAGAGGACGATTGCGGCGGCGAAAGAGGCGATGGGGGCGGCGAAGGGCTGATCACCAGAGAGGGCACAGAAATGCACACCTCAGCTGACGGCGCGGCTAGAAGCCGCGCCCTTTCAAAACGTTGTACCGCCGCGGAGCGGTGCTTCGCACCGCATGGCCGGATCAGAGATCCGGCCCCACACGAGCGGAGCATGTTGTCATCATCTCTGGAATGGTCACGAATTCGTAGCTTTCCTGCTTGTAGCGCGCGATCAAATGGTCGGTCGCGAGGACGGTTTGGGAGCGGTCGGTACCCATTTGCTTGTGGCTGCCGTCGTGGAGGAGGATGACGTCACCGCCGCGAATTTGCCCCGAGACTTTCCGTTCGATGACTTCCGCTGACGGGGCGTTCCAGTCGTAGCCGGTCACATTCCACATCACAGGTTCGAGTCCCAACTCGCGCGCGATGCGCAGGACGGCGGGGCGGCGTCCGCCGAACGGAGGACGGAAGAGATTGGAATGTTGTCCAACGGCGTCTTCAAGGGCGGAGCGGCAGTCTGTGAGCTGGTGGCGAATTTCAGATTCGCTTTGAAAGATCAGCAGGGGATGCGTGTAGGTGTGGTTGCCGATCGCGTGGCCGGCGTGCGCGATCTCGCGGACGATATCGGGGCGTTGCTGGACATAGCGACCAATCAGGAAAAAAGTTGCGTGCACGTCGTGCCGCGCGAGCACTTCGAGCAGGCGGAGGGTGTGGGGATCGTTGGGGCCGTCGTCGTAGGTGAGGGCGAGTTGTTTGCTCCCGCGCGCAGCGGCGATGCCTCGCAGTCCTATGAAAGTCCGGCCGTACCACTGGCCGGTGGGCGCCATGGTCTGGTAGCCGGCGGCGACGGCCGCGGCAGCAGCTCCGCTCACAAAAATTCCGAGCATTGTGGGATTGTAATGGTTAATTGCCGAGTCTTGATGGCTGATTGAAAGGGTCGGATGCACTAATTTGAGTGACTGAAAATCCCCACTTCTGGCAAAACCGGCCAGAAGTGGGGCACCCCATCTCGCAATTCATAGGGAAGCGAGCCTGACGCGCGTTGTTGCGGCGCGGCTTTTCTTAATAAAAGCAGCGCGCCGCATCGCGTGGCTCGCCCAGATCCTTCGCTGCGCAACGAACGCTCGCTCAGGATGACAACGCAAGCTGTTAACTCTTCCTGCAATTGTCAGTGGGGCGCATCCGGGATATCCTGCCACTTTCAGAATTTTTTCAGCGGCGTCTTACCACGACATGGCCAATCTTTTCGAGCTGCCCCGTTACATTGCAGTGGAGGGTCCCATCCGAGTGGGCAAGAGCACGCTGGCGCGCATTCTGGCGGAGCGGCTGAACGCGCAGCGGGTGATGGAGCCGGAGCAGAATCCGTTTCTCGAGGCGTTCTACGAGGGCGAGCGCGGAGCGGCGTTTCAGGCGCAGCTGGCGTTCCTGGTGCGGCGCTTCGAGCAGCTGCAGTCCCTCGATCTGGGCGCGCGGTCGCGGCGGATGGTGGTCGCTGACTTTATTTTTGAAAAAGACAAGCTGTTTGCCTGCCTCAACCTGAACGATCGGGAACTCGATACCTACAACCGCTACTACAACCATTTTCGCGAGCAGCTGCCCACGCCCGACCTGGTGATTTATCTGCAGGCCACGCCCGAGGTGCTGAAGAAGCGGCTAAAGAGAAAGAATGCGCCGGGCGAGCGGGCGGTGAACGACGAATATCTGGAGGAAGTGGTGAAGGCGTACGAGCACTTCTTTTTTCACTACACGTCGTCGGACCTGCTGATCGTGAACACGTCGGAGATTGATTTCGTCGACCGCAACGAAGATCTGCAGGAGCTGCTGCGCAAGGTTAGCGAGCCAATCAAGGGCACGCAGTATTTCCTGCCGCTGGGCGGGCAGGAAGCGGCGAGCGCGTAAAAACCCAGCCCTTGGCCCTTAGCGTTTAGCCCTTAGCCCTTTGGTCTTCGCGTTTCCGCTCGCGCCTTCGTTCTTCAAACAGCATGTCGAATGCTGACGGTTGTCCGGGGCGTGGCTTCAATGATCCTTGGATTTCGTCGAGCAGTCGCTTGAATGGAATGAGCACGAGCCGCCCGCTTTGTTCGCTGACACTAAGAATGGTCCCGGCGCGTAGGCGCAACTTCTTGCGCAATTCAGCGGGAATCGTGATTCGACCACCAGCCCCCATCCGATTTGAAGGCATTTGATTTTCCCATCCTCACTTCCACAGCCATTTTGCAAATCTGCCAAGCTCGCAAACAAAACACGCGAATATCAGCGTTCGCAACAGGATCTTCTCGCAGACGGAGTAGAACCCATCGATGCGACGCTCCAGGTTGCGATTGCTCTTCCCAGGCATACCATTTCGGAGCAGCTGATTTATCGCCTTTCATCAGAACGGTGACGGTAACCCTCCCATGCTGCCTTGAGAGTCTTGGTGAGATCGGCTTTGTCTTGTTGGCTCGGTTCCCAATCGAAGTTGCAAATAATATGGTAGAAATGCAGCGTACCCCATTCGTTGCGCTCAATCTTGCCGAGAATTTCCCCAAGCTCATTCGTGCGGTAACTGCAAAGGACAAGTTTTCTGTAGTCTCGGCATCCTGGATTGGGACAATGAGTGAAAAAATAAGCACGCTTAAATTCGAGAAAATTCAGTGCGAAAGTGATCTTGCCGTCAGAAAATCCGTAGGGTTCGTTTTGCAGGATCTGCTTCCAGTGTTGCTCGGGAACGATGAACCATGTTGGCAAGCCCCGGGACTGAGGATTACCGAGCCGATTCTCTTTGTTCCCGTTCCACCGCATTGCCAGAACTGGTTCATTATCCCAAAGCCCGATCGCGAGCGAACTAGGAGAGGCATTCGTATCGGTGGCTTCTCCTCCATCGAAGAGAACGTTGACAAGTGACCAATGACGCTTTGGAGCCCGAACGTCATCTGGCTTGATGTAAGAATCCATCCTTCTATGTTACACGTAATGTTCCACGAGAGTCAATACGTAATGCGCGAGATGGGCTTGCTCTTATGGCATCAAGAGCTGCATATCGACAGTCCCTCTTCTTTGCGGCTACAATGACATCAGCTGTATCCAATGATGTAAACGCCAAGACGCGTGTACAGGCTCTATCCGGCTGAGCCGGAGGGGCACTGGAGGACATCATGAGTCTCACCCCGATCAGCGGGCGTTTTCCTGCCGAACGTTTTCCTGTCGAATCACGCCCGAAGGTTACGACCGCAACTCTGCGGGAACAGAAACTCCGACACGAACCCATTACCTGCCTGACTGCGTACGATTACGCCACGGCACGCCTGGTCGACGAGGCCGGCATTGACATTGTGCTGGTGGGCGATTCGCTGGCGCAGGCGATGTTGGGCTACGAGAACACGCTCTCCATTACGGTGGACGAGATGCTGCATCACGTGAAAGCGGTGCGGCGCGGCGTGAAGAGCGCTCTGCTGATTGCCGACATGCCGTACGGGGCGTATCAGGTTGACCCCAAAAACGCTGTGATGAACGCCATGCGCTTTGTGAAGGAAGGCGGCGCAGAAGCGGTGAAGGTGGAGGGTGGTGAGAAGCGAGCGGACGTGATCCGGCAGATCATTGACGCCGAAATTCCCGTTGCGGGGCACATTGGCCTGACGCCGCAGTCGGTGAATGTGATGGGCGGATACAAGGTGCAGGGCAAGAGCCTGAGCGGCATCGAGCAACTGATGCGCGATGCGGTGGCGCTCGACCGCGCGGGCGTGGCGTGTCTGTATCTGGAGGGAATTCCGCGGGAAGTGGCGACGATGATCACGAACGAGATAAGCACGCCGACCATCGGAATTGGCGCGGGGCCGGAGTGCGACGGGCAGGTGTTGGTGTTTCACGACATCATGAACCTGACGTTCGGGCCGCCGGCGAAGTTTGTGCGGCGGTACGGCGACGCGGCTGCGTTGATCATGAAGTCGGTGCGGGAGTTCCGCGCAGACGTGAAGTCGCGGCAGTATCCGTCGGATGAGGAGTCGTATCACCTGCCCAAGGAAACGAAGGCGAGCCTGGAGACGGTGCTGGCGCGGAAGAGGGCGATGGCGCGGTAAGAGTGCAACCGAAATCCCCGCTTCTGGCAAAACCGGCCAGAAGTGGGCACCCGCTGCTCTGCCACGGATTTACACGGAATCGACGCGGATTTCGCGAAGGGAACCAAACGGATCGCCCCTGCGTATCCATAGCTGAGGATTCGCGAGCTGAGGATACTCTCGCGGCATCGGTGCTAGGCTAGTAGCAGGCGAGGAGGCGTGGTATGCATCCCCTGGCGCATTTCTTCTTCTTCCCGTTCTTTGGGTTGCCGTTCGTGATGTACTTCCTGCCGTCGATCATTGCCCTGATCCGCGAGAAGCGCGACACGCTGGCCATCTTCCTGTTGAACTTCTTTCTGGGATGGACGGTGATTGGCTGGTTCATCGCGCTGATCTGGGCGGCGAAGCACGACGCGCCTGTGGTGGCGAGGTAAAAAGCAGATAACATCCCCACTTGTGGCAAAACCGGCCAGAAGTGGGGCACCCGCGTTACAAGGAGCGTGACGCAAAGCGCGGCTCGCCCAGATCCCGGTTCGACTCGCCTCGCTCGGGATGACAAAATTGAAGGGCGCGAGAGCAGTAGCCCTACATTCACTCTTGAAGGTCATCACAACAATCGAAGAAATGCGGGCGGCTTGCCGTGCGCTGCGGAGCGCAGGCAAACGGCTCGGACTGGTGCCGACCATGGGCGCACTGCATAAGGGACATCTGTCGCTGGTGCGGGCGGCGAGGGCGCAGTGCGATGCGGTGGCGGTGTCGATTTTTGTGAATCCCACGCAGTTTGGGCCGAATGAAGATCTGGCGAGATATCCGCGGCCATTCGAGCGCGACCGGGACATGCTGGAGCGGGAGGGCGTGGATTTGGTTTTCGCACCGACGGTGGGGGAGATGTACCCAGCGGGTGCGGCGACGTGGGTGACGGTGGAGGAGTTGAGCGGGAAGCTCGATGGGAAGTCGCGGCCGGGGCATTTTCGCGGCGTCACGACGGTAGTGAGCAAGTTGTTTCACATCGTCGAGCCGGATGTGGCCTTCTTCGGGCAGAAGGATGCGGCGCAGGTGGCGGTGATCCGGCGGATGGTGCGCGACCTGAATTTTGCGGTGGAGATTGCGGCGTGTCCCATTGTGCGCGAGGCCGATGGGCTGGCCATGAGTTCGCGCAATGCGTATCTGGACGCGAAGCAGCGGAAGGAAGCGCTGGCGTTGCATCGTTCGCTCATGCGCGTGGAAGAGTTGGTGCGGGCGGGCGAACGGGATGCGGCGAAGCTGCTTGCGGCAGGGCGGGCCGAGTTTGAGAGGAAGACGGCGGTGCGCCTGGATTATTTCGAGATCGTGGATGCGGAGACGTTGGATCCGGTGGCGGATGTTTCTGCAGGTGCGCTGGTTGCGGTCGCGGCGTACGTGGGGACGACTCGGCTGATTGACAACGTGG
The DNA here is from genome assembly GCA_964407245.1 of uncultured Acidobacteriaceae bacterium. Classification (GTDB taxonomy): domain Bacteria; phylum Acidobacteriota; class Terriglobia; order Terriglobales; family Acidobacteriaceae; genus Sulfotelmatobacter. The sequence goes on from CAYOUY010000128.1 coordinate 7,331, forward strand.
TGCTGGCGGGGGCGTAGGTGCCGTCCCTACGGGACTCGTCAGTTTTTCCCTGAGCCTACCCGGCACTGCCGTGCCAGGCTTTCCCATTTCGCCGCTACGCGGCTGGATTCCTGTGGATTCCAAAAAAGAAAGGCGACGTCGGGTTGTGCATCCTGCAACGTCGCCTCTAGCGTTACCTACACTACAAGATTAGTAGCCTGAGTCCGAGTCAGGGTACGGGTAAATGTAGGCGGGAGGATAGCTGTAGTTCCACCACCACGGGTTATACCAGTACGGTGGCCAGGCCCAGAACGGACCCCAACCCCATCCCCAGCCGGGACCCCACCAACCGAGTCCCCAGCCCCATCCCCAACCACCCCAACCCCAGCCCCAGCCGCCACGCCAACCCCAGCCACCACGCCAACCCCAGCCAGCATTGGCGAACCCGAAGTTCGCACGGGCGATGGAGCCGGTTGTGGCGAAGTGCGAGCCGGTCGTTGTCGAGGCTGCGTTATGAGTGCCTCCGAAGGAGTGGAATTGACCGTCACGAACGGAGGAGTGAGTCTCAGCGCCGCCGGCACCTCGAAACGACGAGCTTGCGCCGGCTGATCTGGCCGAGGTGGAGGCGCCGGCCGATCTAGCAGCGCCGCTGTTCCCTGATCCGAAGGAATGGAAGCCGGGTGAGGTGTTACGGGCACCGCTGTGACCCTCCCAGGACCAGGCGCGGGACGCGCTGGCGCCGGATTCTCCGCGCATGCCGCCTGAGGAGTTGCGGCCATAGGCACCAGACCCGCCGTGGTATCCGCCGTAACCGCCGTGAGAGCCGCCAGCCCCGCCGTGGTAGCCACCGCCTCCGTAGGAACCACCGCCGTGGTAGCCGCCTCCGCCACCTCCGTGGCCGCCTCCGCCATGGAAACCACCGCCGCCACCACCACCGTGGCCTCCGCCACCGTGCTGGGCGAAGACGGTCGTGGGCAGACACAGGAGTGCAAGCGAAGCAATACCGGTAAGAAAAGTGTGCATCCAGGTGGATCTCATATCAGCACCCTCCACCTTCAATGGCAGATGACTGCCCGGGCGGGCAGACCGCCTAATCTCATCCTACTCCTTTAGAACACGGCTGCCGGGCGAAAGTTGCACTGATAGCACACTGAGCGGAAGCGTTGGACAGGCGGCTAGTTATGGATGATGTCGGGATTGGATGGGTCTGGCTTGGCCTTGGGAGTGAACCGGCGCATCACGAATTCCTGCAGCAGATTGAAAATGGCGTTCGAGCCGATGCCGATGGCGGCGTTTTCAAAGGTGAGGGTCAATCCGTCGCGGTCCTGGGCCGGGTAGTACAGGTTGGAAATGCCGCCCGCGGCCAGACTGCCCAGGATGTTCGAGTAGTTAGGCTGCCAGCGGCGGTTGTCGCCCTTGCAAATCACAGAGTTAGCGATGGCGTATAAAGCCCGGGCGCGGAAGCTGCCGATGCCTTTGTAGAAATAGCGCGGATCTTGCTTCAAGAGCGAAGGCAAAATGGCGCCGCCGATGAAGGTCCCCGTAAGCGTGTCGCCATAGTTTGCGGCGAAGCGCTTGGCATACCCCTCGGAGCCCTGGCCATATCCGCGGAAGTGATTCTGCGCCTGCTGGATGCCGGCGGTACCGCCAACGATCACGAAGGTGAAGGGATCGATCACGTTTCGGGCTGCCAGCCGGAACTTTTGCATGGGCGTCAGCGGGGCTGCATTAGGGTTGTAGGTGACGTAAAAATTGGGAATGGCTCCGAGCACGCGCTGCTTTTCTTCGATTTTCAGCTCGACTTCCGCCTCTTCGGCGATTTCGTCTCGTGTGAGCGAGACATTGATCTCAGTGACCCGGGTGGCGACCGCCAGCATGATGGGCGGGACCTGATCGCGCTGTCCTGAGCCGAGGGTTCCGGAGATGGTTTGCGGGGTGAAGCCAGCGGACGTCACGTTGAGCTGAAACGGACCGGGAGGGACATTGGTGAAGGAGAACTGGCCGTCAGCGCCGGAGACAGCCGCCTGTGCAGCCGGCTGAGCCGCCGCCGGAGGTTTCTCGATGAGCTTTACTTCGGCACCCGGAACGACGGCTCCGCTTTGATCCACCACCGTTCCGCTGATGCTTCCGGGATGATGGTCCGATGGCTGAGCACCTTCGGAGGCCGGTTTTGAGGATTCGTTATGCTGCGGGTTGGCCGGGGTCGGGCTGGAATCCTGCGCCCGGGAAGTCAGCGTCCAGCTCAGGGTGAGCAAAATGAGGGCCATCAGTCGAGGCTTCAACGATCGAGGTTTGGAGTGCAAGGCCATCAACAAAACCACTTTATCGTCCCGCGGAGTTTTCGTCCAAGACACCAAAGGTAATGAACTGTCTGACTTTGGTGGCAGGGGACAGGGTATGGCCTCGCCGCGCGCACACGGGCCGTTCTTGCCTTTGAATGCGGTTTTGCGAAATTGGATGCTTGGCGTTTACAAGAGCCAGCCTGAGAGGGCTCCTGACTGCCGCTTACCGCTCTTGCCAAACGCCTGGGCGGCACGACTGAAGTCGTGCCCTTCCCAAAATCATTCGTGGGCTGGGTCCTATTGTTGGGGAGCGGCGGCGACGGCGGTGGGTGGGGGCTCGAGGCGCTGACGCACCAGGTCTTCGATCTGGGCCCAGAGGCGGGGATCGCACTCGCTCTGCATGTGTGTGGGCGTGATCTTGCGGTCAAGCCAGGAGTATCCCTCGCACTTCACGGGGGACTGTTTGTAGTCGAAGAGGAAGTTGCCAAGAATCTGGGTGCGGGCGGGATCGGCGGCAACGATGTGAGGCTGCCCGCGAACGAGACCATGGCGCTGGTAAAAGTTGGCGGCGGCGGCGACGTTGGGCGGGATGGTTTTGTCATCGCGCCACATCCTAGAAACGGTATCGACCTGCACGGTCAACAAGACGGGAATGCCGGCGCGATTCAGTTGACGGGCCAGCAGCACGACCGCGGCTGCGCCCCAACTCTGGCCGTAAAGGATGATGCGCGCCTGCGCCTTCTCTTCTCCGCTGAGAATGCCGTCATGATTGCGGTCCAGCAGGCTGATGATGGTGTTGTAAGCGGCCTGCCGGCGGCGGTTCTCGAAAACCTGCACATAAGTCCCCTTGGGGGCCCGATCTTGCAGGCGCTGTGCGAAGATCACCGCGCCGTGGTGAGGGTTGTCGTGGCGGACAAAGCCTCCGACAAAGCCGATCACGATGGAGGAGGGCGTTTCCTGCGAATGGACGACGCTGGCGGACGCGAAAGCGCCAGGGGTGAGTGTTGCTGCGGAGATCGCCAGAATGAAGATCGCCAGAATGAAGGTCGCCAGAATGGCGACCGGGCCTGCAAGGAGAATCCGAAATGGCGCCGAGCGGTGCATATCGCCCCTACCCATGGGATGAAAAGCGACAGTGGCAGGATGCGTCCAAAATGCAGACCGGAAACTACGGCCGGGCCGCGTCGTCTCCCGCGAGAGAGAACGGGTGGAAAGCCTTGTCCAGCAAGGGTTCTGGCCCGTTTGTCCCGGCGAACAGTTTACTCCGGCTCGTCAAGGGGCCTAGAGAGTCTTGCGGCCAGAGACGAAAGGGTTGCCGGCGATGAGGTAGCGGAGACGCCTGTCGGCGGCTTTCGTGATGCCGATGCGCGGCGTGACACGGATAGTTCGGGCGCGGTAGCCGTCGGCGCCGATCCATAAGCCGCTCGCGGGGGATATGAGATCGCAGCCGTTATCTCGCTCGCGGGTAACGCGGAAGGCTTCAGCCAGACGGCCGGGGCCGCTGGTGAGTTGGAGCAGGTCGCGCGGGTGGCGGATCGTGATGCCGCGAGCGCGTGCCATTTCTTCAATGCCTGTCAGCGGTTCCAGGGCGCGAAAAAGAACGGCCCCCGCGCGGCCTTCCTGTTCACAGGAGACGTTCAGGCAGTAGTGATTGCCGTAGATGAAGTAGACGTAGGCGTAGCCTGCGGGGCCGAACATGACGGCGTTGCGCGCGGTTGGCCCGGGATAAGCGTGGGAGGCCGGGTCCTGTTCTCCGAGATAGGCCTCGACTTCGACAATGCGCGCCGTGAGGCGTCCGGCGCCGCCGTCGCCCGTTCTGACGAGCACTTTGCCGAGAAGCTCGCGCGCCACGCGGCGGGGAGAGCGGGCGAAGAAAGCGCGGTCAAGCGGATAGATGGGGTGGAGCGCACCCTGGGGCCGGTCCATGGTAGGGCATGTTAACTGATATGTCCCGATGATCGGCAAAGCTGGGCGTTTGCCGCTGCTGGTGGTAACTTATGCGAGGACCACACGCCGATGTATCAGGACGACCGAAAACCTGTGGGCCCAGTGGGGCACACTGCCGCCCTAGTCGCTTTTTTCGTGGCGCTGGGCGTAGCGGGGAGCCTATTTCAGAGGCGCTCGCACTCGAGTGCGGGATCGCTGGAGACGCATCCCAACGTCGCGCCCTTGTACCTTTCCCTGATCGTTGCAGAGTGGGCTCTGGTCTATTGGGTGTGGAAGGGCGGTCTTCAGCCGACGGGAACGAAGCTCGGGGAAATCATAGGGGGAATGTGGAGTAGCGGGCGCCGCATTGCTACCGATCTGCTTCTTGGCTTTGGGCTGTGGCTCTTTTGGCTGGGAGTGCTTTGGGTGTGGAGGAGGTTTGCCGGGGCGCATCCCGCGGCACCGGTGGACCCGCTTCTTCCGCGTCACTTGTACGAGGGATTGCTTTGGATCGCAGTATCGGTCAGCGCGGGTTTTTGCGAAGAAGTGGTTTTTCGCGGTTATTTGCAAAGGCAGTTCTGGGCGCTGACAGGTAATAGCTGCATCGCGGTGCTTCTCCAGGCGGTGGTCTTTGGCGTAGGCCATGCATATGAGGGCGTAAACACAGCACTCAAGATCGCGAGCTACGGTCTCCTGTTTGGGTTGCTCGCATGGTGGCGCAAGAGCTTGCGACCTGGCATGGTGGCGCATGCCTGGTCGGATATCTTTGCCGGCCTCATATCGAAAGCCGGTTAGACCAACGCAGGAAGCATCGTCGCGCGCTTCGCGTGCGACCCCGGACGAATGCGTCCGGGGCTACAAATCCGTCTGGGGCTACATCGCTTTACGCCGCTGACGACTCCTTCAGATACGCGAGCACTTGTTCGGCATGGCCGTCGGGATTGACCTTTTCGAAAACGTGCTGAATTTTGCCCTCGGGGCCAATGACGAACGTGGTCCGCGCGATGCCCCAGACCTTCTTGCCGTACATGTTTTTCTCTTTCATCACGCCGAAGGCTTCGGCGACTTTCTTGTCGGCGTCGGCCAGCAGAGTGAACGGGAGGTCGTTCTTCTCGGCAAAACTCTTCTGCGACTTGGACGTGTCGGCGGAGATGCCAAGCAGCACGGCGCCGGTTTTCTGAATCTGTTTATATGAATCGCGGAACCCGCGAGCTTCTATGGTTCAACCGGGCGTGTTGGCCTTGGGATAAAAAAACAAGATGACCGTCTTGCCGCGAAAGTCTTTTAGTTTGACTTCCTTTCCGTTCTCGTCCTGCAAAGCGAAGTCGGGAGCTTTATCATTGATATGCATGGCAGTCTCGCAAAAAAGGTGGAAATTCGGCAGCGCCGGCCGCGTTGAAACTGCGTCGGGCCGGGCGACATTCCAAAAGATTTTATACCGGAGCCTGGTCGCTGTGGCGCTGGCGGCAGAATTTGTGTCCCTGGGGGCGGTGAGCCGGGCGCAGGAAGAACGCCCGCAGATTATCACGGGCGAGCGCAAGGTGGCGCGCAAAAAAGATGCCGGGCCGCGGGCGGTTGCGGTACTGCAGGTTACGGCGAACGGCAAGGCGTCGCTGGTGCCGATCGCGATCCTGATCAACGGCAAGTTCTGGGATGCCTCGGCGTACAAAGCCAATCCGGTTCCCATGGCGCTGGAGACGGGCACGGTGTACGAGGCCGAGCGCACGGGCAATTCGCAGGGACTGTTTACCGTCGGGAGCGCGCTGCACAGCAATGCCGCGAATGCTCAGACCCCGTGGATTGGGACAGGAGCGTGGGTGCCCGCGGGAACCGAGAAGCCGAACGCGGCGGTGAAGGCGGAGGGCGTGCCGAAGGGCATCGACACCACAGATGACCGGCCGCGGCTGACGCGGAATCCGCAGCCGGCGACGTCTGGCGGGCAGACTTCGGCCCAGGCATCCGCGCAGGGCGCCAAGGCGTCGGATACTTCACCGCCGACTTCTTCGTCACAGTCGTCGGGACAAGCCAGCGGGCCGTCCTCTGCTTCATCCAGTGACGAGCCGCCGCGCTTGAAGCGGCCGGCGGAGGATGCAAATTCTGGAGCGCCCACTCAGGCGCCGGCGCAAGCGGGGTCGTCTCAAACTGGAGCAAGCGCATCAGGGAGCGATGCGAAACAGGATCAGAGCCAACCGGCCCAAGGCCAGACAAGTCAAAGCCAGGCGGGTCAAACCCGATCGGCTCAACCACAAGGCGGAGAAGCCAAACCTGCTGCCACTCAGGCAGCCGAGGCCAAGCCTCCTGAATCCGATAGCGGCGCGGCGGAAGGGAATCGTCCGCGGCTGCGCAGGGGCAAGCCTACGCAGCCATTTTCGGACGAGGACTTTCCCGGTTACAGCAAGCCGGGTGTAACACCGGCGAAGGCAGGCAAAGCTGAGACGACAGCAGACAAGGGGCCGGTGCAGTTTATCCCCGCAATTTCGGACGCCGGTGGGCCCACTCCACGTCCTTTCACCTTCGAGTGGCTGAAAGACGAAGAAGGAGACCGCCGCCAGCAGATCACGGAGCTGGCCAAGCAGCAACTCAAGGCGTATCTGGATGCACAGGAGAAAAAGAAGATCGCACCCAAAGCCGCTGCCGCGCAGACGCGTCACGCCAAGGCGGTGAAAGCTCCCGAGCCGATTCTGAGCAACGCGCAGATGACGACTTACGACCTGTGGACCAACAATCAGCCCATCCTTGTGTTCAGCGCCGAGGCGCATATGCCGCCGCCCGCCACGCCCGGGCCGGGTTATTCCGACGTGGCATACTCCATCATGCTGGTGGCGCGGACCGACATCTACAACAACCTGCGCCCGCTCTATTCCGGAGTGACCGACAAGTTTCATCTCGACCTGACGCCGCGACTCGAACTGGTCGACGCGGTGGACGCCGACGGCGATGGGCGCGGCGAGTTGCTGTTCAAAGAAACGTCGGATGCTGGCACGGGCTGGGTGATCTACCGCGCGACCGCCGACAAGCTGTGGAAGATGTACGACAGTTTGAACCCGGAGTAAGCTACATCGCATGCAACCACGAAGGACGATATCGCTGCTTGCCACAGTGCTGCTGGCGACGCTGCTGCTATCGTCGGTTGCTAAAGGGGACGACGACGTTGAAGAGCAGCTGAAGGCAGACTACGTTGGAAAAACGCTGACGCTCCGCCATTTTTACCAGGGCGAACATCTGTCATTTCAGTCCGACGGCTCGCTGGTCGGTTCCGCTGGGGCTGGCCCGTGGACGGTGGATGGGCAAATTGAAGTAAAACACATCAAGCAGCATGGCCGCGCGCTGCAGATCGAAGGCAGACGCGTGTACTTGGTTTTCGATTCCAAACGAAAGCCGCCTTATCGCGATGTGCTCGATTCGCTGGCGGAATCCAATGTCAAGGATCGCGACAAACTGGAAAAAGTCTTCCGCGACAAGCGCGTCGCGATCGAGATTGCTCTCAATTCGGATCAACCGGACTCGAAGGAAGTCACGGCCGCGATGAACTCGGTCTTTCTTGGGCCGAACGAGTCGGTCAGCGACGTCGTCCCCGAATACTGGCGGGAGTATTTCGACAAGGTTGAAGGACGGAAGGCTTCGGATTCGGACAAACCGGGTGTCTTTAAGGTTGGGAAAGGAGTCGCGCCACCGCGGGTGCTCAACCAGCACGAGCCGGAGTTCTCCGAGGAGGCGCGGCAGGCGAAGTATCAGGGTGTAATCACGCTCTCTTTGGTGGTGGACGAGTCGGGAAATGTCGGGGACCTTCAGATCGTGAGGCCGCTTGGCCTGGGTTTGGATGAAAAAGCTGTGAATGCGGTAAGCGACTGGAAGTTCCAGCCCGCCACGAAAGATGGCCAGCCCGTGCCGGTGCAAATTGCTGTGGAAGTCGACTTCCATCTTTACTGACGCTGTTCCTGCCTGTTTCCCCGGTTTACAATGACTGCCCGTGCTCGAATAATCACTTGAGGACAAACATGCGCATCGTTTCGGCTCTTCTCTGCAGTCTTTTCCTTGCGGCCGGCCTGGCTACGGCCCAGGACCGCGACTTCAGCAAAGTCGAAATCAAGGTCAGCAAGGTGGCTGGAAATGTTTACATGCTGCAGGGCGCGGGTGGAAACATCGGCGCGTCGGTCGGCGACGATGGAATTGTCGTGGTTGACGATCAGTACGCGCCGCTGGCCGACAAGATTCAGGCTGCGCTGAAAGGCATCACCGACAAGCCGATCCGTTTCATCATCAACACACACTATCATCCCGACCATACGGGCGGAAATGCCTACTTCCAGAAGCAGGCGCCGATCATCGCGCAGGACGATGTGCGCAAGCGGCTGGAGTCCGGCGGCCCGGCCGGTAATGGCGGGTCGGTTCACTTCGACGCGCAGCCTTCGCCGAAGGAAGCGCTGCCCATCATCACCTTCGATCACGACGTGACCGTGCACCTCAACGGGGAGGACATTCGCGCGCTGTATTTTCCTGCCGGGCACACCGACGGAGACTCGATCATCTTTTTCCCCAAGTCGAACGTGGTGCACATGGGCGACGACTTCGTCACTTACGGCTTCCCGTTTATTGATGTCGAGGCCGGCGGCAGCATCAACGGAATGATTGACGGCGTGGAGAAGGTGATTGCCGAGGTGCCGGCGGATGTGAAGGTCATTCCCGGGCACGGGCCGGTCTCGAATCTGGATGATGTGCGGGCATACGTGACCATGCTGAAGGCCACCCGGGACGTGGTGGCGCAGGCGCTCAAGAGCGGCAAGACGCTCGATCAGATGAAGCAGGCGAAGATTCTCGATCCCTGGAAAAAGTACTCCGGGGATTTTGTCAACGAGGATGCGTATCTGGAGACGCTGTACAACTCGCTGACCGGGCAGAAGACCGGGAAGTTCATCAAGCATAATTGACGGCCGGTGCACGCTAACACGAGTTAGGCGGGCTGGGTGAAACTCTGCGCCGCAATTTCTGAAGGAGCCCACGTTTCGTTTTGCGTCTGACACGCAGAAAATTTGTGCAATCGCTACTCGGAGCCGGCGCTGCCGCCGGTCTGCCGGGAGTTCTTTTTTCGGCGTGCAGCAAATCTTCGAAGGCGACGACATCGGCCGCACAAGGTCAGCAGTTCAAGGGCTCGTCGTTTTTTAGCGATTCCGGTCTTAGCGATTCCGGCCAACATCCCACCTTTCCCAAAGGATTTTTCTGGGGCACGGCGACGGCGGCGTATCAGATCGAGGGCGCGTGGAACGAGGACGGGAAGGGCGAATCGATCTGGGATCGCTTCACGCACACTCCGGGCAAGATCAAGAACGGCGATACCGGCGATGTGGCCTGCAATTCGTATCACCGGTGGCGCGATGACCTCGCCCTGATGCGGGCGATGAGCTTGAACAGCTACCGGTTCTCGCTTTCGTGGCCGCGCTTACAACCGTCGGGCGCGGGTGCGGCGAACTCCAAGGGGCTTGACTATTACAGCCGCTTGGTGGATGCCCTGCTCGAAGTCCACATTCGTCCGTTGGTGACCATCTATCACTGGGACCTGCCGCAGGCGCTCGACAATTCGGGCGGCTGGACCAATCGCGACACGGTCGGCCGCTTTGCCGATTATGTGCAGCTGGTGGCGCGGGGATTGGGTGATCGCGTCACGGACTGGATTCTGTTCAACGAGCCGGCGGCGTTCGTCGATCTGGGATATCTGGAAGGCACACACGCTCCGGGACACAAGAGCCTGCTCGATTTCCTGCGCGCTACACATGTGGTGAACCTGGCGCAGGGCGAGGGATTCCGCGCGTTGAAGAGTCTCCGGCCCGGGGCGCGCGTGGGAACGGCGTTCAGCATGTCACCGTGCGAGCCGGCCAGCGATTCCGACGATGACAAGCTGGCGGCGGAGCGGGCGCACGCGGTCACGAATACGTGGTTTCTGGAGCCGGCCCTACGCGGGCGGTATCCGGAAGCGCTGACGTTTCTGCCGGAGACAGCCATGGGCGTGAAGTCCGGCGACATGGAGAAGACGCGGGCGCCGCTGGATTTTATTGGGATCAATCTGTACTACCGCACAATTGCATCGTCGCCGAGCGCGATGGAGCGCGCGGCGCACGCGCAAGACTGGCTGTTTCCGGTGAAGATGGAAGGTGGGCACGACGGTCCGAAGACGGATCTGGGCTGGGAGGTCTGGCCGAAAGCGCTCTATGACATGGTCATGCGGGTGACGCGCGACTTCAACCGGCCAGTCATCGAAGTTACCGAGAGCGGGTGTGCCTACAATGACGGTCCGGACGCGAAGGGGGTGATTCGCGACTCGCGCCGCGTTTCCTATCATCGGGAGTATCTACTGGCGCTGGCGCGCTCGATTGCGGATGGAGCGGACGTCCGCGGCTATCACGCCTGGACGTTGATGGATAACTTTGAATGGGCGGAAGGATTCAGCCAGCGTTTCGGCCTGGCCTATACCGATTTCAAAACGCAGCAGCGGACGATCAAGGATTCGGGACGATGGTATGCGAGGGTGGCTGGGGAAAATAGGGTAGGGTAGGTTGGTCGCGCATTGTGATTGTGTGGGACCGGGTCTCTGACCCGGTCAGGCGGCCCGAAAGGCCGCTGCGAATATGTTGCCGAAGTATGAGTATCGCCGTCGTCTTCCTCACTACCAGAAGGACGCTCATCCGCTGTTTGTCACGTTCACGACGGATCGCCGTTGGAAACTCCCCTCCAAAGCTCGCGATATCGTTCTCCAATGCTGCCTCCACGCGCATGGCCGCAAGTTCGACCTGCATGCCGCGATCGTTATGCCGGACCACGTCCACTTGATCTATTCTCAGCTTCGCCGCGCGGATGGCTGGAACTACTCGCTGCCGGAAGTCATGAAGGCCATCAAGGGACGTTCAGCTCGACAGATCAATGTTGCTTTGAAGCGGACCGGTCCGGTTTGGCAGGAAGAGTTCTTCGATCATGTGCTGCGATCAAACGACAGCTTAGTGGATCGAGT
>CAYOUY010000129.1:0-1622 GCA_964407245.1 uncultured Acidobacteriaceae bacterium
CGATACGCGAACCACACGTGATCGAATTCGATGCGCCCTGGACCCTCCGGTTTTCTGGTCGCAGCGGGCGAGATCACGTCGACCGGTGTATCCAGCAGCTTGAAGATGCGCTCGCTGGCAGCCATCGCAGATTGCAGCGTGTTGTACTTTTCACTGAAATCCATGATGGGGCGGAAGAAGCGCTGTGCATACTGGGTGAAAGCGATGACCACCCCGAGCGAGGCAGCCGTTGCGACAACGTGAAAAGCAACGAACGTGTGGCGGTTGAATTCCACCGATAAGCTGTTTGAAACGACGCCGCGAATAATATCCTGGCCGCCGAACCAGATCACGCTGGCGATCGCGATTGCCGAGAAGAAATCAACGGCAGGATAATAAGCCGCGTAAGCCAGGATCGCGTCCTTGTAGGCATCCATGTGGCTGCGGTTAATTTCCGAGAAGCGCTGATAGGCTTTGCGCTCGCGGTTGAAGAGTTGCAGCACGACCATGCCGCTGACGTGCTCCTGCAAGTAGGCGTTGATGCGGGCAATGGCGATGCGAATGCGACGGTAGGAATCGCGGACCTTGTCGCGGAAAATCTTGGTGGCAACCACGATGAACGGCAGCACGGCGAAGGTGATCAGCGCCAGCTTCCAGTTCATGCACAGCATGATGCCCAGAATGCCGACCAGCACGAACAGGTCCTCAAAAATTGAAACCACGCCCGAGGTGAACATTTCATTCAGGGCGTCCACGTCGGTGGTGACGCGCGTGACCAGGCGGCCGACGGGGTTCTTGTCATAAAAAGCCACGTGCATGCGCTGCAGATGGCGGAAAATCTGGCTGCGCAGGTCGAACATGACTTTCTGCCCGGTCCACTGCATGAAATAGGTCTGCAGGAACTCGAACACAAAAGTCAGCACGAGCAAGCTCAGGTAGATGCCGGCGATCTGCGCAATGCCGGTGAGCGGGCGGGGACTGAGCGAGCTCCACAGGCCGGAAGCGGCCCCCGGAACGGGCGCGAGATAACGGTCCACGGCGACCTTGACAAGGTAAGGTCCGAGCACGTCGGCAAACGACTTGAGGATGATGGAAACGAGGGCAATGGCCACCTGCCAGCGGTACGGGCGCAGGTAGGTCAGCAGCCGGCGCATCAGGCGGCTGTCGTAGGCTTTGCCTAATACTTCTTCTTCCTGGGCCATGGTTGCGTGGCGGACCGAACCAGCGCGGCACGCGCTCGCTACAAGGTTAACTCAAATAGATGGGGGAAATGGCGGGGAGGATGGAAAAGGTGCGCCGCGAAGCGAGATTGATTTCCGCTTTCAGTTCGAGTCCGGCCCGGACCCAGGGACGCCCATCGTGCGATACATGATGCGCGGGGTCTCACAATTGTTGGACTTCTCTTCCTTTGCCACCGGAACCTTGCGCTTCTCGAGGTTCTTGATCAGGCTTTGGAATGGCTTTAGCGTTTTATCGAAAGGCTTCCGCGCGGCGGCGTTCTCAAAACTTATGCTTTGCACTGCATGCTCGCGCGGAATCGTGACGAACAGCGTATCCATATCGTTTACGATTCCGCCGTGCAGCGGCGCAGTCTTGATCGCCTGGAACGAACTGTCGTCCAGAATGGACTGCAGGGCCTTGAG
>CAYOUY010000130.1:0-6678 GCA_964407245.1 uncultured Acidobacteriaceae bacterium
TACTTGTCCACCGCCGCCATCAGCTCGTCGATCTGCTTCTCCCACTTCGCCTCCCCGTTCAGCGCGCCCAGCGCCGAGATCCGCACCACCGGCACTTCGTCGCCAGGAAACTTGTAGCCCTTCAGCAATTCCCGCACTTCCAGCTCCACCAGATCGAGCAGTTCCTTGTCCTCCATCATGTCGCACTTGTTCAGCGCCACCACGATGTAGGGCACCCCGACCTGCCGCGCCAAAAGCACGTGCTCCCGCGTCTGCGGCATGTGCCCGTCGTCGGCCCCCACCACCAGAATCGCCCCATCCATCTGCGCCGCGCCCGTAATCATGTTCTTGATGTAGTCGGCGTGGCCGGGACAGTCCACGTGCGCGTAGTGCCGCTTGTCGGTCTCGTACTCCACGTGCGCCGTGGCGATGGTGATCCCGCGCGCCTTCTCTTCCGGCGCGTTGTCGATCGAGTCGAACGAGCGGAACACGATCTTGGGATTGTGCTTCTGCAACACCTTGGTGATGGCCGCCGTCAGCGTGGTCTTGCCGTGATCGATGTGACCAATCGTCCCCACGTTGCAGTGCGGCTTGGTCCGTTCAAATTTTTCTTTCGCCATTTCCGTTCCTCAGGGGCTAAAGCCCCAAGATCAATGATTGCCTTTCGGCGCGGCTAAAGCCGTGCCCTGATACGAAGCGTCAATAGTACTGATACAGCTTCCTAAATTTGTGCCGCAGCTGCTGCTCGACCGTTTCCAGTTTCGACAGGTAAAACTCGCGGACCTGCGCCTGGTCGGAAACCGGCAGCCCGTCGTACAGCTGCTTTGCGTTCAATCCTGCCGCAAACTCCTCGAGCACGCGCTTTGCAAGAACAGCATCGAGATCGCGAATCCGGATGCCTTTGCGGTCCAGTTGTCGCAGGAACCGCTCGACCTTTTCGGGCAGAAACGCCTGCTCGATAGCGCCTTGCAACCGGGCGAATTCTTCCGCCTTCTCAACCTTGATGGCAGCCTGTTCGAAAGCCATTCTCAAAACCGCGCACGCTCAAATTTGGAGCGGGAGACGGGAATCGAACCCGCGACCAACAGCTTGGAAGGCTGTGACTCTACCACTGAGTTACTCCCGCCTTGAAACCAGCTGTCAGCTCTCAGCTGTCAGCCTTCAGTTCAACTTCAACGACTGAATCGCTCCCGGAGCATCGTCTTGAGCGCCCGTTATTTTTCCATTGTCCGGACGAAGCAACATGCGGACGTTTCAGAATAGTCGCAACTACCGCTGCACCTCCCACGACCAGTATCCCTATCCTCACGGCCTCCAGATTCTCGAAAACGGTCCGAATCCATTCAAAGACCATGTCGAGGGCGAACACAACCCATTAAGACATTCAAGCTCCGTCTTTTCAGGTCGCCCTTCAGTCGTCGTAGAGCCCACCACTGGACGGCCATCCAGGCGAAAAGGACAGCAACCCAGATCCACTTGAGCGTGTACCACGCGCCATCCATCTGAAACTCCATCAATCTTCTGGAGCCGATGACCAGGATTGAACTGGTGACCTCTCCCTTACCAAGGGAGTGCTCTACCAACTGAGCTACATCGGCCCTGCCACTCCCAACCTCTTTACTTCTAATCTCTGGAGCCGATGACCAGGATCAAAAACCAGAACTGGTGACGGCTTCTTTATTGTCGCAGCGACGCTTGGCTGCTGCGACGCTTACCAAGGGAGTGCTCTACCAACTGAGCTACATCGGCTCACTTCGTTCGCCGATTGTGAGATCCCTCGCCAATTACGCTCGGGATTTCGCCAGCGGGCTCCCGCTCCTCCACCCCGTCACGCGACAACCGCGCGTGTCGGGGACCCCGGCTTCGCTCACGCCCGCCAAACGGCTCAACATCGGCCCTGAAACTCGGCTGTCAGCTATCAGCCTTCAGCCTTCAGCTCTCAGCAAAACCTCAGCGGCTAAAGCCGCTCGTCGGTCGGGGCCTTGGCGGCACGACTAAAGTCTTGCCCATCCCAGGCCGAGCCCTCAGACGCGTTTCTTTCGCTTTCACCGTCGGGGCGCAAAACATCTTTGCGGCGCAGGATCGACTTGACGGCGAACAGCGCCAGAATCGCCAGCGTCGCAGCGCGTATCCGCGCGTCGCTGATCGTGGCCCACGTCAGCACTCCGAGCACGACGTAGGCGATCAAAGCTCCGGCTAGGCGATTCATCAGTTCCCTCGCATAGAACGCTCGGGATTTCGCCAGCAGCCCTTCGACTGCGCTCAGGGCTACGGCTTCGCTAACACTCAGCCTCCGGCTACTCGCTACGAAGGCTCAACTCTGGTGCACAGGGGAGGATTCGAACCTCCGTACCTCGCTAGGAGGAACAGATTTACAGTCTGTCGGCTTTAACCACTCACCCACCTGTGCAGAACTTTCAGGCGATGCGGCGTGCCCAACCGGCAGGGTGAAACGCCAGGCAGATCACGCGTACGCCAAAACCGCAGACTAACCGCAACACAAGTCAAAACTCAGATTTCGCCAGTCAAATTTCGCTAATCGAATTTCGCTGAACAGGGAAACCAAGGCTCGCGCAAGACTGTCGCGAAGATCACTGCATGCGGGAAAGTTCCGAATGAAGTGCGTCTGGAAAAACCTGTTGCGCCGCTGAACTAAAGCCGCCTGCAAAGTGCAGACCCTTTGAAATCCGCAAACCTACAGATCCCTCGCAAACTGCGCTCGGGATTTCGCCAGCGGACTCCCGCCTTCGCTACCGCTCGGCTCACGCCCGCTAACCGTCTCAATCTGGAGCTGGCGAAGGGATTCGAACCCCCGACCCTCTGATTACAAATCAGATGCTCTACCGACTGAGCTACGCCAGCAACACTGGGGACAGCGCGCGCCTCCGCGCAAACTTATCCCACGGATCCCTGCCAGATGTCCGGGACAATTTAATAAAGTAACACAAGGGCAAGTCGTGGCGCAACGGGGAGTTAGGGCCGTGGAGACGCGGACGTGGGCCCCGAAGCAGCAGCCTCCAGACGCGTCGCCTTGCGACGCGGGGCGGACCCTTCGGCCTCGCTCAGTGCAGGTGCGTCCGCCCCTACAAAGGCGCTCGACCCCACAGCCCCATTCGACTCCCCTCGTTCCTCGGGTCGCTCAGGGCAGGCTAAGTGCGGCGGCTGTCCCTACATGAAGCGTTTTGCCGGACGGGGGCGTCCGCCGCTCCATAAGAAGTGATGGGTGCTATGATCTCCTTCCTGACCGCACTTCATGCGAATTAGACGAGCCTTCCCCATCGCTCTGGCGGTCGTAGCTGCGGCTGCGGCGGTTACGATCGCGGTCGAGCTGCGCAAGCAGGCTCCGCCCGAAGCGGCGCGCCTCTTGCCCGGCGCGGACGCCTTTCTTTACGCCGACTTCAGCTGGATTCGCAAGGTCAGCTCGAAGCCCCTGCCCGCGGTATCGCACGATCCAGCGTATGAGAAGTTCATTCAGGAGACGGGCTTCGAATTTGAACGCGATCTCGAGTCGGTCGCGTTTGCCATGCACTATCCGGCGCGCTGGAGCGGGACGGGCGGCGCGGGGCCGGAGCCGCGGTTTTCCGAGGTCTTCGTGGGAAAGTTCGACGGCCAGCGGCTGGCGTCGTATCTGAAACACGCGGCGCAATCGGTGGAGAACTACGACTCGGTCGATATTTTTTCCATACCGATGGAGGGGCGGGCATTTCGCGTGGCCATTCTGGGCGTGGACGCGGTGGCCGCTTCGAACCACGACGACCCCAGCGTGATTCGCGGCATGGTGGACCGGTCGCGGCGGTTGGCCTCGCCTTTCGGCGGGCCGGCGTTTCTGCGGAGGTACTACAAGCGGGTGCAGCTGGCGAGTCCGATCTGGATGGTGGCGCATGTGGACCCGGCGGCTTCGCAATTTGGCGCAATGTGGAACCAACTGCTGCCGCATCCGGCAGACCTGGTGATCTCGGCGAGCTACAACCCGCTGCATCTGCCGCTGCGCACGGGAGCGCTGCACCTGGAAGCGGAAGCGTGGGCGGCGAACGAGGCCGATGCCGAGGCCATTGCTGGCAAGGCGGAGACGTTTCTCGCCATGTTTCGCAGCGCCGAGATTTCTGTGGGAACGACCGGAACCGATGCCGACGTCAAGGCTTTTTTCGACAGCCTGCGCGTGAAGCAGGAGGGCAGCCGGGCGGTTCTGTATGCCACCGTGCCGACCGGCATCCTGCGCAAGATGGTCGAGTCGCCGGCAGAAATGCCGGGAGCGGGGGCAAGCACGCGTCCAGCCACAGCAGCACCGGGCAAAGCGCAGTGAATCCTTCCTGCAACTAAACGCCTTGCTGCGCGTCTGATTCAGATGAGGGACCTCTTCTGGTTGGGGAGTCGTCCGAGCACAATCCGGGTACAATAAAACCGCATGTCGAGCCTTCCTCTGCCCATCGCCGCGTTTCTTGCCGGGCTGATTTCGTTCCTGTCGCCCTGCGTGCTGCCGCTGGTGCCGGGCTACGTGTCGCTAATTTCGGGCGCCGGCGTGGAGGAACTGAAGCAGCCGCAGGGCCAGCTGATGCGCCGGGTCATGGTGAATTCGATCGGGTTCATCCTGGGCTTCAGCGTGGTGTTCGTGACGCTGGGGGCGATTTCGACCGAGATCGGGCAGCTGGCGGCGCGCTACAAACATACGCTCTCGATTGTGGCGGGCGTGGTCATCATTGTTTTTGGATTGCACCTGACCGGCATTTTGAAGATCAAGGCGCTTTACGCGGATACGCGACTGCACAACGTAAAGGGAAGCAGCACCGTGATCGGAGCGTTCGTAATTGGGTTTGCGTTCGCATTCGGCTGGACTCCGTGCCTGGGGCCGATTCTGACGGCGATTCTCGCTTTGGCCAGCGAGCAGGACACGCTGGTGAAGGGCGTGATACTGCTGGGAGTGTATTCGCTGGGGCTGGCGGTGCCGTTCCTGCTGACGTCGCTTTTGATGGAGCGCTTCCTGAAGTTTTACAGCCGCTTCCGCTCGCGCATGCACGCGCTGGAAGTGGCCTCGGGCGGGCTGCTGATTGCGCTGGGCGTGCTGCTGCTGATCGGCCGCTTCACGCTGATTTCGAGCTGGCTGTCGTTCTTGAACCGGTTCGCCTTGTAGTTGCGCTGTCGAAGTGGGTGAAGAATTTTTTGGGGGTAAGTTCTTATGTCTACGTCGGAAGTGCCTGCCGTCAATGGCGGGAGCAATGATTCGAAGGCGCCGGATTTGAATCCGCCGCCGCAGCCGCGAGGCGGGCGGAGTCCGCTGGCGCTGGTGGTGGCGGCGGTTGTCATCGCAGGCATGCTGTATTTCGGCTTTCACATGGCGCGGCGTCCGGGGCGCACGCCGGGGATTGCGAAGATCACTACGGCGCCGGATTTCACCCTGGATTCGCTCGACGGCAAGAGCGTGCGATTGTCCGATCTGCGGGGCAAGGCGGTGCTCTTGAATTTCTGGGCGACGTGGTGCGGGCCGTGCAAGATTGAAATGCCCTGGTTTGTGGAATTGCAGAAAGAGTATGGGCCGCAGGGGTTGCAGGTGGTGGGCGTCGCAATGGACGATTCGAGCAAGGACGATATTGCGAAGTTCGCCAAGGATATGGGAGTGAATTATCCGGTGCTGTTGGGGAAGGAAGCGGTGGGCGACGCGTATGGCGGCGTGCCGGCGCTGCCGGAAACGTTTTTCATCAGCCGCGACGGAAAGATCGTGGACAAGATCATCGGGCTGAAGGGCAGAAGCGAGATTGAAGACGCGGTGAAGAAGGCGCTGAACGCGCAGCCGGCCGGCGCCAGCACGGCGGCGCTGCAGCCTCAGAACTGACAATAGGAAGCGGGCGGCGAGCGCTTTATGATCGGCTGGGGTAAGAACCTCGAAGGGATTTCTTCCCGGAACAATTCTTCGGAATGATGGCGATCGGGCAAAAGTCGCGTGTGGTCGCGCTGGCCGCGGTGGTTGCGTTGGCGGCGACGGCGCTCGGGCAGGAACTGGAGCACGTTCCGGTCAAGCCGCCGTCAGTGTCGATCGCTCCTGTGCCGCTGGTGACGGCTCCGCGGACGAAAGAAACGAAGGTCAACCTGAACTTCCGCGTGGGCAAGGGATTTCACATCAATTCCAACCTGCCGAAGTCAGAGTACCTGATCCCGACGAGCCTGAAGATGGATCTGCCGACCGACATCGTGCTGGGCAAGATTCAATATCCGCCGGGGCAGGACCTGACACTGCCGTTCTCGCCTGACGAGCCGCTGAGCGTGTACTCGGGAGATTTTACGGTCACGGTGGCGGTGCATCCGCTGCACTCGGTGGTGCCGGGAAAATATGTGATGCATGGCGTGCTGCATTACCAGGCGTGCGATAACGCGCAGTGCTTCCCTCCGAAACAGTTGCCGGTGAGCTTCGATGTGAAAGTGGTGAAGGAACCGCCGGCTCCGACCCACAATCCGGCGCAAAGCCCGCACGTGCATAGTTAAGCCGCGGGTCGTGAGTCCTGAGTTGCGAGCTTGGCTCAACTAGGTTGGGGCCCGCAGCCGGGAATACTGTCGAGCTGCGCTCGACCTGTCCGGGTCGAAGACCCGGACCCACACTCACTGGTTCTACCGTGCGGGTCTCGGGCTGAGCGGGCGAACGTTCGCTAGACTCGGAAGCCGCTGCGACGCGCCCCGTGTCCGTGTCCCGCTTCAGCCGCAGCAGTTCGG
>CAYOUY010000131.1:0-1906 GCA_964407245.1 uncultured Acidobacteriaceae bacterium
AAGTTAGAGCGATTCGCCCTAAGCCTCAGCCACCTCACCTGATCTACTATTGCCTTCGGAATTGTTCACTGGATCACCTCCTTTCTGGTGTAAGCCCACACTAGTACAACTGGACCCCGAGGTCAATTTTCACCGCAAAAATTTTCTGCCAGTAACGGCCTCATCACTCCGAGCCCAGGCGTCCAGTTAGTGCGGCAGTTGTTAACAAGGCTGATTCTCCCGGGGCTGAAAGAGGCCGAAGCGGCGGTTTGTTGCAGCTGCGCGTTTCGTTTGGGTGCTTTTCCACTTTCGACCGATTCGCTGAATGTGGAATGGAACTCGTTCGGCTCAGACCAACCTTGGGGGCCGCTGGCCGTGCGTAATCTGGCATCTAAACCAGTGTGGGGGTACGCTCCCCGTAAACCCACAGAAAGATAGGGACCCGACCCACCGTAGTAAGAACTACTCCCCTAACTTGCTGATGATGGGCCAGTTACAAGATTATGGGATCTCCGTCGGCAGCGCGTTCGCGGCGCCGCAGCGCCGGTCAATTGCACGCCCTCGCCGGCCTGCAACGCGAAATCCAGGCTACTGATCCCAACGGCCGCCGCAAGTATCTCCGCGACTTCAGTGAAGCTTTTCGGGAATACGAATCCCTCCTCTCTATGGCGCAGGTGGAAGGCGAATTGTGCCAGGCCGATGTCGTGTTAGTCGGCGATTACCACGCCCTGCCTGCGTCGCAGCTCTTCGCGGCGCGGATTTTGGACCGAATCTCGCAGAGCGGTCGTCCCGTTGTGCTGGGCCTGGAGACCATCTTTGCCCGCGACCAGCACATTCTCGACGAGTGGGTGCGTGGCGAAATCGACGATGACGAACTGCGCGAGCGCATCCGCTTCGACCGCGACTGGGGATACGACTGGGAACCGTTCCGCGCCCTGCTGGTTGCAGCGCGCCACCATGCGCGGGAAATCTACGGCCTTGACTGTATGCCGCGCGACGACCTGCGCAAAATTGCCCGGCGTGACCGCCACGCTGCCCAGAAGATCGCCGAGATCGTGCGCCGGCATCCCAACGCGATCGTGGTTGCGCTGTTCGGCGAGTCGCACCTCGCGCCCAATCACATTCCAGAGGTGTTGCGCATTGCCCTTCCCGATGCCGGCGTGGTCACCGTGCTGCAGAACATGGACCATCTTTACTGGCGCGCCGCCGGCGAGCGCCGCGAGCACGTGGAAGCGGTGCGGGTGGAGAGCGACGTAATCTGCGTCTTCAACGCCACGCCGCTCGAAAAATACGAGAGCTATCGCCAGTGCATCGAGCGCTGGCGCGAGGAAAGCTCCGAGCCCGACCTCGCGCCCACTTTTTACAACCTTGTAGACGCGCTGGCCCGTTTTCTGAACATCGACAAGTATGCAACGCACAATGGCACGCAGCCGGTGTACCTTGTCGACCGCATGCCGGAGGTTTACAGCCGGCCGTCTGACGATGCCATGCGGAAGCTGCTCATGCGCAAAGGCGCCAGGGACGAGGAGCTCAGAGAAATCCTTACCCGCATCGAAAGCGGCGGGTGTTGTTACGTGCCGCGCATGAACACCATCTTCGTGCGCCAGTTTCAGATGGTCGGCGGAGCTGAGGAAGCCGCGCGCTTCGTGCATCAGGCCTGCCGTCCGGCGGCAGCTTGCGGCGAGCCGGAGAATCGCGAAGAATGGTTCTACACCCGAGTAGTCGAGCATGCGCTCGGATACTTCAGCTCGCGTCTGCTTTATCCGGCGCGGCCGGCAGTGCGCGGCTTCGACCTCGGAGTTCTATCCAGCTCACTCCCAGACGCCGGAGGGTGGAATTGCTCCACCGGCGCGACGTTCTGTTCGGCTACAGAAAATCTGGGCTATATGCTGGGAAGCGAGCTCTACGACGCTTACGTAGCCGGCAA
>CAYOUY010000132.1:0-7654 GCA_964407245.1 uncultured Acidobacteriaceae bacterium
ATAACGCCGGGCTTTGCCCGGCGGGGCGGACGAATGCGTCCGCCCCTACACGGGCTTGCTAAGCTCCCAGGGCTTGCTGAATTTCCGCGGCGATGCGCGCCGTCACTGTGCGCATTTTCTCTTCCGACTCGGCTTCGACCATGACGCGGGCCAGCGATTCTGTGCCGGAGTAGCGAACGACAACGCGGCCGTTGCCATCGAGTTCGCGTTCGGCGGCTTCGATGGCACTTTGCACCGCGGGCACTTGGGCAAACGGAATTTTCTCGCGCACGCGGACGTTCTGAATTTTCTGCGGAAATACCTTCAGGTCAGCGACCAAGTCCGCCAGCGACTTGCCGCTGCGGACGATGATGTCCATGAGCCGGAGCGCGGTGAGCAGGCCATCGCCGGTGGTCGAGTCGCCGTCGCGGAAAATCACGTGGCCGGATTGCTCGCCGCCGAGAGTGGCGCCGGTTTTGAGCATTTCTTCCAATACGTATTTGTCGCCGACGTTAGCGCGCAACGTGCGAATGCCGGATCTCTTCAAGGCGATTTCGAGGCCCATGTTGGACATGGTCGTGGCAACGACCGTGTCGTTTTTCAACTTGCCCTGCGCGTGCAGGTCGCGGGCGGCGGCGAGCAGGACTGCGTCTCCGTTGACCACGCGGCCGGAGGCATCGCAGAAAAGTGCGCGATCAGCATCGCCGTCGAAGGTTACTCCGAGATCAAATTGTCCCGCGCTGGCGGCGACGATCTTGCCCAGAGTCTCGGGGTGCAGCGCGCCACAGCCTTCGTTGATGTTCTTGCCGTCGGGTGAAATGTAAAGGAACTTGGCCTGAATGCCGAGCGTGCGAAATAATTCCGGGGCTTCGGCGGTCGCGGCGCCGTTGGCGCAATCGACCAGCACGCGCAGCTTGCTCAAATCTGAAGAAACGCTGGCGGCCAGCGAGTGGACGTAGGAATGGCGCAACTCGACCTCGCCGGGCAGCGAGGGTTTGGGCAGCTTGAGCGCGGTCTCATCAGCGGCAGCGGGATTTTCGAGCAGCGCAAAGATCTCTTTTTCGATGGTGAGTTCGCGGGCATCGGTCAGCTTGAAGCCGTCGCCGGAAAAAACCTTGATTCCGTTGTCGGTCCAAGGATTGTGCGAGGCAGAAATGACGACGCCAGCGGAAAAGCCGCGCGAGCGGGCCAGGTAGGCGACGCCTGGAGTCGTGATCACGCCGGCGCTGTGAACCTCGACGCCGACGGCGGCGAGGCCTTCGGAGACGCGGTCGGCGATCCATCGGCTGGATTCGCGGGTGTCCTGCCCGATCACGGCCTTCGCCCTGGAGTTGCTTTGAATCAGGTCGTGGCCGAGGGCACGGCCAATGAGATAGGTGCTTTGCTTGGTCAGGGGAAATTCTCCGGCAACGCCACGAATGCCGTCGGTGCCGAAAAGTTGGCGGTGGGCTTGGGTCATAACGAAAAGTCTCGAAGACTACGGCTCAGCATCGAGCTTTGGCGCGCTTACCCGTGAATACCGGGATTGCTTGTTGGCGAACCGCACGAACGCGATGGTGTCGTACAGCCCATGGCACAAGATAACAGACCACAGGTTGCGTCCACTAATCACATAGAGCAGGCCACACAGCAGTGAGAGCTGTGTGATGATGAGCGCGGCTCGCAGTCCCTGGTAAAGGTGCAAGACAAAAGCGAACAGAGCGGCGACGCTGATCGCGATAGCAATGGCCAGGGGCTTCACCATCCGGGCTGATAGCTGCGCTTCGACCGATTGCAGGATGATGCCGCGGAGAATCAGCTCCTCCAGAAATCCACCGAGAATCCATGCCACTACGATGCCGGCAATAAGCTTGGCTCGCGATTGCTGCAGCGAGCGGAATGCATCGAGCGTAGGCGGCGTCTGAACCAGACGCGTCGCCAGCTTGTCGGCCAGTGGAGTGTAAGCCAGCATCGCCGCCAGCCCCGCGAGGGCAAATGCAGCAGTTTGAAACCAAGATACAGAAGTGCTGAGTCCGAGGGCTCGCATTGTTCTAAATGCACTCGCTTCAGTGCGGCGAACCGGTTCCCACTTTCTGAACCATGACTCTCACGCGAATCGATGTCGGCTGCACGACTTGGACCAAAGGGTCGGGGACGTAGGCATTAGTCAGGAAGACGGCAGTGCCGAGGGTGCCGGTCGCGTCCACGGGATCGGTGATGGCGGCATCCACTCTTTCCACGTGATGGCGAGGACCGGTGATGGTGATGCGCGGCGGATCAGCTTCGACCCGGGTGATCTGCTCACCCTCGGCAAAGTTGCCGGTGACTCGCGGACGAATCTCCACCTCGCGGGTCAGGCGCGTGTCGAAGGCAAGGTGCAGCTGGCTGGGGACGACCTGCACCACGGTGACATCCGAAGGATGGCGCACCTGCTGCGACGTCAGATCGAAAGTGCGCTCTTCGGAGGTGACGTCGGCGAGATTGATTTCCGCATGAACCTCGCTCGGCTGCAATTGCCGGATCACGCGCTCGGGTCCGCGAACGCGGATCTGAGCTTCAGGAATCGATTCGGAGCTGATCTCGAGATGACGAGGAACGTTCTGGAAAACGATCGGTGCGCGGAGCGCCACCTCGGCAGGCTGCTCATCAGGCGAAATGAGGATCCACAACCCGGTCGCCATCACAAGGGAGAGCAGCTTCAAGCCGAAATTGTGGAGAACGTAGCGTTTGAAGAAGGTGATCATGGCCGCGGCTCCGATTCGGAGCCGGGCGCAGGACTGGAGTGCGGTGCCGATTCAGCTACGGTGGACTTGAGCACGGTGTCGGATTCCTCGTCGTGGCGGGCGATGGAGGTTGGCAGAGTTACGGGTGCCATGTACCGCCGAAGTTCGCTGCCCAGGCGCGCACGGAGTTGCTCTACGGTGAGGTCGCGCTCGATCTGGCCGGCAACGGCGAGGCTGATTGCGCCGGTCTCTTCCGAGCAGATGACGGCAATGGCATCGGTTTCTTCCGTTATGCCGATCCCGGCGCGATGGCGTGTGCCGAGCTGCGTAGAGAGCAGCGGATTCATCGAAAGTGGAAGGAAACAGGCGGCTGCGGCGATGCGATCCTTCTGAACGATGACGGCGCCGTCGTGAAGCGGGGCGCTGGGGCGAAAAATGGTGGCCAGCAAATCGTAAGAAAGGCGGGCGTCGAGCGGCACGCCGCTTTCGATATGCGTGCGGAGGCCGATCTCGCGCTCGATCACGATCAGCGCGCCGGTCTGATGCTGGGAAAAAAGATTGGCGGCGAGCACGATGTCATCATAAGAGTCGCCGCCGGCCTCGCTGCCACGCAGAAAACTCAGGCGACGCCCCAGGTCGGCGAGGACGTGGCGAATCTCCGACTGAAAGACAACGATGAGTGCAAACACGACGTAGGGCAGCACGCGGCTGACGACCCAGTTCAGAGTAGTCAGTTCGCCGATGCGGGCAAGATAGAAGATGACGGCGACCACTATCAGGCCGGCGAGCATGGGAGCGGCACGCGTGCCCCGGATCATGACCAGAACCTGATAAATGAGCAGCGCGACGAGCAGAATGTCGAGCGCGGCCCATGCGGCCTGCTGCCATGTCGTGATCACGGGCAACACTCGAGTCAGGCTCCTGAGGAAGTGTGTGGTTGCGTGAACTCCATTGTAATGCACAGATTGTAATGCGGAGGATTCAGCCCTGCTTGCGGGTGATGGAAGCTTGAATCTCGCCGTGCGCGAGGCGGGCGGAAATCTGGTCGCCGATCTTGGAGCGGCGGGCGTCTTTCAGCAGGTTGCCGTGGGCATCGAAGACCAATGCA
This sequence comes from uncultured Acidobacteriaceae bacterium, assembly GCA_964407245.1. Lineage (GTDB taxonomy): Bacteria > Acidobacteriota > Terriglobia > Terriglobales > Acidobacteriaceae > Sulfotelmatobacter. Next base: position 3,790 of record CAYOUY010000132.1, read on the forward strand.
TAGCCGCGTTCGAGAATCGCCAGCGGCGACAGGGCCTGGAGGGCCGTATCCAGGCGCTCGCTTCGTACTTTGTGTTGGAGAAGCACGTGGCGCATGACAGCGACCAGTGCAGCCGTCGTGCTGTCCAATTCTTTGCGCATTCCTGCCAGGATGAGACGCAGGTCGTAGTGGCGAACCGCGGCTGAGACGAGTTCCCATCTGCGACGCGTTTGCTCAAGCAGCTGTCTCTCGGCGAGTTCCATGCGGTGCGTGAGGTCATCGAGCTTCTGCTGGCGCTGGTGAATGACCTCCATCATGCGAGCGAAGGCACCGTGCTGGGCAAGTTCAGTGAGCGCCTGGCGGCCCATCAGCAAACGGTAGCGCATGGCGCGAGCGAGACGCTCGTGCAGCGCGGCAGCATTCTCTTCAATTTCCTGGCGTGAGCGAATGACGAGCTCGGCCGCCGCGGAAGGCGTGGGAGCGCGCAGGTCGGCAACGAAGTCGACAATAGTGAAATCGGTTTCGTGGCCGACGGCGGAAATGACGGGAATCTGCGATGCGGCGACCGTGCGGGCGAGGGCTTCGTCGTTGAACGACGCCAGATCCTCGGCGGAGCCGCCGCCGCGGGCGATGATGATGACATCGACGTTACTCGCCTGGTTGAGGTTGCGCACGCCCGCTGCGACTTCGGAGGCTGCGCTTTCGCCCTGAACCTGTGCAGGGAAGATGAGCACATTCACGGAATGATGGCGGCGCTCGAGGATGTTCAGAATATCGCGAAGCGCCGCGGCCTGAGCCGAACTGACGATGCCAATGCGCGAGGGCAGCGGCGGAATGGGCTTCTTGCGATCGGCGGCGAAAAGGCCTTCGGCCTCGAGCTTGGCTTTGAGTTGCTCGAACGCAAGCTGCAGAGATCCGGCGCCCTTGGGCTCAATGTATTCGGCGGAAATCTGCAACTCGCCGCGCTCTTCGTAGATGGTGATGCGCCCGCGGAGAACGACCTGCAGGCCATCGGTCGGACGAAAGCGCAGCAGGCGCGCCGCTGAGCGAAACATCACGACGCGAATCTGGGCGCTGCCGTCTTTCAGGGTGAAATAAAGATGGCCGGAGTCGGGAGCGCGGAAGTTGGAGATTTCCCCTTCGACCCAGGCGTCCGAATACTCGCGCTCCACGTGGGTGCGCACGGCGGCCACCAGGTCGCGGACCTTCCAGACACGCCGCTCAGGCGCGCGGAAGTTGAAGCCCATCTGATCGGCGAGGGAAGACACAGGGGGAAGTGTAACGCAACCTGGTTGTGGCGAGTGTCCGGCCGATTGCGCACCGAAACAGACGGCGATAATCTCGTGAAGTTCGACAAATCACGCAAGGAGATAACGCCCGTGCCAATCAAGTTGAAAATCGCCAGGCTTGCTCTATTCATGTGGCTCGCAAGCATTGCGACGCTGGCCCAGGAGCAGCAAATGACGTCCGGACCGATTCCTGCGCAAGTCGCGAGCGCGAAAAGGATTTTCATTTCCAATGGAGGCGAAGAGACCTTCTACCGTCTGCCGAAGGACGCCTGGTACAGTGGCGGGCCGAATCGAACGTACAACCAGTTCTATGCGGCGATGCGGAACTGGGGCCGATATGAGCTAGTCGCCTCGCCTACCGACGCTGACCTCGTTTTTGAACTTAGTTTTCTGGACCGATATGAGGGTGCGACCGCGGTGTCACAGTTCAAGCTGACGATTCTCGATGCGAAAACCCGCTTCGCACTATGGAGGATCTTCAGATATGCGGACTGGGCAGGCATGGCGAAGAACCGTGAAAAGAACTACGACACCGCTATGAGTGAACTTGTGGATGACGTAAAGCTTCTGGCATTGTCGGCACAGGCCCAGCCGTCGAAGTAAGGAACAGTACCATCTTTGTGGTGTCTTTCTCCGGGCTTCCGTGATTTTGCTCACGCCCAGTTGATCAAGCTGAGGCTATAATCCACCCCATGAATCTTGAACAAAAAGTCGCGGAACTCAGCAGACGGAATCATCTGGCCGAAGACGGCGGAGGCGCGAAACGCCGAGAGCGGCAGCATAAAGAAGGCAAGATGTCGGCGCGCGAGCGCATCGAATTTCTGCTCGACGAGGGCACATTCGAGGAGACCGACAAGCTGGTCACGCACCGCTGCAACGACTTCGGCATGGCCGAGCAGAAAATTTACGGCGATGGATTCGTGACCGGATATGGGCGGATCGAGGGCAGGCTGGTTTACGTTTTCGCGCAGGATTTCACCGTCTTTGGTGGGTCGCTCTCGGAGGCGAACGCGGGAAAGATCGTGAAGATCATGGACCTGGCGGCGAAGATGGGCGCTCCGGTGATCGGACTGAACGATTCTGGCGGAGCGCGGATTCAGGAAGGTGTGATGTCGCTGGCCGGCTACGCCGATATTTTTCTGCGCAACACGCTGTATAGCGGCGTGGTGCCGCAGATTTCCGCGATCATGGGGCCGTGCGCGGGCGGGGCCGTGTACTCGCCGGCGATTACCGATTTCGTGCTCATGGTGGACAAGACTTCGTACATGTTCATCACCGGACCCGATGTAATCAAGACGGTCACGCTGGAAGAAGTCACCAAAGATCAGCTCGGCGGCGCGATGACCCACAATGAGACTTCAGGCGTGGCGCACTTTCTGGCGCACGACGATGCCGAGTGTCTTTCCATGGTGCGCGAGCTGTTGAGCTTTGTGCCGTCGAATAATCTGGACGAGCCGCCGCGCAAGGCCTGCACCGATCCGATTGACCGGGCCGATTCGGCGCTCGACAAGATTGTTCCGGTGCAATCAAACCAGCCGTACGACATCAAGGATGTGATTCATGCAGTCGTGGACGACGGATATTTTTTCGAGGTGCACGAGCACTACGCGAAAAACATTGTGATCGGATTTGCGCGGCTCGACGGGCGCAGCGTGGGCATTGTGGCGAACCAACCGGCGGCTTTGGCGGGGACGCTGGACATTAACGCGTCAGTAAAAGGCGCACGCTTCGTGCGCTTCTGCGACTGCTTCAACATCCCGTTGGTCACATTCGAGGATGTACCGGGATTTCTGCCCGGCACTGCCCAGGAGTATGGAGGCATCATCAAGCACGGGGCCAAGCTGCTTTACGCGTTCGCCGAGGCAACGGTGCCGAAGGTTACGGTGATCACGCGGAAGGCGTATGGCGGCGCGTATTGCGTTATGGCGTCGAAGCACATCCGCACCGACGTGAACTACGCGTGGCCGACGGCCGAGATCGCGGTCATGGGGCCGGAGGGCGCGGTCGACATTGTGTACAAGCACGAATTGGACGCCGCGGCTAATCGCGAGCAGATGCGGCAACAGAAGATCGAGGAATTCCGCGACCGGTTCGCGAATCCGTACGTGGTCGCCGACCGGGGATTCGTGGACGCGGTCATTCAGCCGCGTGAGACGCGAAAGAAGCTGATTCAGGCGCTGGCCATGCTGGAAACCAAGCGCGACAAGAACCCACCGAAGAAGCACGGGAATATTCCGCTGTAGATCACGGCCCAAGCCCCCGGAGACGCGAGGCAGAATTAGGGCTAACTCTTGGATAGGGATGCTTCGACTTCGCGTAAAGATCGCTTCGCGTTCTTTACCGCTCCGCTCAGCATGACAACGCAGAACGAACTCGCCCCAAAAAGTAAGAGAGTTCCGAGGTGGTGTTGGGTCCATTCCTCTCGGCCAGTAGCTCGCGTTTGACCCTTGCTCGACCTGCTCTCAGAGCTTCCCTTGCGGGGCTGCTCCGCGCGATCTCCGCTCGGGCTCCGGGCTCACCGCCAACCGGATAAACCTACCCAACGCCTCGGAACTCTATCCTGCCTTCGACTGGGTCTTCCTGTTCTCCTCAACCAG
>CAYOUY010000133.1:0-3118 GCA_964407245.1 uncultured Acidobacteriaceae bacterium
TGACGAAAAGCTCCGGCGACAGGAACGAGGGCACGTCATTGGGCACCTCTTATCGAAAGCTCTGAGTGGCGCGCTTTCGATTCGCTGCGGATTCACTCATAAGAAACCCGCTGTCTGCCGATTGGACTCGCGCGGTTTCGAAAAAGGTATCTGCTGCGCAGGTAAAAGTTTGCAAAAGTTATGTACAGGTTTGTAAACACGGTGCGCAGCTGATGAAATTCGCATCAGGCACGCAGAAAAACAGCGCGGCTGAAAAGTTGTCCGCGCTTCCTTACGGCTCCGCCTTTTCGGCGACCCATCTCGAAATCGCGGTCACGACTTTGCGCGGAGCGAAGCGAGTGGATTCGACGAGGGTCCAATTGTGCAGGCCGCTGATCACGAGGCCGCGGCCCTGCATCACGGCGCGATAGCCATCGCGCGCGACCTTTTCCGCATTCATCGCGCCCAGCTGTTTGAATAGCCGCGATTTCTCTGTGCCGGCACGCCGGGCGAAGCCGGTGTGCGTGGCTCCCGGGCAGAAGCAAGTTACGGTCACGGCCGAGTTGCGCAACTCGTTGGCGATGGCCTCGGTGAACGAGATCACGTACGCCTTGGTGGCATAGTAGACGGCCATGAGCGGACCGGCCTGGAATCCGGCGGTGGACGCGACATTCATAATGCGGCCGCTGCGCCGGGCGATCATCGGCGGGAGAAAGAACCGGGTGAGTTCGGTCAGCGCGGTGATGTTGAGGCTGATCTGGCCGAGAATTTCTTCCTCTGGCATCTGTGCGAATTCGCCGAATGCGCCGAAGCCGGCATTGTTGATCAGGACGTCGACGGCGATGCCTTCGCGCTGCAGTTGGTCGAAGAGAAATTTCGGCGCGGGAGGAGCGGCGAGATCAAGGCTGACCGTTTTGATCGTTACCTCGTGAGTTTTGAGCTCCGCAGCGACCTGCGTGAGTTTGTCGCTGCTGCGCGCAACCAGAACTAGGTCGTGATGGTCGCGGGCAAAAAGTTTGGCGAATTCGTATCCAAGGCCGCCGGAAGCGCCAGTGATCAGAGCGGTAGACATGGAGACATTCTAGTGGGAATGAGAATAATCGGCTGGCACCTCGAACAGTGATTGATCGAGCGGCTGCTCTGAAATCTCGATTAGTGCGGTTTTATTGACATAAACGTGCCCTGCTTCGGTCTTGGTGGACGTCTCTTCGATGGCGAGGCCGCGACGAGCGGTCCCGAGTCGCTTGAAGATGACGCGATCCTGACGATCGGACCAAGTGGTGGACCACCCCATCGCATGCATGTTGTCGTCGCGGCAGTACATTCCCGGGAGGTCGATGTACCAGCCATCGATTTCGGTTTTGCTGGCTCTGCTAACGGCGCCTGGGGAGGGCTCGGCTGTGATCGTTGACTTGATGTGGCGAGCCTCGTAGCTGCCGAGTTGGCGTCGTTCGCCGGTATCCACGGAATCGGTAGTGACTATGACCTCGCCTCCGCTCATTTTCAGTTGGCGCGCCGGCTTGGCAGTCTTGCGCAGTTCCAAGAGATCGACAGGAACAGAGTAGTACGTCTTTGCGCTCTCGTTCAGAACGAGCCGGACGCCCTGGTCGCATTGGATAATTTGTGGGCCGCCTCGATCACCGACAGGCTTGATCTCCAGGCGCTGGCGTGTGCCCCTGAAATACCAAGTCATCACAGTTGTGAGATTCTCGCCCACGGTCATGCGAGTTTTGATCGTGAGATCACGGAAGTTGGGGACTACCAAACTGGATTGACTAGACGCATTGGCTAGCATGGCAAGCAAAAGCGAGAGAGGCAGAGGGGGCACTGGATTCTCCTCGACCGACGACGTGCGGAATAGTCTAACTCAGAAAAGAAGGGCGCCCGGCGAGAGCCCCCGCGCCACACCAGGTACACGCTCGCTGCACTCAGCGGGGCGGAGGAATGCCTCCGCCCCTACACAAGCCTTATGCGTGCACCAATTCCACACCGTAGATCGTATGCCAGCTGGTCGCGGCCTTCAGCTTGCTGTTCACGTTGTTGATGTTCTTCACGCCTTCGGTCTCAAGCCACTTGCGGAAAGCCGCCGCACCTTGCTTGGCATAGACCGGAATGCCGTCCTTCCAGGTTGCACGGCCGCAGAGCACTCCGTTGAACTTCACACCAGATTCTCCGGCGAGTTCAAGGGTCTCGCTGAATTCGGAGTTGCTGACCCCGGCGGAAAGGTAGATGAAGGGTTTGGTCGCCGCTGCCGCCGCTTTGTGGAATTGATCGATAGCTTCCTTCTTCGTGTAGGCCTTCGTTCCGGCGAAAGACTTCGTCCCTTCGACGAACTTCATGTTCACGGGCACTTCCACTTTCAGCACGTCCACGCCATAGCGATCCTTCGAGAACTCGCGCATGCTCTCTGTGACGATGCGCGGTTTCTTCTTGGCGTACTCGAGGCCTTTCTCGTCGGCGCCTTCCTCGTAGCCCACGAATTCCAGGAAGAAGGGGATGTCGTTGGCGCGGCATTCGTCGCCAATACGCTCGACCCAGGCGTGCTTCGTCTCATTCACCTGCTTGGGATCGTCTGGGGAGTAGTAAAGCAGAATCTTGACGCAGTCGGCGCCCGCTTCCTTCAGCCGCTTCGCCGACCAGTGGTCCAGCAGATCGGGCAGCCGCCCGGGCCCCGTCTTGTCATACCCGGTTTTCTCGTATGCCAGCAGCAGCCCGGCGTTCTTCGCCCGCTTCTTCGAGGCGGGCAATCCCCACTCCGGGTCAAGCAGGATCGCGCTGGCGTGTGGCGTGAGGACTTCCGTCACCAGCGACTTGAACTCTTCCATCATCTCGTCGGTGACGGCCGAGCCTTTTTCCTTGGCGAGCGACTTCTGCAGCGAGCCACGCTGGTCCATCGCCGCGGCAGCGATCACACCATGTTCGTTCGACACAGCCTTCAGACCTGCCAGTTTGCCCGGGGTGAGTTTCATAAGCCCTCCCATCGATTTTTCAGTGCCAGAGGTTACCACGGAGGTGCATGCCCCAACATAAAACGAGGTGACACGCGCCATTATAAGCGAAATCATTTCGATGTTCCGGAATCGCAGAGGATACAGACTGGGGCGTTTCGTTCCGGGACAAAAAGAGAACTAAACGGCTT
>CAYOUY010000134.1:0-9860 GCA_964407245.1 uncultured Acidobacteriaceae bacterium
GTGGGACGATCCTGGAGCCAGGCCATCGATAATCCGGAATTCTGGAATCCCAAAATCCGCGCTCCCCACTGCCTCAACCCGCAAGCCGCAAGAACCTTCGCGCCCATTTTCCTGATGAGGACCAAACTGGTGCTGGCAGGCAAATCCAAAGCCGAGGTCCTGGAGGCCACTACAGCGGCGCTCGACAGCAAAGAACTGCCCGCGCTTGAACCGGGAGCGATGGCTTACATGATGTCGAAGCAACAGTACATAAACGACGGCGCCAGGAACTGGCACTCGCATGTCATGTTTTATGTTTCGGGTGATACCACGAAAAGCTCGGGTGGCAACCTGCCGGGCTCACCGGTCATCGCGGTGAGCGACACTGAGGCACGCGTCACGGTTCTCATGGTCTGGGCCAGCAAATGGTCTGACGGAACTCCGGCTCCGTTCTGACCTCCATAGACGCAACTGGACCTTATGGATGGGTGCCCCATTCAAGCCCGGGGTCCCCAGACCGCGCGCTTTTCGCGGGATGGGGTGGAAGCCCGTTTTTGGCTTGAGTGGGGATTTTGACTTTGGGCGGCGGATCCCTACCACCCATGCCGCACGCACGATGCCGAGCACAACCCTCACCACACAATCTTCTTCCAATTCTCGTCGTACAGCGCCTTGCGCGCCGCCTTCGCGATCGCCTGCTTTTCCTTGGCCGTCAAATCATTCGACACCACATTCTCCGGATTCGCCGGATCAACCACCGCCGTCTGCTCGAACCTTCCCGCCAGATACCGCAGCACAGCCAAAACGTTATCCGCCAGCTGCCCAAACCGCTCCGCCGCCAGCGCGCGCAGCACCGTCAACTCCAGAGAAAACGAAGGAAACTCCAGCGAGTGGAGCTCGCGCCAGATTTTCAGCGCGCAGATTTCCTGCTGCCGTCCCGAGTTCGCCACCAGGTGCACATGCTCCGCAATATCGGTATGTACTTCCGCGCCCGTTTTCTTGTTGAACAAAATGTTCCCCGACCGTTCGCGGTACGCTGGAATCAAGTCCACCTTGATCCCCCTACTTTCCACCTGAATCGACACATGCCGCGTCCGCGGACGCAACCGGCGATCCGTCAGGTACTCAAACAGGCTCCAGAAGATCTTCTTCATGTCCATGTTCGGCACCGGGCTCAGCGCGATCAGAATGTCGGCCTGCGACCCCAGCGAAATCGCCGTGTTCTTCGCATACGACCCCGAAAGCGTCAGCCCCAGCAGATACTGCTTCCCCCACGCCTTCAGCACGGGCAGAATCTCGTCCGCCGCGCGATGCGGCGCCGATCCCGTCTCGGCGACCACGTGATACTTCTCAACCACCGACGCCGCGTATTGCTCCACCGTAGGCATAGAATGCAAGCCTCTGCCATCCACATCGGCAGAACGCAGAAAGAGTTGAGACCTCGCACCATGTGGGTCCGGGTCGAGCTTGTCCTGAGCGAAGTCGAAGAAACCCGGACGGGCCGAGCGCAGCTCCCGCCGCGCCGGAAGCCGCGATTCATCCTGAACAACCTTGTCATTCCGAGCGCAATTTCATCGCGCGAGGAATCTGCTTTCCACTCAGGCCTGTCTCAGGCCACGCCTTCGGCGGCCGGGGGAGGCGCATGTGTATTTGCTGAACAAAGCAGGATTGCAGCGGCGTGGATTTTCGAAGGAGCGGATTGCGAAACTGCATCATGCATACAAGATTCTGCTGGCTTCTAAGATGAACACGTCGCAAAGCTGGAGCGGCTGAAGTCGGAGGCGGATCGGGGCGAGGATGTGGAGATGCTGATCCGGTTCATCGAGACGAGCGAGCGGGGAGTGATTAAGTAGGCGGGCGAGTAAGCGTGCATGCGTCGTCAGTCAGGGGCCTAAAGCCCCCTATCTCTGGCAACTCCTATCGGCAGGCAAAGCCGTGCCCTTCCCGGTGCCGACTTTACGCCCACAACCGTTAAGGTGCCGGTGAAAATCCCCACTTCTGGCAAAACCGGCCAGAAGTGGAGCACCCGAGGTTCCCAGGATCTCCGATTCTTCCCCGATGCTGTTAAGCGCCCTGCCCTGGGCCCCGACAATAGCAGTACGCGCCTTGATCGACCCCCACTTGGAGGGTTCAGTTACTCGTCACGATGCTGCGCTCACGCGCCGCTAATTATTGCAGATGCCAGCCAGAGCTGCGCTGTTGGCACAGACCCCATGACCGCTTCCGACGGTCTTGATCGCCGCGCATTGGTTTTTAAGAGCGGTCAGATTCGCCGCGCTTAGCCCTGTGTTCTGCGATTCAGTCTCGGTATCGACGAAACCACTGCTGTCGGTCTGAATGTGCGTCCCCCATGCGCGTAGAGCCGGCTCCGGCGTCATCGCGGTCGGAAGCGGGCACAATCCTCCAATAGCGGCGGCCGGAACGATCACAATTAATCCCGTCGAAAGCGACTTGCCCGTGAGCGGATTGCCCGTCACATCCGTATTCACCGATAGCGTCAGCAGACCATCCGGCGTAGTGGTGCAGCTGCAGCATTCCGACATTTCTTCGTTGGCGTCGAACACGAAAATGTCAGCACAGAGGTTGCCACCGGAAGTGTTCGGGTTGGTGATCCGCACGCTGGCATCCTGAGCTCCGGCCGTGTGGGCATTGGAGAAGTAGTTGACCAAGGCCGGCGCCAGTACGATCACTGTGGCTGAAGCCGTGTTTCCATTGCCGCCGTTGGATGAAGTAACGGCACTGGTGGTGTTGACGTCTGTCCCGGCGGTTGTGCCGGTGACGTTCACAGCGAAGGTGCAGGAGGCCTCCGCCGCCAGGGTCGCGCCCGACAGACTGATGGTCTTCGATCCGGCCGCGGCCGTGATCGTTCCGCCGCCGCAACTTCCGGTGAGACCATTCGGCGTTGATACCACCAGGCCAATAGGCAGGTTGTCGCTAAACCCGACGCCGGTGAGAGCCACCGTCGTATTCGGGTTGGTGATGGTGAAGGTCAGACCCGTCGAACTGCCGACCAGGACTGTCGGGGTAGCGAATGCCTTGCTGATGACCGGCGGCGCAACCACCGTGATGCTGTCAGTGGCGGGGGCGCCGTTTCCACCTTGTATGGAAGTCACGACACTGGTCGTATTGGTCCATACCCCTGCCGTTGTGCCTTTCACTGTCGCGGTGAGGATACAAGCGGAGTCCGGCAGCAAGGTTCCCCCGGTGAGACTAATGCTGCCGGGCAGCACTGTGACTGTGCCGCCGCAACCGGGAGTGGCCGAGATTGCCGTCAAGCCTGCGGGCATAGTGTCGGTGAAGCTGACACCCGTCAACGTTACAGTGCTATTCGTATTGGCGATCGTGAAGGTCAGAGTGGTGCTCGAGTTCAGCGGGATCGTAGCCGCTCCGAACACTTTGGTGATCGAAGGTGGCGCAACCACCGTAATGCTGGCCGAGGCCGTTCCGCCGATTCCGCCATTACTGGAGACCACGTTGCTGGTCGTATTGTTTTCGATTCCGGCGCTGATGCCGGTGACGTTGACTGCGAAAGTGCAGCCTGCACCACCAGCCAGTGCTGCGCCCGACAGACTGATGCTGGTGGATCCGGCCGTGGCCGTAATCGTTCCGCCGCTGCAGCTTCCCGTCAGGCCATTGGGCGTTGCCACGATCAAGCCGGCAGGCAAAGAGTCGGTAAATCCGATTCCGGTCAGAATCGTGCTTAAGTTGGGATTGTTGATGGTGAAGGTCAAGCCCGTGGAACCACCGATCGGGATCGTCAGCGCGCTGAATCCTTTGCCGATTGTGGGCGGCGCAACCACCGCAATACTGGCCGAAGCCGTGCCGCCGTTTCCTCCCTCGTTGGAGGTCACGACGCTAGTTGTATTGTTCTGAATCCCCCCAGCGACACCGGTTACGCTGACCGAAAACGTGCAGCTCGAAGAGGCCGCCAGTGTGGCGCCCGACAAGCTGACGCTCGTCGAGCCGGCGACGACAGTAATCGTCCCTCCGCCGCAGCTTCCACTCAGCCCATTCGGCGTCGAAACCACAAGGCCGGCAGGCAAGGTGTCGCTAAATCCAACACCAGTCAGAGAAGTGAAAGAATTTGAGTTGCTGATGGTGAAGCTCAATCCAGTGGAACCGGCGATCGGGATCGTCGGCGCCGCGAATGTCTTCGTAATACTCGGTGCTGCCGGCTGATAGATATATGTCGCCCCGTTGGTGTTAGGGCCACCAAATTGGTTCCCAGCCGCCCCGGACACCACTGTTTCACCTTTGATCGCCAGGGAGATGCCAAACAAGTCATCCTCGTAACCGTCCGAGGCGGTCAGCTTGGCGGTGAATGCCGATGTCGTGGCCCACCCCGTTCCCGGCTCGAAGAACACATAGGCCGCGCCCTGCCCGGCATTGGAGCCGATTGTTGCGAGAGGAGCCGCGGCCACCAGCATGTTTCCGGCGATGGCCACGGAGTAGCCGAATTCGTCCCCCGCTGCACCGTCCGAGGCGGTCAGCTTGGCGGTGAATGCCGACGTCGTGGCCCACCCGGTCCCCGGTTCTGCGAATACATACGCCGCGCCCTGCCCGGCATTGGAGCCGATTGTTGCCATCGGCGCGCCAGCTACAACCGTGCCGCCGTTAATATCGACGTTGAAGCCGAATTCGTCACCACCGGCACCGTCCGAGGCGGTCAACTCGGCGGTCTGAGTGCCATTCGCCCATCCAGTCGTGGGCTCGACGAATACGTAGGCTGCCCCCGGATAAGTGATTGGATAATAGGGTATACGCCCAACCGCTCCGACCACCACCGTGTTGCCATCGATAGCTACAGACCACCCGAATTCGTCACCTGCCGCGCCGTCCGAAGCGGTCAGCTCGGCGGTCTGAGTGCCCGTCGCCCATCCTGTCGCGGGCTCGACGAATACATACGCCGCGCCAGGGCCCGGAGAGCTTAGGTACTGGTTGCCAATGGCGCCGGCCACGATCGTATTGCCGCTGATTGCCACTGAGCTACCGAACTGGTCGCCCCCCGTACCGTCGGAAGGGGTGAGCTTGGCGGTTTCGGTGCTGGTGACCCACCCCGTCGCCGGCTTGACGAACACGTCGACTGCACCAGGGCGATTAAAAGCCGGAGCCACAGGCTGCCCGGCCACTACCGTGTCCCCGTCGATCGCCACAGAGTCGCCGAAGAAGTCATATCCGTTGGCGTCGGAAGCGGTCAACTTAGCAGTGAATGTCGAAGTCGTGGCCCAACCGCTCGCCGGCTCGACGAACACATATGCCGCGCCCTGATAAAGCAGGGGGCCGGCATTTGGTGCGCCCACGACTATCGTGTTACCGCTGATGGCCACAGAGTCGCCGAACTCATCATTTGGCTGACCGTCCGAGGCGGTGAGTTTGGCAACCTGCACGAACGGGTCGACCACCACGGGATAGCTCGCGCCGCGGTCTTCTACTCGCAGCATCAGGCGATCGCCGCGCAGTTCCATCCAGCTCCGCAATTCCCGTCCCGTAGCATCGTGCGCCGTCAGGCCGGTATAACGCAGAGCAGCCTGCCCGTCCCGTTTCAACAACAGCGCTGTTCCACTTGGCTCCAGTGTCGCGACCAAATTCCCCGAAAGCGCCAGCGCGACCGTCAGCGGCTGTCCGTTTGGCTTTCCCCACGGCTCCGCCAGAGTGAAACCTTGCTCCAAGCCCGCAGGCCCGTTCACATACCACTCCGTCAGCGCCCCGCGCCGGTACTCCACCCGATTGCCTTCCGCTTGAGGAATGGATTCACTCGCCGCAAGCAGCGCATCGCCGTATCCGTAACCGCGCAGCTCAATTCCCCAACTCGCGCGCTGGTTGCGTACCTCCACCCCTTGTGAAGTGAAATCCACACCCAATGAGTGCTGCGGATTTTCAGCATGGAAATTGCCTGCAGCAGGATGAACCAAGTAGCGGGAATCGTCCCGTCCCAACACGGCCGAAATCCGACCCTGGGCGTCTGCCGGCAGGCTCGACAGGCCCTTCTGAGATTGCGTCGCGCTGGCAGCTTTCCCCGTTGCCGCAAAGGAAGCAGCTTTATCGTTACCGCGCAAGGCTTGAGGATGAGCAAATAGAGATGCAACCGAAAACAGCAAACCGCTGAGAACGAGTGTGCGGATTCTCATATTCTCATTCCTCACTATTCTGTCGTGCAACGGGACTCTCTATGGACAGGCTACGCGGAGCGCCTAAGACTTTCTGGGCGTCGCGAGGTGGGGGGAGCAACTTGCAGCGCGGAGCATGCGCTGCATCCTCATTCCGTACAAGCCCCCGTATGGAGTAGCCCATCGGACTATTTCGCGTGGGTTGGGTTCTCGAGTTGAGTGCCTGGCTCAAAATGCGAGCGGACGAATAGGCAGGTCGGAATGAGTCCCTTCGGTGAACAGCGGGACCACTCAAAAGTGGATGGTTGTCCGTAACAGCGATTACACGCAAACCCTTATACCCACAGGCCGGCATCCGCCTGCGCCACTCGGTGCACTCCACGCGGCCGTTTTTCCATCCCCCTCCACCATTAAGTCCCGTTTCCCACAACTTCTCCACAACAATCCTCCTCCGCTATATTCAACTCGGGCGCCTTGTGCCTCACAATTCCGAGGGAGAATTCTGTCTCCCCAACTAAGAGAAAAATGGCCAACCCCGGCGATTTCGCGTACACGGTCAAGCAGCAGGCCGACATCGTCCGCATCATCGGCGACTACGTCAAGCTGAAAAAATCGGGGGGCCAGAACTTCTCAGGACTGTGTCCGTTTCACAAAGAGAAAACGCCCTCCCTTTCAGTGCACAGTGCGCGTCAGTACTACTACTGCTTTGGCTGCCATGAAAAAGGCGACGTCTTTAGCTTCATCCAGAAAATCGAAAACATCACCTTCCCCGAGGCCGTCCGCCTGGTTGCGCAAAAGCTCGGCATCCCCATCCCCAAAGCCACCTACGCCACCGAAGGCGAAGCCAAGGAAGCCCGCCTGCGCGCCCAGCTGCTCGACGCCCACGAGCGCGCCGTCGCCTTCTTTCAGGAATGCTTGCGTCGCCCCGAAGGCGCCCGTGCCCGCGAATATTTGGCGGGTCGAGGGTTAAACGAAGAAATGATCGCCCGCTTCCGCATCGGCTACGCCCCCGACTCCGGCTTCCTCCTGCGCGACCGCCTGAAGGGCGAATTCACCGAAGTCGTCCTCCGCGAATCCGGCCTCTTCTCCTGGAAACAGGAAGAATCCTCGAAACAAGGGGGTGCCCCATTCAAGCCCGGTTTTGGCTTGAGTGGGGAAGTCGCGGTTGCCCCACCCTTAGCTTGCCCTGAGCAAGCGAGCTCAGCGAGCGCGCCGAACGGGCGTTCTTTGCGACAGGGTGGGGAAGTTGACGCCCCTTCTCCGGACTCCGAAGACCTAAGACCCAAGATTCAAGACCGCGTTGCCGCGATGTATTCGAAATTTCGGAATCGAGTGATGTTCCCGATATGCAGCGAAGCCGGCAAAGTCATCGCCTTTACCGGCCGCACGCTCGCCACGGACGAAAAATCCGGCCCCAAATATCTCAACTCACCTGAGACTGCGATCTACTCCAAGAGCAAAGTCCTCTTCAACCTCGACCTGGCCAAAGAGTGGATCCGCAAATTCGACTACGCCATCCTCGTCGAAGGCCAGATGGACTGCATCTCCGTCTACGCCACCGGATTTCACAACGTGATCGCCAGCTCCGGCACCGCCTTCACCGAACTGCAGGCCAAGCTGCTCGGGCGTTTCAGTAAGAACGTGGTCGTGAACTTCGATCCCGATACCGCCGGCGCCCGCGCTACCGAGCGTACTCTCGGCCTGCTCGTCGAAGACGAATTCCAGATCAAGGTCCTGACCCTCGAGTCCGGATTCGATCCCGATCTCTTCATCCGCCGCAAGGGCAAGGACGCCTACGGCGACGCCCTGCGGCATTCGCAAAAATATTTCGACTACCTCATCGAGCGCGCTCGCACTCAGTTTCCCGTCCGCAGCGCGGAGGGCAAGCACAAGGCCGTCAATTATCTGTTGCCGCACATTCAGCGCGTGCCCAGCCGCATCGTGCGCGACGAACTCGCCCACGAGATCGCCCAGAAGCTCGCCATCGACTCCGCCGTGCTGCGCCAGGAGCTGCGCCACGCCGCTGCCACTCGCTCGGCCTCGGCCGTCAAGGCTCCCGCCGAATCCCAGATTACCGACGCCGAAAAAATTCTCGTACGCGCCCTCGCTTCGGCGCGGCAAATGCAAGCCAACGAGGAGCACGTTTCCCTCCGCGACGGGGCGGAAGAAGAATTCGATCCTGCCCGCCAGGCCGCCTATGTTTTGCAAAATGAAGGCCTCCACCGCGGCCTCGCCACCGAATCGCTGGTCGAATCCCTGCTCAACGCCGGGCAGGAAACAGCCGATGTACTCGAAGTTCCGGCGACTGAGATCGACCGCCGCATGCTGGCCTTAATTTTGCTGAAGGAGGAAGAAGAGCTTACCGCCGAGATCGTCGAAGCCGCCGTCCACGCCCTGCGCCGCATTCACCTGCGCCGCCGTCAGGAGCAAGTCCAGCGCGAACTGCGTGCACCAGGCCTGGCCAACGATAAAGACCGCCTCCGCGAGTTGCTGGCAGAACTCGAGCGCGTCAGCCGCGCCCTGCGCGACCCCGGCCTGGCCGACGATGCCTCCCGTCGCACCGCGTAGCGCCGGCGTCCGCGCCGGCCGTCGCCAAGCCGTCTCGCCTTCGCAGGTTGTGTAAGGGCGGACGCAGCCTGCCCTGAGCGGAGTCGAAGGAACCCCGACGGGCCGAGCGCAGCTCGGCCAGGGTGTCTCAGCTTTGAAGGGGCGCAGCTTTCAGCCGCGCCGCGAGGATCACCGGTTTGAAAGGGCGCGGCCTCAGCCGCGCCGCAAAGGCCAACATATTTTTGACTTGTCATCCCGAGGAGCGCAGCGACGCAGCCTGCCCTGAGCAAAGTCGAAGGGAACCCCCGTCCCATCTCCGGCACCAAATGCTGCCCGCGGCGCCGACCGGAACGGACCCCGTGCCCAGCCGCGAAGCGGCGCAACGGGAAAGCCCGGCACAGTAGTGCCGGGTCAGGTTGCAAAGACAGCACCAGTTCCGTAGGGACGGTACAGTGGGAGGGGAAAAGCGCCAGAGCGCCTGAAACAAAATGGCCCTTAAAACCATCTAACTATCAAGGGAAGTTGCACATAGCGGCGGGGTCGCGGTGGCGAAGGCGGGCAACCGATAGACGAGGCAGCACTTACGTGCTATACTCTATAAGTTTGTGCAAGTGCACAATCCCGCTGTACCCCAGATTCCCACCTTTCAGGAATTTATCACACGCACGAGCGTGAGCGATATCGGGCCTCTCTCGTGAGTGAATTTGAGCTTTTCCTGAAATTGATTTTGCTGAATCTTCGGAGCGAATTTTCGAACGACATTGCGAACTGAGTTTCCGAACTGAGTTTTGAAGGACACACCTCTTGGCCTTAGACGACAAATTTGACGACATTAAAAAGCTGATCGACACAGGCAAGGAAAAGGGATATCTCACCTACGACCAGGTGAACGACCTGATCCCGCACGATGTGCACAGTCCCGAAGACCTGGACGATTTGCTGACCACGATCGGCACGCAGGGAATCGACGTGCTCGAAGGCCCCAAACTCCCTTCGCTCGACAAGAAATTCGAGGAAGGCGAGGAGGGCGAGGATGTCGAACTCGACCTTACCCCAGGCGCACTCGAAAAAACCAACGATCCCGTCCGCATGTATCTGCGCGAGATGGGCACCGTTCCGCTGCTCACGCGCGAAGGCGAAGTCGAAATCGCCAAGCGCATTGAGCGCGGACAGGTGCGCGTGCTCAAGGCGCTGTCGCGTTCGCCCATTGTGATCCGCGAGCTGCTC
>CAYOUY010000135.1:0-19955 GCA_964407245.1 uncultured Acidobacteriaceae bacterium
TGGATGCAGGATTCGACCTGAGCAAAGCGCGGCTGAATTTATTGCGCGCCCTCGGCCACATGCAGGATTGGCTGAACGAGATCCACGGCAAGTAGAATTGCGCCGCATACAAATCCTTGTTAATCTGTCATAGGTTCCGCGGAAATTGCCCTTGATGAGCGGAGCCGGTCTGCAACCCGCAGTGTGCGCCCGTAGCTCAGCTGGATAGAGCGACTGACTACGAATCAGTAGGTCGGGAGTTCGAATCTCTCAGGGCGCACCATACTCACTCAATGGAATTTGGACAGAGAGAGGCCGCTCGCAAGAGCGCTCGGGATTTCGGATGCGGACTCCCGGATTCGCTAGCACTCAACTCACGCCCGCACAACGCCTCAAGGTCGAATCTCTCAGGGCCCGCCACTAACTCAAGATTTGATGCCGACCGAGAGATCCCTCCTACGGCAATTTCCAATCCAGTGCATAGATCTCCTGGGTGCTGATGTCGCGCACGACAATGGCTGAGCCGTCCGGCGCCATTCCGCTCCACTCGCCGGTGAGCCTCGGGAAAAACCTGCGGACGTTTTTCAGGTCCACGATTCGTGTGATTTGACCGTCGGGAATGCTCACGCGAAAGAATGCCGGGTCTGAGATAAACGACGTATCAAATCCCGCGAACTTGCTGTCGGGCGACCAGGTCATGTAGCCAAATGAACCCATCTTGTCCGCTAACTGGCGCCACTTCTGGGTAGACAGATCGAAGAGAAGCAATTTCTGGTTGTCGACACTCAGGGCGATGATCCAGCGGCCGTCGGGTGACCACCGCGGGCAACAGATGCCCTCGGAGCCGGCCAGCGGAGTGAGAGCACGCGTTTTCAGATTCAGGATCATGATGCGAGCCGGTTCGGGATTGTCGGGGGCTGGGAGGATGCCATACATCAGCTCACTGCCGTCCGTCGACCAGCTGGGATCGTAGTCGCTCGAGCCCGACGAGAGCTGTTCCAGGTTCCCGCCCTCGGCGGAGACGCGATAGATCCGGACTGGCTGTCCTGGTTTTGTTCCGGAGAAAGCGATCTGAGTCCCGTTTGGCGACCAGTGAGGAACAGTCACGTACATGGGACCATACGTCAGTTGCAGCCTCTCACTCCCGTCTATTTTGCTGCGCCATAACGTTCCATCGGCGCGAACATAGGCGACGGACTTGCGATCGCGGGAGAAGTCCACCTGGGTAGCATCGACGTCAGCGAGAAACGGCAAGAAGGCTCCAGCCTTGGCGTCATAGCGCACCATCTCCGCACGTGGCTGCCAGCCCAGGACGAACAGTTTCTTGCCGTCCCGACTGGGAAGGGGGAAGTTGAAATTCAGCGGGCCAGTTGTAAGCTGCACCGGTTCGCGGGGAAGCTTGTGCCAGAAGGGAGCTTTATCGGCCAAGGCCCAGATACTGGAGAGACCGTCGCGTGTGCTTCGAAACAGGTAGTATTTTCCGTCGGGAGTCCAGTAGCCGCAACATTCCTGGGCAGGATTGTTCCAATCCGGCGGCAGCAGTAGATGCGGATTTGTGCCGTCCGCTCGAGCTTCCCACAGAGAGGAGACGCTGACAGAATACAAACCGACCGCGTAACGAATTCGCGTGCCGTCCGGGGAGAGGCTGATCCCGTCGATACTGCCCGGAGCGGTGAGCAGCTTGCGAGCATTTTTACCGTCATGCTCGGCATGCAGTAAATCTGAGCCTTGGGCAAACATCAGACTGCCATCGGGCAGCCATGTAGCATCATGCCCTTTGATCTCCATGGGTCGCGGCGAACCGGCGGGGAGAGGTAGCAGCCAGAAAGGATCGTCGGCCTCGCCGAAACGCGCGTCGAGTACCAGAACCTGTGAGGAGTCTGGCGTAATATCGAGCATGTAGGAATTCTGAAATGGGGTTGGAATGGTTGCGGTTTCTCCTCCCGCAACCGATACGTGGGACACGATGTAGTGGTCACCGGCAAACTCGGTGAAGTAAAGCCGGCTGCCGTCCGTAACCAGGCCGGCCTTATAAAATCCGTCTGACGTGAGTTGTGTCGAGCGGACGATCGTCGGCGCGGGAAGTGGCGTACGTAGGTACAAAGCCGCGATTGCGGCGCCCAGAAGAACAAGCGTCGCGATCCCGGGGACAATCCAACGTGGGA
The DNA here is from genome assembly GCA_964407245.1 of uncultured Acidobacteriaceae bacterium. Lineage (GTDB taxonomy): Bacteria > Acidobacteriota > Terriglobia > Terriglobales > Acidobacteriaceae > Sulfotelmatobacter. Next base: position 2,145 of record CAYOUY010000135.1, read on the forward strand.
TTCGGGCGGAAGCCACAGGTGTTGCAGTGCCGGCTTGCTTGGCGCCGATTATCCCTACTTTCCCAGACTCTGTGTCCCGCTTCAGGCGTTTCAAGTCGGCGCGCGTTTCGCTGGAGCTCTGGTAGCGCAGGTCCCGGTCTTTCTCGAGGGCCTTGGTGACGATCCGCTCCAGTTCCGCCGGAACATCTGGATTAAGCCGTACAGGCAGAACGGGGGCACGCTCCAGAATGGAGTTAAAGATCAGCGCCGAAGTATCCCCCCGAAAAGGCAGGGTACCGGTACACATCTCATAGAGCACGGCGCCGAAGGAAAACAGATCAGTGCGAATGTCGAGTTCTTTGCCCCGCACTTGCTCGGGCGACATGTAGGCGATGGTTCCCACCGCCTGGCCGGGACTGGTCAGGTGTTCCTCCGACTCGATGGTTGGCGCGCTCAGGGCAATGTTTTCTGGCTTGGCGGCGACTTTGGCCAAACCAAAGTCGAGAATCTTTGCCTGACCGCGGTTCGTCACGAAGATGTTTGCGGGTTTAATGTCCCGATGAATGATGCCCTTCGCATGCGCTGCGTCCAAGGCATCGGTGATCTGGATGCTCAGATCGAGCACCGTTTCGATTTCTATCGGCTTACCTGCGATCTTGTGCCGGAGCGTTTGCCCCTCCAGCAATTCCATGGCGATAAAAGTTCGCCCATCGGCCTCGTCAATTTCGTAGATTGTGCAAATGTTGGCGTGATTCAGCGCAGAGGCCGCTCTCGCTTCACGCTGGAAGCGCGCCAAGGCCTGAGGGTCTTTGGCCACATCCTCGGGCAGAAACTTGAGCGCGACAAAGCGCCCAAGCTTCACATCCTCGGCTTTGTACACCACACCCATCCCGCCGCCCCCGAGCTTTTCGATAATGCGATAGTGCGAGATGGTCTGCCCGAGCATTCGGCTGAAATGTTAGGGCCAGAGGTTGGGCAAGTCAACGAAGGAGCGTAGGTTGGCTGCGCTCCATGGGAGTCTGTTCCGGAACAACCGCAACTAACACTGCCGGCCTCGACTGCGGTATGCTGGCGCTGGTTCCTGGGGGTAGCTTATGCCCAGCCGAAATGCGCCTGTTCTCTCTTTCTTCTTCCTTGTGGTGGCCGTGTCCATGGTGGCACGGGCTCAGGACGCGCCTTCCAGCGACACCAGTCCTCGCACGCAATTCTTTCCCAACACGACGGACGGCATTCATCTCGAGATGGTATTCAATTACAACCTGCCGAATCCATCGCCGGAGTCGGGCGTGGTCGACATGGTGTGGGGATCGAACTGGGCCAAACTGCCGAAAGACGTTTACAACACCTCTTACATTCCGTACTCGGTCGACAATTACACAAACTCGGTGGCGTGGTATCAGGCGAACCATCCGGATTGGCTCGAATATCTGTGTGATGAGAAAACCCTGGCGTTTGAATTCGGTGCGACCACGCTGGCGCCCTTGAATTTTGCCAGTCCGGAGGTGCGGGCGTATCAGTGGGCAGCATGGGTGGATGCACCCCTTGCCGAGGGGTTTGGCGGGATTGCCGTCGATACCATGGACCTGACCAACGACTGGCAGCGCTGCGGGCATTTCGACAAGTCAGGCGCCTGGGTGCAGCAGTACACCGGGCAGTCCGATGACCCGGTGTTTCGCCACGACGTGCTCGAATGGGAATCTCTGACGTACGCGCATGTGCACCAGTATTCGGCGACCGCGACCATGCAGGTGAACGTGTCGTATCAATTTGGGCAGCCCAGAGAGGCGAACCTGCAGCTGATGACAACCTCCGATCTGCTTTTTGACGAGCGCGGATTCACCAACTGGGGCGCCGCCGGACTGAACGTCACTTCGCCTTCCGAGTGGGAAACGATTGTCGCCGCACTCAAATACGTGGAGTCCAAGGGGCTCTGCTACATGACCAACGGTGAAGAGCCGGTGCCGACGGGCAAAATCGATGAGGCGATGCGTCAGTGGGTGCTGGCGAATTATCTTCTGGTCAAGAACGATTGCACGTATGTGTATATGACCGGCATTACAAATGGAGCGCAGGACTACGGCAGCCTGGTCGTGTTTCCCGAATATTCCATTCCGATTGGCCACTCCACTGGAAAGATGACCAAGACCGAGGGCGTGTGGGAGCGGTTGTTTTCGGGTGGGCTGACGCTGGTGAATCCGTACAACGCGACTGCGACTGTGGCTTTACCGCCAGGCAACTACGTGGATGTGAATGGAGACACGGTGAACTCGCCGGTAACGATGACGCGCAAAACGGGGCTGATTCTGCTGCTCGAGTAAACGGTACCGCTCAATCCTCAGTGGGGAGCAATCTTCGCTGCAGAGCCTGGCCTGTGCTTGCGGTCACGTCTTCAAAAACGCCTTAACCGCGTGGGTTCCGCGGGCATGTTGCTCTGACGGTTTTTCTGCTAATCTCAGTTTGCCCTGTTGTTCTGTCAACTGACCGGAAAGTCCCTCCGGATATCGGGTCGCGCGCCATGTCCAAGGCAATTCAGCAGCAGGATGTGTCTGTATTGTCGGCCGCAAAGCACGGGCTGGTTTATCTGACCGCCAATGATTGGGCCCTGATCGCAGACAAAGCCGTCCGCATGAAGTTCAAGGACGGAGATCGGGTCGTTGAACAAGGGAAACGAACCCACGGCGTCTACCTGCTGCTGAAGGGGAGCGCTTCGGTGCAGATTCCCACGCAGGAAATCCCCCCTGCGATCGGCCCGGGCGAGGTTTGCGGGGAAATCTCGTTTATCGACGAGCAACCAGCTACGGTCAGCGTCGTGGCCAAGGAGCCCGTGGAGGCGTTTTACCTCGACCGTCCCACACTGCAGTCACTGTTTGAGCTGTTTCCTCACCTGGGCTCGCGCTTTTATCACTCCCTGGCGTCCAGCCTGTCGCACCGTTTGCGCGAGTTGATCAAGGAGCGCGCGGACTCGGCGCTCCCAAAGCAGAAGTAAGCCTCTCTTCTAGCTTGATCGCAGCGTGTGCTAGCCTACAAGACGCTTCCCTTCCCGTGCCAATGGCGGAAAGGGATCGTGCGGCACTGCAACGGCATGGTCGATTCCAGCCATCTCCGACTGGCTTTGTACTCGGCTGCATTGCTTGGATTCCGCCACGGTCTCGACTACGACCACATTGCGGCCATCACCGATTTGAGCAGCGTGCAAGCCGAGCCGCGTGATGCCATGCGCTATGGGTTGCTTTACGTGTCGGGGCACGCGACCACGGTTGCGGTGCTGGGAGCCGCGGCAGTTGCTTTTCGCTTGTCCTTGCCGGCAGCCAGTGATCGCTGGGCGGAACGACTGGTGGGCGTCACGCTGCTTACTCTTGGCGTCTATGTTCTCGGCACGTTTTTCCGTCCCTCCTCTCACAGCCACCTCCGGCCGCGCACGCGCATCACTCTTCTGATCAACGGCATGCTGTGGGTCTATTGGCGGCTGAGCCGCATATTCGGCGGCACTCGCGTGGAGGCGCCACAGGTTTTCAAGGACGGATACGGCACCGCCTCGACGTTTCTCGTTGGCGTCATTCACGGCCTGGGAGCCGAAACCCCCACCCAGTTGCTGTTGTTTCTCATGGCGGCCAATCTGGGTGGAACGGCTGTCGGCTTGTTGGGACTGCTGATGTTCATTGCCGGTCTGCTCGTGATGAACACACTGATGTGCGCCGTAGCCGCGGGCTTGTTTTCGCTGGACAAGCTGCGCCTGTGGCTCGCGCCGGCCGCCAGGTCCGAGAACCTTGTCTCGCGCTCCCTGACGGCATCGCTGAACTGGATCAGCGCCCACGCTCTGAGCGGGCTGACGCTTCTGACCTCGGTTTACAGCATTGTAGTGGGGACCGTTTTTCTTCTGGGTTCGGCATCACGGCTGCCATCGCTAACGGGCTGAGTTCATTGCTCATAGGCTGGGTTGCCCCAAGTCAGGTCGCAAAAGCTGCGTATCAATGTGCAGCACTTTGCACTTCCGGACTGACGAAGATTGCGCAAAAAACGCATAACTTGTGTCCGTCGAATGTGTTATAGTCTGGGCGCGGTTTGGAATCTCATGTGCACTAGGGCAGCAGACGCATTGTCGACTGCCGGATCCCCAAAAAGGGGCGGGAGCCCCAAAGACTACTAATCAAGCCGTACCTGAGGTTTCAGGAGGGAATTATTTATGAAGCGGATTCTGTGGATGGCTTTGCTACTGTTAGCCTTGCCGATGGCGGCCTTTGCCAGTAGCTCGGTAGATTTCACAAACAGCGGCGGCACGCTATCAGGCGGCAGCTCGGGATTGACCCTGACCGGCTCGGAATTGATCGCTTTCAAGGGAGCTGGCGGATTACTGTCGACTGGAGATTTGGGCACTCTGAGCTTTTCGACGGGCGCGCTACTCAGCGGCAGCCTGATGGGAAGCTGCCCGCCCCCCTCGTGCATAGCGGCCACACTGGCTGGCGGCGGAAGTTTTACGATTACCGGCAACGGTAACGGCGTTCCGAACGGCGTGATCTTCAGCGGCACCTTCAACGGTCCCGTGACCTGGACTGAAATCACCAACGCCAATGGGACCCACAACTACACCCTGACCGGCAGCATCACGGGCACGTGGTACACCGGCATGACAGTGGACGGTGCGACGGTGCAGTTGACGATCAACACAGGCAAGGGTTGGTTCAACGGGACAACCACGATTTCCAGCGGCGACACCAACATCGCCGTTCCTGAACCGGGGACGCTGGCCTTGCTGGGCACTGGCTTCGTTGGTCTGGCTTGTGCGCTACGCCGGAAACTGAAAGCCTAAACTCTTTTCTGTCAAGAAGAAGCCCCGCTTGGCGGCGGGGCTTTTTGTTTGTGCTGTTCCCTTCCCGCAGGGCGCGTTACTGCCGTAATCTGACCGCCGGGATAACGATTGACCCATCCTGCCTATCTCCTTAGATTTGAAGCCAGGGGGATGTATGAAGGACATTCACGAGGTCCTGCGTCAGAAGCAGGCAAAATACGCCCAACTCGGCAAGCAGATCGAAATGCTCCAGCAGGCAGCGGAAAAACTGCGCGAAGTGGCTCCGTTGCTGGCGGAAAACGACGATGCCGACAACAGTGTGCTAGCCGAAGTGGATGATGCAACCGCCGACGCGATGGCGGCCAAGGCGGGGGCCAACACGGGCTCCGGCGCGTCATCGAAGGCGTCGCGTCCGGCGGCTCCTCGCTGGCCGTAATCCAGCCGGCTCTGCCATCCCGATCGATTTATGACATTGCAGTCACTACTGGTCTCGACTGACGATTCTGCGGCGGATGTGCTGGGCAAAGTACTGCCCACCTTGGGCATCGCCATGGACCGTTCCAGCGATCCCGAGACCACGATTGCCAGAATCCAGCAACAGAAATTTGATGCCCTCATCGTGGATTTCGCGGAACCAGAGGCTGCGGAGGGTGCACTGGAGGCGATGCGGCGCTTGGGTTCGGCGCCGTTGAGCATCGCCCTGGTGCCCGATGCCAGCCTGGTGCGCAAGATTCTGAGTGGCGGAGCACATTTCGTGCTCTACAAGCCGCTTTCAGAGGAAGCAGCCAAAGCAGGACTCCGAGCTGCCGCCGCTCTGTTGAACCGCGAGCGCCGGCGGTCCATGCGCGTTCCGGTGCAGGCTCCGGTCGAGATTACCCTGCCCGACGGCCGAAAGGTGGAAGGCATTCTTCTGGACCTTTCTGCGACAGGTCTGGACGTACTCACTTCCGAATCCCAGGTCGCGGGTTCCCTGCTGGCCGTTCATTTTCAACTCCCCGATGGCGCCCTGGAGATCGAAGCGCGAGGACAGGTGGCATGGGCAAATCCAAACGGACAGACCGGAGTCCAGATGCTCGATCTGCCCAAAGATGTCTCCGAGAAGCTGGACGCGTGGCTGAAGTCTGCGGCCGCTGCCCTGGGAGCCGGCACGAACGAGATCGTGCCTCATTGCAAGCTTACCGACCTGAGCCTGGGCGGATGCTACGTGGAAACGGACGCCCCGTTTCCCGAGCGTGCGCTGGTTGATTTCTGCCTCAAGACCGGAAACCTCGAGGTTCATATTGAAGGCATGGTCCGTGTGGCGCATCCGGGAAAGGGGATGGGGGTCGAATTTCCTTCCCGCACTGAGGAGCAGCGGGCGCAGGTGACCAATTTGATTGACGTCCTGCGCAGCAACCCTGACACGAAACCCGAACTTCTGGTTTCGCCGCGCGCGTTAGTTGCAGATTTGACCCAGTTCGAACCCTCTGGCGATGCTGCGCAGACCGCCGACGAGTGGGAAGATCCCCTGCTTGAACTTCTGCGTCGCGGGGCTTCTCTCCAGGAAGACGAGTTCATGGCCGAACTCTGCCATCAACGGAATCCGCAAGAAACCGCATCTGTTTAGTATCCTCGTTAGTATCCTCGCCGACTAAGTCGCCAAATCCTCGTAGTGCGGCTTCCGCGGCCATTGCCTTGCCGATCTCTAAGAACAAAAGCCTCCCGCGGGCAGGGTCACTAAGCGGCAATTGATGAGGGAGTTTCCTACGGGCAGCGCTGCAGGCGAGAGCAGAGGCAGGTGCGAGAGGCCTGGCAGGTGAGCGACTGCCGAGAATCGAAGAACCCAGCCCCGTCTCTGGTGCGGGTCCTTCAATTCTCTTTGGTCTGTTCCACCCCTATGTCGCAGCACCGTAGAGCATCTACGTTGCGCTCTGATGTACGCAGTATTAAATGTGGATTAAATGTAGACTGGAAAAGTTTCCGCTTGCGTGAATCGAATTCTGCTGGTCCAAAGGAACGAGCCTGAAAGAAACTACGTTGGCCGAGGATCCACCTGACGCACGAGGGCGCCCGGCGTCGCTGCGGTGGGCATTGCCGGCGGTTGGTGTTGCCGCATTTGCTGTGGAAATTCCTTTCTTTTTCGGGGGCCTGCCCTCCGGCCACGATGTTGAATTTCATCTGTACTCCTGGCTCGAGGTTCTGATGCAATGGAAGCAGGGCATCTTTCTTCCTCGATGGGCGTCACTCGCGCACTTCGGTTATGGTGAACCGCGTTTTCTGTTCTATCCTCCCGCTTCGTGGATGTTGGGCGCGCTGCTCAGCGCAATTTTCCCCTGGAGCATTGTTGCCGGCGTTTACATATGGCTTGCACTCACTCTTGCCGGACTGTCGATGTTCGTTCTTGCGCGGCGATGGCTTGGCCGGCGTGATGCCATCTTTGCCGCCGTGTTCTACGCGGTGAATCCGTATCATCTTGTGATTGTCTACTGGCGCAGTTCCTTTGCGGAGCTGTTGGCGAGTTGCCTGCTGCCGATGCTGCTGTTGTTTCTCGTGAAGATTGCCCAAGGCGAGCGCGGGACTGGCGCTCTTTCGCTGGTGTTGGCGGCGGCTTGGGTCACGAATATTCCTGCCGCGTTGATGATTCACTATTCTCTGACTCTACTGCTTCTGGCCTTTGCATGGCAGCAACGATCGCTGCGCGTTCTGTGGGCCGGAGCCGCCGCCATCGTATTGGGCGCGTGCCTTTCCAGCTTCTACCTGCTGCCGGCGATCTACGAACAAAAGTGGATCGACGTCGCCCAGGCCGTGTCGCAGGGATTGCGTCCGCAGGATAATTTTCTTTTCATTCACACCACCGACCCCGATCATGACAAGTTCAACCGCATCATCTCCTGGGTGGCGATACTGGAAATCGCGGCAACCTTTGCGGCAGCCTGGGCTGCACGCAAGTGGCGTCAGGCGAATCGAACGACGTGGAATGCTCTTCTCGTGTGGGCATTGGTGTGCAGTGCGCTCATGTTTCCGGTGACAGCGCTCGTGTGGCGATTGCTGCCTAAGCTGGCATTCTTACAATTTCCGTGGCGATGGTTGCTGTGCCTGAGCATGATCTTATCGATGTTCGTAGCTCTCGGCGTGCGACGTTGGGGGATGCGCATCGCGGTCTACGCAGTCGCGCTTCTCGTGATCGCAACCGCGTGGCATGGCATCCAGCCACCGTGGTGGGACAGCGCTGCCGACCTGCGCGAGATGCAGGACAACATGAGCGACGGCATAGGCTACGAGGGCGTGGACGAGTACACGCCCACCGGCGCAGATCCATCCTCGATCGACAAGGATGCGCCGATCGTCTCGGTGGAGGCTCCGGCGCAAGGGAGAATTCAAATATCGCGATGGGGCCCGGAATCGAAGTCGTTCATTGCCGAGATGTCCGCCGCCGGCGAACTTGCATTGCGGTTGTTTCGCTATCCCGCGTGGCAGGTCGAAGTCAACGGTCATACTGTGACGACCAAGTCGCGACCCGACACTGGCCAGATGCTGGTTCCGGTTGAGGCTGGAATGAATCGCGTGCAGCTGAATTTTGTACGTACATGGGATCGCAGGCTTGGCGGATGGATGACTGCGCTGACGGTCTGGCTGCTGGTTCTCTGGATTGTGCTGGCACGAAATCGCGAGACTCAAACGGCATAAGTGCCCGGTTTGCAAATCCCTCCGTCTCCTTGCGACTGGGTTATTAATGGGTTATTAAGGCGTGATGCGGCGAATTCTGATTGCCACTTCGAATCCGGGCAAACTGCGCGATTTTGCCGGGGCTGCCAAAAGTCACGGCATTGAGATTGCCAGCATCCCGAATTTCTCTTCGCTTCCGGCGGTGGTCGAGGATGGCGTCACGTTTGAGGAAAATGCCCGCAAGAAAGCGGAGGAATATAGTCGCCACGTTGCGGGACAGATTGTTGTAGCCGACGACTCAGGCCTGGAAGTTGACGCGCTGAACGGAGCTCCGGGTGTGCATTCGGCGCGCTATGCCGCCTCTGATCTTCATGGGAAAGAACCCCAACTCACCGACGCGAACACCGATGATGAGGCCAACAACGCTCGCGTGCTGCGGGAGCTGAAGAATGTACCTCGTGAAAAGCGGACGGGAAGATTCGTGTGCGTGCTGGCGGTAGCGCGCGATGGCAAAACGCTGGCTACATTTCGCGGCACGGCGGAGGGGATCATTCTCGAAGCGCCGCGTGGAACGAATGGATTCGGTTACGATCCGCTGTTTTATTTTCCGCAAATCGAGAAGACATTTGCCGAACTCACCGCAGGAGAAAAGGCGCGATACAGCCATCGCGGAGCGGCGTTCCGGAAATTCCTCGAGTGGTGCGATCGAACCATGCGGGGCTGAGTGATCTCACACCTAGGAAACACCTGCGCAAGCGCATCCGTCAGCCAGCTTCGCCGCGCAGCGCCCTCAGCAACGCTTCTTGTTCAGGCACGATCTCGCGGTAGCCAAGTTCCCTGCGAATCCGACTCGTGTCATAGGCAATGTTCTGGGCAAAGTTGGATACATTTTCCAAGTCCGGCTCGATCGCAGCCTGCGGCATCCACGCAAGTCGTTCTGCGATGGTTGGCGTGTATTCCTCGCCTACGTTGTAGACCCGACTTTCGGCAACGCTGCACGTGGCAGCCAATTCAACCGCGGCGGCTATGTTCTCGACATACCCGTGACTCCACCGCCAGTTGGGATGATGGCGATACCGGTATACCGTTGCCAGATCCTCGTTGCCTCCGGGACCGTACACCTTCGGGAGCCGCAACACAATGGCGGGCGCAGCCTTGCTCTCCAGGACGGCTTGTTCAGCAAGAATCTTCTCGTACCAATACTGAAGGGCCATCGGCGAATCTGCCTGCTTGCGATACGGAAACAACACGGTCCTGAGAGGCGATTCTTCCGTCAGCAGGCCTTCCTCGATCGGCCCGGGCTCGATTCCGGTGAAGCGACCATAAGCGCGGTACACATCGCCGCTGCTGAGCATCACGAGGCGGCCGGCCATATTGGCGAAGGCTTCGACCGCTGCCTGAGCGTCATTCTCTCCCATCGCGACGGTGTGTACGACGGTGTCCGGTTTGAATTCGAACAGTGCTTTGGGAAACCTCACTATGGGCATCGCCGAAAGCGGATCGAGAATTTCCTGTACCTGCTCTGGCAGCTCTGCCACGGTCCGCCCACGGTGAAAAATGGCGATCGCGTGGCCAGCGCTCGCCATTCGCCGCACGATCTGTTTCCCGATGAAGCCTGTCCCGCCAATAACCAGAATCCGCACAGCTGATTGCACTCCTTGCCTTGACTTCGCTTCTCCCGCCGCCAGATAATGTCAGGTTATTTTCTCATTGCCGAACTTATAAGGAGCTTTCGTGGCATCTGCAGCCAGTTCTACTGCTCCGGGTGTAAGAAATGTCATCAGGCAAGGCGTGGCGCCCTTGCGGGCTGGTCAAGGAATTTCATTCATCTTGCGGCGCTTGCACTCGCTCACCGGAATTGTCCCAGTCGGCGCGTTTCTGTTCGAACACATCCTGATTTCGAACTCCACCGCGATCACCGGGCCCGCTGCTTACGCGCGCCAAGTGAGCTTTCTGGCGAATCTCCCGCTGGTCTTCTTCCTTGAACTGTTCGGCATCTGGATTCCGATCGCCTATCACGCGGTCTACGGTTTCTACATCTGGTACCGCGGCGACGGAAACACGGCAGCGTATCCGTGGAGCGGCAACTGGATGTACACGGCGCAGCGCTGGACCGGCGCCATCGCGTTCGTCTACATCCTGTGGCACACCTACACGATGCGCTTCACCGGAACCGATCTGCACGACAACCCGATGGCTTCGTTCGGCAAGGTGCAGGCTGAGGTCCAGCATCCACTGCTGCTTGCCTTCTACGTTGTCGGCCTGATCGCGGCGTCGTGGCACTTCGCCTACGGAATCTGGCTGTTCTGCGCGAAATGGGGCATCGTCTCCGGCGACCAGGCGCAGAAAAGGCTGCTGCGGCTGTCCGTGGCGTTTTTCCTGCTGCTCAGCGTGGTTGGACTAGTGAGCCTGTACACCTTCGAAGCTCGCTTCCCGGAAGCTCCCAGCGCAGGCTCGACAATCGTGGATACGGGCTACTCAGCCAATCTCGGGAGGTCGCGATAATGGCGAATCCCAGAATTATTGTCGTCGGCGGCGGGCTGGCTGGCCTGGCCGCGGTGATCAAAATCGCCGAGATGGGCGGAGGGGTTGACCTGTTCTCCATCGTTCCGGTAAAACGGTCGCACTCGGTGTGCGCGCAGGGCGGCATCAACGCAGCGAAAAATCTGAAGGGCGAGGGCGACTCGACCTACAAGCACTTTGACGACACGATTTACGGTGGAGATTTTCTCGCTAACCAACCCCCCGTCAAAGACATGTGCGACGCGGCGCCGGGGATCATTGATCTGCTCGACCGCATGGGCGTGCCGTTCAACCGCACGCCGGAAGGCTTGCTCGATTTCCGCCGCTTCGGCGGGACTCTCTATAACCGCACGGCGTTTGCGGGAGCGACGACCGGGCAACAGCTGCTTTACGCGCTCGATGAGCAAGTCAGGCGTTACGAATCCGAAGGCAAGGTCAAGAAATACGAGCACTGGGAATTTTTGTCGGCCGTGCTCGACGGAAAGAAAGTCTGCCGTGGGATCTGCGCCATGGATCTGCGCACCATGGAAGTGCGCACCTTCCCAGCTGACGCCATCATCATCGCGACCGGTGGCATCGGAGCCATCTTCGGCAAGTCGACGAATTCGGTCGTGTGCACGGGTTCGGCGCAGTCGGCGCTTTATCAGCAGGGATGTTATTACGCGAACGGCGAGTTCATTCAGGTTCACCCCACGTCGATTCCCGGTGAAGACAAGTTGCGGCTGATGTCGGAATCTGCCCGCGGCGAAGGCGGCCGCGTCTGGGTTCCGAAGACGCCCGGGGACAAGCGCGATCCGAAATCCATTCCGCAGAACGAGCGATGGTATTTCCTGGAGGAGTGGTATCCGAAGTACGGAAATCTCGTCCCGCGCGATGTGGCGACGCGCGCGATTTTCAAAGTTGTCTACGAGAACGACCTCGGCATCGACGGCAAACCGATGGTCTATCTCGACCTGACCCACATTGACCGCAAGATTCTCGACCGCAAGCTGGAAGGGATTCTCGAGATCTACGAGAAGTTTGTCGGCGACGACCCGCGCGACACGCCCATGAAGATTTTCCCCGGCATGCACTACACCATGGGCGGGCTGTGGATCGACTACAAGCAGGCCACGAACATTCCCGGCATTTATGCTGCGGGCGAGTGCGAATATCAATATCACGGCGCGAACCGGCTGGGCGCGAATTCGCTGGTGTCGTGCATCTGGGGAGGATTCGTTGCCGGTCCCAATGCCGTGAATTACGCGCGCGGGCTGCAGGCGTCTTCCGACAACAACGGGTCGTTCGAGGCCGAGAAGAAGAAGCAGGAAGAGAACAATGCCCTGCTGATGAAGAACGAAGGCAGCGAAAATCCGGTGAAGTTGTGGCGCGAACTGGGCGATCTGATGACGAAGGATTGCACGGTCATCCGCTACAACAAGAATTTGCAGCAGACCGATGCCAAGCTGGTCGAGTTCCTGGAGCGCTATCGCAAGATCAACCTGAGCGACCGCACCATGTGGGCGAACACGACGGTCGTCTTCGCCCGGCAGCTCTATAACATGCTGCAACTGGCGCGCGTGATCGCCCAGGGCGCGCGCATGCGGGATGAATCGCGCGGGGCGCACTACAAGCCCGATTTCCCCGACCGTGACGACAAGAACTGGATGAAGACCACGAAAGCGTACTTCGCTCCGGATGCAGACGAGCCAAAGTTTGAATTCGAGCCGGTGGATGCGTCCCTGATTCCGCCACGGGCGAGGAAGTATTAGTTGTGAACCGTAGCACTCGATCGACAATAGCTTTTTTCATTTCAGTCGCCTTCGCTTGCTCGGCAATGGCGTACGTCGTTGTTCGGCTGATGCATAGTTCGAATCCAAGTGCACGGCTTTGGAACCAGGTCTTTCTCCTCCTTTTGGGAGTTTACTTAGTTTCGGAGATAGCACGGTTCCTGCGTCGGAAGAAGCCCAGCTATTTTGATAACGAAATGGACCGAAGGCGTTCACTGGCGAAGGGCGATAAGAAGTAATTGCTAAAAGGCTAACTGCTAATGGCTGATAAATCCGTCATCCTCCGCATCAAACGGCAACTCACTCCCAACGGCAAGTCCTATTGGGAGGAGTTTTCCGTTCCCTACCGGCCGAACATGAACGTGATTTCGGCGCTCATGGACATTGCTGCCGACCCCGTCACGCGCGACGGCAAGCCGACAACGCCCATCACCTACGACTCGAATTGTCTCGAGGAAGTTTGCGGGTCGTGCGCCATGCTGATCAACGGCAAGGCGCGTATGGCTTGCTCGGCGCTGATCGATCAACTGGAGCAGCCGATCCGCCTGGAGCCGTTCTCGAAGTTTCCGGTTGTGCGCGATCTCGCGACTGACCGCAACGTCATCTTCGAAAATCTCAAGGCAGTAAAGGCGTGGGTGCCCGTCGACGGCACCTACGATCTTGGGTCCGGCCCGCGGATGTCCGCGGAGGATCAGGAAGCCGCGTATCCGCTGTCGCGCTGCATTTCCTGCACCTGCTGCATGGAGGCATGCCCGCAGTTCAACGAAGACACCGGCTTCGTCGGCGCAGCGACTATCGCCCAGGTGCGGCTGTTCAACACGCATCCCACGGGCAAGGCGTTGAAGCGCGAGCGGCTGGCGGCGCTGATGGGCGACGGCGGCATCCAGGAATGCGGCTACGCGCAGAATTGCGTGGAGGTTTGCCCCAAAGACATTCCTTTAACGAAGTCTATCTCCGAGGTCGGTGGTCAGGTCATGTCACAAGCCCTGCTGGACCTCGTCCGGCGCTGATTCAACCACGTCCGCGAAATGTCACCGCTTTTTGTCAGGGTGCGCAAGTACGCTCATGCGTGCTCATCTAATACATTTTGAATTACCCGCAAGCATCACATCTGCAAGGGGATCAAAAACCATCGATGCGGTTGCAAATGGCCCGTCAAGTGCCACCAATTCTGTGTGTGGCGCACTCTTCTCAGGAAGAGTAACCACAGTAACCATGCAGCAGCACCGACGGGACATGGGTACTGTTGTAACCGACGGCACGTTGCATTGGGTTGGACGGCTTGACAGCATGACTTAGAATAGCCGCTGCTCGCGCGAGAGTGAACAAGTGAAGAGCGCGCGAGAGCGCCGGACCACTTCGTGAGACTTTTTGTTCGACGACAACTCGCAGCCGTCTGCCTGCTGGCCGCGCTCGTGTCCACGCTGTGCGGCGCCGCGTTTGCGGTGCATCCTGTAACCACGCACACGCATCGCCGGCATTTTCGCTGGCTGCGCTGGCATCCCATGTTCCGGCCGTCGCATGAATCGCTGCTGATCCAGAACGCCGAAATCGATCGCCTCGAACTACCTCGAATTCAGGATGAGACCGAACTCGAAGCTCTGAAGGCCGACGGCTCGCTTTTGCCCATCATCCCGAGCGAGAGCCTGAAGATTGAGCCGAGTCTCGATCCGTCGCGGCGCTACTGCCGTCCGTGGACGCGCAACTTCGTGGACGATCTGAGCCAGGCTTACTACAACCGCTTCCACCAGCAGATTCAGCTGAACTCGGCTGTGCGCACGGTGAAGGTGCAGCGCAAGCTCCGCCGCCGTAATCGCAACGCAGCCCCGGCCGAAGGCGATACGGCGTCGTCGCATCTAGCCGGTGTAACCGTGGACTTGCAACGCCGCGGTATGAGCCGTGAGCAGATCCAGTGGATGGAGCACTATCTTTTCTACATGAAAGCGCTTGGGCTGGTTGAGCCCGAGGAAGAACGGCGCCACTGGTGCTTCCACATTATGGTCAGCGGCCACTACTCTGAGTGGCGTAGTTCGCAAACCATCGTGCCGCTCGAGCGTCCCGAAGACGACACTCCGCCAACCCAAGTGGCCTTGGGCAGCGGCAAGTAGTTCGTATCCTGACAAAGTACCGTGTAGCGACGGACGCATCCGTCCAGCGATCCCTGAGCGAAGGGGAGAGTGCCTTGGCTGGAGCGAGCATGTGCGCCCACTCCATGGTGCTCCTGGCGTGCAACCCCGGACGAATGCGTCCGGGGCTACACTCTCGCAAGGATTGACGGCGCTCGACTGACGGCGGTTTGTTCATTTCCACTTCGTGCCTATACAATCGGAAACTTGCCTTCTATCATCGGACTCAAATATGACCAGGCGATTTTGCTTCGCGCGAGTGTGTTGTTCCGCTCTTTGCTGTCTCATCGTCGCTCAGTCTCCAGCCCAGTCTTCGACTGCTGACATCACAGTCAACGCGAAAGCGCGGGCCATTCACGACTCGGCGATCGTGGTTGATACCCACGCCGACACGCCGCAGCGTTTTCTGGACGAAGGCTTCGACATTGGCTCGACCGACCCCAACGATGTTGGTCACATCAGCCTCGACAAGGCACACCGCGGAAATCTTGGCGCGGAGTTCTTCTCCATCTGGGTTGAGCCCGACTCGAATCAGGGCCACTTCGCCCGACACACATTCGACCTGATCGATTCGGTTTACGAACAGGCGGCGCGGCATCCTGACCGCATGATGATGGCCTTCTCCGTGGCCGACATCGAACGCGCCCATCGCGAGCACAAACTGGCGGCGCTCATGGGAATTGAGGGCGGACATTCCATCGAAAACGACATGCACCTGCTGCGCGACTACTACCGCCTGGGCGTGCGGTACATGACGCTGACGTGGTCGAACACGAATGAGTGGGGAGACTCTTCGGGCGACATCGATGATCCCAAGGTGCAGCATCACAACGGGCTGACCGATTTCGGCAAGCTGGTCGTTCTGGAAATGAACCGGCTCGGCATGATGGTCGACATTTCGCACGTGGCCGACAAAACGTTCTGGGACACAATCGCCACGACGAAAGCACCGGTGATTGCCTCGCATTCGTCAGCGCGGGCCCTGGTGGATGCGCCTCGCAATATGACCGACGATATGCTGCGCGCCGTAGCCAAGAACGGCGGCGTGGTGCAGGTGAACTTCTTCAGCGGCTTCGACGACCAGGATTACCGCAAGGCCATGCAGGCGCAGGATAAGCAGCAGAAGGAAGCTGTTCAGAAGTATCTCGACGGACTACGGGCGGAAGGCAAGACGGTGACGTATGTCGATGCGGAGCGCATTCAGCGGGAGTGGACGGCGAAGATTCCACGTCCGCCGTTCAGGGTGCTGATTGATCACATCGATCACATCGCCAAGGTAGCCGGAGTCGATCATGTCGGCCTCGGCTCTGATTTCGACGGCGTCAGCGGCGCTACGCCGCAAGGGATGGATTCGGCAGCCGATCTGCCAAAGATCACGCAGGGCTTGCTCGATCGCGGGTACAGCGCGGACGATATCAAGAAAATTCTGGGCGGCAATCTGCTGCGAGTGTTTGCTGAAGTCGAGCGGGTGAGCCGAGTGATGCAGGCAGGACGCTGATGTTGTTGGGGGGATTTGATCGATGGCGCATCGACGACAGTTTTGAAAGGGTGCGGCTTCCAGCCGCACCGTCGAAGGCCAGAGTAGATGCGGGCTTTAGCCTCTGAGGTGGCGGGTGGTCCCGAGACGCCGACAGGGATTCTTCGGCTCCGTTATCGTTCGCTTCGCACACGATGACCTCGTTCAGAATGACAAAGTCGCGCGGCGCTGTCGTACAATGCAGCGTTAGCCACAAACAATCCAGACCATTTCAGTTCCAACCGAGGAGCATTCATGCGCAACACTGTCCTGATCTTATTGCTGATATGGGCCATGGGCGTCGCCGCGACAGCCCAGTCAACCACACAAGCCCCCGCGAAACCGAGTACGCCAGCCAAACCTGCTGCTTCCGCGCAACCGACCGCGATCATCGACACCACGGCCGGCAAGATGACGTGCACTTTATTTCCCGACAAGGCGCCGATTGGCGTGGAGAACTTTATCGGTCTCGCCACCGGCACGCGCGACTGGAAGAACCCGGTCAGCGGCGCGACCAAACACGGGGTGCCGTTGTACGACGGTACGATCTTTCATCGCGTGATTCCGAATTTCATGATTCAGGGCGGCGATCCGGCAGGCAACGGCTCGGGCGACCCCGGGTACAAGTTCAAGAATGAGGTTTCCGGCGATCTGCTCTTCGACCGGCCGGGGCGGCTTGCCTACGCCAACTCTGGCCCGGATACGAATGGGTCGCAGTTCTTCATCACCGAAGTGGCAACGCCGCACTTGAATGGGCATTACACGATTTTCGGGCAGTGCGACGACGCGACCGTGGAACTGGTGAAGCAGATTGCGCGCATGGCGACTGATCCGCAGAATGACAAGCCGTTTCGCCCGGTGAAGATCAACCACATCACGATCATCAAGGCGGGAGCGGCGAAGCCGGCGGGGACTGCAGTGAAGAAACCGGCGGCTGCGGCGCCAAAGCCGACCAGCTCGAGCTGAGCAGCATGCAAACAGAGCCGGGCTTCGCCCGGCGGGCGGACGAATGAGTCCGCCCCTACACAAACATCGAATGATTCTTGAAAGGACTTATGACTCGTCAACCCGGAATGTACGCCACGTTTGAAACCAGCGAAGGAACCATCGTGTGCCGGCTGTTTGAGAAGGACGCGCCCAAGACGGTCGCGAACTTCGTCGAACTGGCCGAGGGCAAGCGCGAGTGGACGCATCCTTCGACGCGCAAGAAATCGACCGACCGGCTCTATGACGGAACGATTTTTCACCGTGTCATTCCCGACTTCATGATCCAAGGCGGAGACCCGCAGGGCACGGGCATGGGCGGGCCTGGATACCAGTTCGAGGACGAGACCAAAGGCTCGCCGCATAAGTTCGATAAGCCGGGCAAGTTGGCCATGGCCAATGCCGGGCCGAATACCAACGGGTCTCAGTTCTTCATTACCACCGTGGCGACGGCATGGCTGACGGGTAAGCACACGATCTTTG
>CAYOUY010000136.1:0-4037 GCA_964407245.1 uncultured Acidobacteriaceae bacterium
GTTTCCCCCATCTCGCCAAAGACCAGTTTCACGGCGAATGCGGGCATCGGAAAGATCGCCGGCCGCGACAGCACGCTAGCCAGCGTGCGAGTGAATTCTGCGTTCGTGACCGGCTTGGGCGCGACCATGTTCACCGGCCCCTGCACCAGATCGGTCTTCAGGATGTGATGGATTGCGCCGGCCATGTCCTGCACGTCGATCCAGCTCATCCACTGGCGACCGCTGCCAATCTTGCCGCCTACGCCCATTTTGAACGGCGTCAGCATTTTGCCCAGCGCGCCGCCTTGGGGACTGAGCACCACCCCGGTGCGAATCTGCACAGTGCGGATGCCGGCGTCGGAGGCCGCGCGCGTTGCGGCTTCCCACTCGCGGCATACGTCGGCGAGAAAGTCCGTGCCCGGAGCACTCTCCTCGTTCAGAACCTCGTCACCGCGGTCGCCGTAATACCCGATGGCCGAGCTCGACACGAAGACATGCGGTTTGTCTTTCGTCTGTGCAAGGGCCTGCGCGAGGTTGTGCGTGCCTAGCACGCGGCTGTCGCGAATCGCCTTTTTTTTCGCTTCCGTCCACCGCCCCACGATACTCTCGCCCGCGAGATGAATAACGGCGTCGAATCCCGAGACGGATTCGGGTGATATCGGCTTTGCCGGGTCCCACGGGATGTGCCGGTCAACGATTGCAGCCCCTCGGGCGGTCCCTCGGACAAGCCGCGTCACTTCATATTCGCGTGATTTAAGTGATGGCAAAAGCGCGGCGCCGATCGGCCCGGAGACTCCGCTGACCAGAATTCGCGAAATCATCTTTGTGAAACCACGGCGGACAAGCTGCCACTGTATCAGCTTGCCGCCCCGCCAGCCAAAACCGCGACCAATTCAAATGATTCGAAAGGACTGAAAGATGGAAGGGCGCGTCACAAAGCGGATTCCTCGCGGCTGAAGCCGTTCGGAAATGACAAGGTTTCGTCGGAGTTGGCTAAAGCCGGGCGGAATGACGAGAGTTTCCTATGGCTTGTCATTCCGAGCGGAGCGA
Source organism: uncultured Acidobacteriaceae bacterium (assembly GCA_964407245.1). Classification (GTDB taxonomy): domain Bacteria; phylum Acidobacteriota; class Terriglobia; order Terriglobales; family Acidobacteriaceae; genus Sulfotelmatobacter. The sequence continues at coordinate 1,030 of CAYOUY010000136.1, forward strand.
GGAATCTGCTTTTCGAATGACTAATGACAAAAGCCGAGAAGCTAGCTGTTCCCCAGCACCGCCCACTGGTCTCCCTGCCGGAATTCTTCCCGGCGCTTCGCACCCGTCGCGGTGTACCAGTTCTTCCACGCGGCCGGGTCGTTGCCAATGTGCTCGTTCGTGATCTCGCGCAAAGCTTGGTAGACCCACGAACGAGTCGTCGGATCGAGCGAAGGATCGTAGGCCAGTTCGATCAATCCCGGCACAGCCAGCATGCGCTGCTCGCGCGTCAGCATGCCCGACTTGGCCAGGCTGCAGCCGGCGCGCTCGCGCACTTCGAGCGAAGGATCGTTGCGGAAAACGTCCAGAAAATCCTTGATCGTGTCGTCAGAACCGATATGGGCCAACCCTTCCACCGTCCAGTGGCGCGTCTTCTCGTTCGGATCATGCAGGTAGCCGCGGAGGAACTCGTGAATCTTTTCCGGCTCCACGCCGCGGTTTGCCAACATTCCTAATTCCCACATGGCAAACGGATGCCAGTTCGCTGACTTCCGCGCGTGTTCCATCAATTCCTCGGCAGTTTCATCCGTCTTCGAAAGATTGAAGATCGCCAGATTGGTTTCGATGCCCGCGGCCCGCACGCGCAGGTCATTCGAGTAGAACGCGATCATGTCGAGGTCATCGAATTTCTTGGTGAACTTCACCTTCCCATGCCAGGCATCGACCAGCTTGTTGATCCAGTCGGTCGCGCCGTGGTCGTGGTTGACGGCCGCGCCAAGCAAAAACTCTAGTTGTGACTGCGGCGGCTGGGTCAACATCCACTCGATGTTGTGTTCGGAGAGCTGCGAATGATCGGCCGGAACGGGACGACCAGGGACAGGAATGTCCTCGCCTGAAGTAACTGGGGGCGCCGGTGGAGTGGCTGGCGGAAAGCCCTGCGCCGCGCACGCGGCACAGGCCGCGCCGAACAGAGCGGCCAGTATCAGCGCACGATCCCAGATTCGCAACATATCTCACCTCAACGACGGTCTCTCGTGAGCCTAGGCGCGCTTCCGCGGCGCCGCAAATTACGCTGGTCATCGCACGTGCGTTCCTGCCTCCACTCAGAACGCTGCGCTATAATCGACTTGCGTCCCGGTTACCCTCTGCCCGGAGCCCCTCATCCGATCCCTCTCCCTGGGCGGGTATAATCCCTCATGGCGAGCTTGCGCCAACAGATCGCGACCACTGCCCTTACCCTGACCAAATTCCGCGATCTGATGAAGCGGATGCAGGCCAACCGTCCGCAGGACGATCTCACCATCGTCAAGAAGGCCTACGACTACTCGCTGAAAAATCATGAAGGCCAGACCCGGGCTTCAGGAGAGCCCTATCTCGTCCATCCCCTCGAAGTCGCCCTGGTCCTCGCCGAAATGAAGATGGACCCGGTGGCCGTCGCCGCCGGTCTGCTGCACGATTCGGTCGAAGACACCTCCGTCACGGTCGCCGATATTCGCAAGGAATTCGGCGAGCAGGTCGCGCACATCGTCGAGGGCGTCACCAAGATCAGCAAAATCGACTTCGCCACGCGCGAAGAGCAGCAGGCCGAGAACTTGCGCAAGATGATGCTGGCCATGGTCGACGATATTCGCGTCGTCCTCATCAAACTGGCCGACCGGCTGCACAACATGCGCACGCTCGAGCACCTGCCCCCCGAGCGCCAGCACAAAATCGCCGAGGAAACGCTCGAAATTTACGCACCCATCGCGCACCGCCTGGGCATGGGCAAGATTCGCGGCGAACTGGAAGACCTCGGCTTCCGTTTTCTCGATCCCGTCGGCTATGAACAAGTCGAGAAATCCGTCAATGCGCGGCGTAAGCAGGGGGAGGAGTTCCTCGCCAAGATGCAGGCCATCATCACCGACAAGCTGAAGGAAGCCGGCATCCAGGCCCGCGTCGAAAGCCGCATCAAGCGCCTGTTCAGCATTCACAAGAAGCTGCAGCGACAGCACATCGCCGTCGACCAGGTTTACGATCTCTGCGCCATGCGCGTCATCACGCGCTCGCTGCAGGACTGCTACGCCGTGCTCGGCATCATTCACAATCTGTGGCGGCCGGTGCCCGGGCGCATCAAGGACTTCATCGCCATGCCGCGGCCAAATTTTTACCAGTCACTGCATACCTCGGTCATCACCGAAGACGGCACGCCCTTCGAAATCCAGATTCGCACTGAAGACATGCACAAGATGGCGGAGGAAGGCATTGCCGCCCACTGGAAGTACAAGGACGGCCCCGTCTCCGCGCAGGACGAGCAGCGCCTGGCGTGGCTGCGGCAGGTGGTCGAGTGGCAGCGCGACGTCAGCGACCCTAACGAATTTCTTTCCACGCTGAAAGTCGATCTTTATCCCGAAGAGGTTTACACGTTCACTCCGAAGGGCAAGGTTGTGGTGTTGCCGCGCGAGGCTACGCCGATCGATTTTGCTTACACGATTCATACTGAAGTCGGCCATACCTGCGTAGGCGCCAAGGTGAACGGACGCATGGTGCCGCTGCGGCACAAGCTTCATTCCGGAGACATTGTCGAGATCATCACGCAGGCGGGCCACAAGCCCAGCCGCGACTGGCTTGGGCTGGTCAAGTCTTCGCGCTCGCGCAACAAGATCAAGCACTGGCTCAACGTGCATCAACGGGAGCGGGCGATTGAGATTGGCCGCAAGGTGATCGAGAAAGAAGCGCGCAAGTACCGCATCGCTCTGAAAGAAATAAAAGATGAAGACTTGCTGAGAGTCGCCAACGGTTACGGGCTGGGAAAAGTTGACGACCTCATGTCCGGCATTGCATACGGAAAATATTCGGCGCGGCAGGTGCTGGCGCGTCTGCTGCCGGCAGGCGCGACGCCTTCGATGGCGGGAGACATTGAAGCCGAGGGGTTGAGTTCGCAGCCGGGCGCGATTGCCAGCGTGGTGCGGCGCGTGTTTGGCGACCACAACGCGATCACCGTCCGCGGACAGGGAGACATGCTCGTCTATCGCGCGCGCTGTTGCAATCCG
>CAYOUY010000137.1:0-6645 GCA_964407245.1 uncultured Acidobacteriaceae bacterium
CAATGCGCACCGGCTTCTGATATTTCACCGCGACTTCGATCATGGTGCGGAAATTCGAATCGTCTTTGCGCCCGATGCTGGCATTGCCGGGATTGATGCGGTACTTGGCCAGATCGCGGGCGCATTCGGGATACTTGGTGAGCAGCACGTGGCCGTTGTAATGGAAGTCGCCGATGATGGGCACGCGCACGCCAATCTTGTCGAGTTCTTCAACGATGCGGGGCATGGCGGCGGCCGCGTCGTCGTTGTTGACAGTTACGCGGACCAGTTCGGAGCCGGCGCGGGCCAGCGCGGCAACCTGCTGCACGGTCGAGGGAACGTCAGCCGTGTCGGTGTTGGTCATGGATTGCACCACAACCGGTGCATCGGAGCCAACGCGCACACCCCCGACGATGGCCGTAACGGTCTTTCTTCGCTGAATCGTAGCCATGTGGAAGCTCTATTTTAGCATGCGAAAACTGGGTGTCAGCGTCGCCCGGCGATGCACGGGCTATAATGGCGCGCACGCATGGCGCTGACTGCCGGCACGAAAATCGGGCCGTATGAAATTCTCGCGCCGCTTGGTGCGGGCGGCATGGGCGAAGTGTACCGCGCGCGCGACACGCGGCTGGGGCGTGATGTAGCCATCAAGGTTCTGCCGGCGGCCCTGGCCCGTGATGCCGACCGGCTGCGCCGATTCGAAGCCGAAGCGCGCGCGGTCGCCGCGCTGAACCACCCCAACATCCTCTCGATTCACGACATCGGCACGCATGACGGCGCGCCGTATCTGGTCTCGGAGTGTCTGGAGGGCCAATCGCTGCGGACCGAGCTGAGCGGCGGCGCTCTGCCCCTGCGGCGCGTAGTCGAATACGGCATTGAGATCGCGCAAGGCCTGGCTGCAGCCCACGACAAGGGCATTATCCATCGCGACTTGAAGCCGGAGAACATTTTCGTCACGCGCGACGCGCGGGTAAAGATTCTCGACTTCGGTTTAGCCAAGCTGTCGCAGCCGGAAACGGCGTCGGATGACGGCGCGACGCTCGAAGCCGTTCCGACCTCTACCGGCATTGTGCTCGGTACCGTGGGCTATATGGCGCCGGAGCAAGTCAGGGGCGAGCCGGCCGACGCGCGCTCCGACATTTTCGCCCTGGGAACGGTCTTTTACGAAATGCTTTCGGGACAGCGCGCCTTCCGCCGCGACACTTCGGCCGAGACGATGACTGCAATCCTAAAAGAAGAGCCGCCAGAACTGAGCGTGACGGGCAAGCTCGTCTCGCCGGCCATGGAGCGGATCGTACGGCGTTGTCTCGAGAAGAAGCCGGTGCAACGATTCCAGTCGGCGCGCGATCTGGCGTTCAATCTGGAAGGCGTTTCGGGAATTTCGTCAGTAACCAGCGCGGCCGCACTTCCGGCAGCCACACGACCGCGCTCGAAGATCATCGGCCTGGCAGCCGGCGCAGTTCTGCTTGCGCTGGTTGCGGCCGGCAGCTGGATGCTGGAACGGCGCAGCGTTCCGATCGTCCCGCCAACCTACCAGCAACTTACATTCGAGCGCGGGCTGGTCTACTCGGCACGCTTCGCGCCGGATGGGCGATCCGCGTATTACAGCGCCAGCTGGAATGGGGCGCCGGTACAGCTTTACTCCATAGCACCGGGCGGTCCGGAGTCGCGCCCTCTCAATCTGGTCGATTCCACTTTGTTTGCGGTCTCGTCGTCGGAGATGGCAATTTCGGTCGGCTGCAACGATCGCTACATCGGTCTTTGCCAGGGCACGCTGGGATTGTTGCCTTTAGCCGGTGGATCGCCGCGCGAGGTCGCCGACAATGTGATGGCAGCGGACTGGAGCGCGGACGGCAGCGAAATGGCTGTGATTCGTCAGGTGGGGGCGAAGTACCGCGTGGAATATCCGCGCGGGAAGATGATCTACGAGAGCGATCGCCCGCTGGGATATGTACGAATCTCGCCGCGGGGCGATGCCGTCGCCTTCGCCGAGTTTCACGCCGTAGATGGCGACGCCGGCCATGTGCTCGCCGTCGACCGGAACGGCAAGGAATTGTTCCGCGTGCCGAATTTTGTGAGTGTGGAAGGCGTGGCGTGGTCTCCGTCGGGCGACGAGGTGTGGACGGCGGCCACGCATACCTCAGGCTGGGCGGATGCGATTCTGGGTCTCGGCCTGAACGGTAAGCAGCGGGTTGTGTTACGGCTGCCGGGCATGCTGCGGCTGCACGATGTTTCCCGCGACGGGCGGATTCTGTTGTCGAAGGAGTCTTGGAGGAGCGGGATCCAGTTCCGTGGGCCGGGCGATTCTATAGAACGCGATCTCTCGTGGCTCGACTACGCGCTTCTGCGCGACCTCTCGACGGATGGCAAGAAGGTTTCGTTCGACGACTGGGGATTGGCAGCCGGCGCTTCGGGCCTGGCGTTTTTACGAAAGACCGACGGATCGCCCGCGATCAAACTCGGCACCTGGGGAGAACCGGTTCTTTCGCCGGATGCGAGCAAGGTGCTGGCGTTTGACGCTGCCGCGATTGGCTCGACTGCTTTTGACCTCTTGCCGACCGGCGTCGGCGAGGTGCAAAGGCTGCCCACTGGCGGATTCGAACAGTGCGCCTCGCTGGGTTTCATGCCAGATGGGAAGGCCATATACTTCGCCTGCGACGATGGCCATGCATGGAGAATGTACCTCCAAGACGTGGCTGGCGGTTCGCCGCGCCCCGTTACGCCTCCAATTTCAGTGAAACGGAATCACTTCGAATCCCACCTCGTTTCGCCCGATGGCAAGCTCATGTTTGCGCGCGACGCGGAGGGCCGCGGCGAACTCTTCCCCGTGGCCGGCGGCGAGCCCCGCACGATCCCGGGATGGTCCGGGGAAGACATGTGGATCACCTGGTCCGCTGATGGCCGTTCGGCTTATGTCTATCAAGACGCCAAAACTTCGGCCACGGTGTTCCGGCTTGACCTCAGCAGCGGCAAGCGGGAGCAGCTTCTCAGGCTTGCGCCCAGCGATCCGGCCGGCGTGACGTCGGTTCTTAATATCCGCATGACGGCCGATGGAAAGACTTATGCCTATTCCTTCTCGCGGGAACTGTCGGATCTGTTTCTAGTAGAGGGCGTAAAATAGAGCACGTAATTACGTGCTGCACATGATTACGTGCTATAATGCCCGCATGAAGAGCAACATTACGCTAAAGCTCGAGAACGATCTCCTCCGCAAAGCTCGAATTCTGGCGGCCGAGCAGGACACTTCCATCAGCGCCCTGCTGGCTCAGCAGCTGGAGAAGGCCGTACGGGAGCGGGAGGGCTACGAGCGCGCCAGGCGGCAGGCGCTGACCGCGCTTAATAAGGGCTTCGACCTGGGGTTCAGACCACCTCGCTCGCGCGACGAATTGCATGAGCGATAAGTCTTTTGTGGATACCAATATCTTGGTGTATGCCCATGACCGGGCTGCCGGGGAGCGCCATGCGCGCGCTGCTGCTCTGGTGGGGCAGCTCTGGAGTACGGCAAGCGGGGTATTGAGCACGCAAATCCTGCAGGAGCTCTGCTTCAGCCTGCAGCGAAAGTTGGCCAGGCCGCTGTCTGCATCCGAGACTCGCCGCGTCGTGCAGCCTTACTTGTCCTGGGAGGTTGTAGTGAACACGCCCCAGGCAGCGCTGGATGCACTGGAGATAAGTTCGCGGTACAAGATTTCCTATTGGGATGCCCTTGTGCTGCACGCCGCCGAATTTTCCGGGGCGACGGTCCTCTACAGCGAGGATTTTTCTCATGGGCAGCGCTATGGCTCAGTGCGAGCGGTGAATCCCTTTCGCGACTAAAAGGGGCTATGGCAGCCGATCGGCCAACCCGGGAATCGTCTTCATCAGGTCGTTGTAAATGACCATTACCGCGAAGAGAACCAGGAAAACGAATGCGGCCTGATAAACGCGTTCCTTGATGGTCAGGCTGATGTCGCGGCGCATCAGGCCCTCGATGATCAGAAACAGGATCACGCCGCCGTCGAGAATGGGAATCGGCAGCAGGTTAAAGATGCCGAGGTTCAGGCTGATGGCCGCGGTCAGTTCCATGAGCGGCGTCCAGCCCTTGCTGCGGGCAGCTTCGCCCGCGGCTTGCCCGATGCGGATGGGCCCTTCGATGGAGCGCATCGACATCTTGCGCTCAGCCATCTTCTTGACCAGTTCCAGAATCAGCATCGCGTTCTGCCGGTTCTCGTGCAGCGACAGGCTGAAGGCCTCGCCAAGGGCGAGCGTTTTGGTCTTCATCTGCATACTGCCCACGCCGATTCGGTATCGCTTCTCCAGCAGCACCGGCTGAACCGTGAAATTCTGTGTCTTACCGTCCCGCAGCACGGTTAGTGTGACTGGCTTGTCTTTGGTCGTTTCCAGGCTCTCGATCATGGCCGCGATCGCGGGAAGAGGCTTACCGTCGAGAGCAATGATCTCATCTCCCTCTTTCAGGCCGGCCCTTTCGGCGGGCATGTCCGAGGTTAGATCGGTGACGACGACTTTCTGCTCTTTCGGCGCCCAGCCCGCGTCGCCGATTTGGTCGACTCCCGCAGCCTCCGGCACAACCGTTTTTTCAAGACTCTGCCCGTTGCGATCCACCACCACATCGAGCGGCTGCCCGGGGCTGAGGTCCACCTTCATCATGACGTCTTTCCAGCTGGGATTCGTGACGCCGTCGATGCGCATGATGCGGTCGCCAGTTTGGAAGCCGGCTTTCGCCGCTGGAGTATCCCTGAACACCCATCCGATCACTGTGGGCTCGTCGTAAATCGCCGGGTATTCATAGTGCACCATGTAAACCGCGGTGAGCAGAACGATGGCCAGCAGAATGTTCATCGTGGGCCCCGCGATGGCGATCAAGAACCGATGCCAGCGCGAATGCGACAGGAATTCGCGTGGATCGCCGGTGCGCTCATCCATGGGGTTCTCGCCCGCCATCTTGACGTAACCGCCCAGCGGGATGGCGTTGATGCGGTAATCCGTCTCGCCCCGGCGGAAACCGATGAGGCGCTTACCGAAGCCGATGGCGAACTGCTCCACACGCACGCCCAGCCACTTGGCCACGGCGTAGTGGCCGAACTCGTGGATCAGGATCATGAAACCCAGAACGGCGACGACCGCAACGAGAGACGTGAGAAAATCAGACATATTCGAGGTACGTACTCTCCAACTGATTAGATTCCGGAAACTGAACTGCAGACGCTAGAACCAATTAAGAGCAGTTGCTGAACGAAAAAGATACTATGCGAAAGATGTAGCCCTCGGACGCCCCGTCTTTCTTGAATGCCTGCCCGACCTGTCGCCGCTGGAGACAGCCACGCGCTCATGGGCATGTCGTCGAGCTTCGGCGTCGGCCGCAAGCACTTGAGCAATAGACTCCAGTTTTCCGCTTTCGGTTGCATCCAGAACTGCTTCGATGAGCCTGGGAATGTCATTAAAACCAATGGTGCCTTCCAGAAACGCCGCCACCGCTACTTCGTCGGCTGCATTCAGGGCCACAGTTTTGGCTCCGCCCGCTTCTACCGCTTCATACGCCAGACGCAGGCAAGGAAATTTTTTCAGGTCCGGCGGACAGAAGTCCAGATGACGCAAGTCACTGATCGCAAAGCGCATTTCCGACGGAATCCGCTCCGGATGTGTTAGGGCGTACAGAATCGGCAACCGCATATCCGTCACAGAAAACTGAGCAAGTATGCTGCCATCCACAAACTCCACCATGGAGTGAATTGTGGATTGCGGGTGGACAATTACTTCCACTTTGGCCGGGAGAATGTGAAACAATCTGCATGCTTCGATGACTTCGAAGCCCTTGTTCATCAGTGTGGCGGAGTCGATGGTGATGCGCCGGCCCATCTTCCACGTAGGATGATTCAGCGCCTGCTCGACCGTGATTGCCGCAAACTCGGAGCGTGGCGTATGCAGAAATGGCCCGCCGGAGGCGGTCAACCAGATGCGTTCGACTTCTTCCATCCGCCCGCCCCGGAGGCATTGATGCACTGCGTTATGTTCGCTGTCGATCGGTAATAGTGGCTTGCCTTGCTTTCGGGCTTCGGCGGTGATCAACTCACCGGCCGCCACGAGACATTCCTTGTTGGCAAGCCCGACGGTCTTACCCGCCTTCACAGCTTCATAGGTGGCTTCGAGTCCAGCGACGCCCACAATGGCGCTCACTACGAAGTCGGCTTCGGGATGCGTGGCCACGCGTACCGTTCCCGCCGTCCCGTGCACCACCTCAATGTCCTGCCAGCCTTCTTTTTTCAGGCGGGAGCTGAGAGTGGCAGCGCTGGCTTCCGTCGCCATCGAGATCACACGCGGCCGCCAGCGCCGCGCCTGCTCGAACGCGGCTTCGAGATTGTTCCCCGCCGCGAGCGTGACGATCTCGAAGCGCTCGGGATAGGACTCGGCCACGCGGACGGTGCTGCGGCCAATCGATCCGGTCGAACCCAGGATGGCGATGCGTTTCATCAGGACAGAAGTTCTATTTTACGCGGTTCTTGGATTATTCGGGGGCTGACGCCGGAGGGGAGTTACTGCATCACGCGCCAGGCCGCATAGAACCATAATACTGGAGCGGCAAAGAGCAGGGCATCAATGCGATCCAGCATTCCTCCATGGCCCGGAAGGAGTGTGCCCGAATCTTTCACTCCCGCACCCCGCTTGATCAAG
>CAYOUY010000138.1:0-19673 GCA_964407245.1 uncultured Acidobacteriaceae bacterium
ATGGCAACCGGGCTGAGGCGCGCGTTATTTAGCACTTCGTAATGAAACTCCTTCGCGCCGTTGCCGTTGTGAATGGCGAGCGTGACCGGAATCATCTCTGGTTGCTTGTTGAACACGCCCAGAATGCCGGTATGGCGGTCCTGCACGAAAACTCCGGCCTGCTCTGTGGTGTTAACGATCTTAAAGGCGTTGAGGGGCGACGGCAGGGTCGCAAGTACCTGCGCCTTGTTCATGGGAAGATCCACCGATCCGAATTGAAGGAGGGGATGCCCGCAGGCAAGCAAGCGTTGAGGATCGATATAAGTGACTGAGCAGGTGGCCGAGATATTCATGTCGCCGCGGACGAGAATCGCGCTCACGGCCGAACCGGGCTCAAGCGGTTCGGGCTGCTTGTCGGCGCTGACCGATCCTGCGCCCATCACCGGCACAATCCCGGCGGAAGCGAACTCGGGCGCGAAGCGGCCCACGGCGTCTTCGGAGAATCCGTTGAACACCAGCGGAGTGTCGATCGGCTGAAGATAATTTGCGTAACCCTCAACCGACCCTGGCAGCGCGGTCGCATCTCCGGGGGCTGCGGTCTTTCCCGCGACACTGGTCACGGCAGGCTTGGTGGCCGCCGCATCTTCCGCCGGCGATTTGTCGAGTGCATTGATCTCGAGCATGTCGGCGATTGGCGTCACGCCGGCGATCGCTTCCTTGGAAAACGCGCCGATGCGGAACGCGAGCGCTCCCGCCAGCTTGCCGTCGAGATATACCGGGCTGCCGCTCATGCCCGCGACGACGCCCGTGTATTCGACCTTTTCGCCATGCAGGCGCACGAGGATCACGTCGCCTTTCGGACCGTTCACGTTCCGCAGTACGCCCAGAACTTCCACGTCCATGGGTTCAGGCTTCACTCCTTCAAACACCGTATAGGCAACGCCGCGCATCCCCGCGTGGATCTGGCTCACCGCGATGGTCGGCTGAGCGGGCGGTTGCGCACGCTGGGCAGTCAGGATTATGGGTAGAGAAATGCCAAGGACGCAAAGCGCGAGAAGCTTTTTCATGTACAGCCCCAGGGACCCGCCAACAGGTCCTGATAATCCGATTAGACTCGCTCGATCTTGAACTCGTTGCCAGGAGGGGTATTGCGGGGACTGGCAAAACATCCCATTTGCGAATCCGTGCGTCTATACTAGCACAGAGGAAGTTTTCGGGGTCTGCCATGTGGAATCCTGGGAGAAGTAAGGCTCTGCCGTGTAAGACTTTCGAGTTAACCAAAGTTGCGATTTTCTGCCTGGTTTTGGCCGTCAGCGGCGCCGTGCCCGCGACGGCGCAGATTCAGCCGATCCAGGACTATCAAGATCAGGGGCTGCGGAGCCTGGCCGACCAGAGTCAAGGTCAGACTCAAGACCAGCAGAGCCAGACGCCTGCTGCACAACCGTCTGCCGGCCAATCACCTGCCGGACAACCTTCCTCCGGACAATCTGGCGCGACCCCGGACAGCGGCAAGCCGAAGCAGGAAGTTCCCGCCGAAGCGGGTGGGCCAAGCGGCAGCATGGGACCGTATGCAATTCCGAAGAAAACGGCCGAGGAAGCTCCGCCTCCTCCTCCGCCCACTCTGAAAGCGAACGTGGAAACGCCCGACTATTCGCTGAAGGTGAACGTGCCGCTGGTGAATGTTGATGTGCTGGTCACCACCAAAGACGGACAGTTTGTGCCCGGGCTGAAGAAGGAAAACTTCCGCATCATCGAAGACGGAGTTCCGCAAAATATCAGCAAGTTTGCGGTCGCGGAAGCGCCCATCACGGCCGTGCTGCTGGTCGAGTTTGCTTCCACCAGCTGGCAGTTCCTGGCCGACGCTTTGAACGCCTCCTATGCTTTCGCCAACTCGTTGAAGAAAGACGACTGGGTCGCGGTCGCGTATTACGACATGCAACCCCACATCCTGACCGACTTCACTCAGGATAAGAAGGCCGTCTTTGGCGCGCTGAATCAGCTGCGCATTCCCGGCTTCGCCGAGACCAATGAATTCGACGCCCTGTACGACACGCTCGACCGTCTCGACCGCGTCGAAGGCAAGAAATACGTCATCCTGGTGTCAAGCGGCATCGACACCTTCAGCAAGCTGACGTACGACAAAATCCTGAAGAAGGTCAAAGACACCAAGGATGTGACGATCTTCCCCATCAGCATCGGGTTCTACATCCGCGAAATGTGCGATAACCCGATCTACCATTGCACCGGAATGTCTCACGGCATGGCCAGCTACGGCATGCACAACATCGATTACCTGCAGGCCGACAACGAAATGAAAACCTTCGCCTCCATGACCGGGGGCCGCGCGTACTTTCCACGCTTCCAGGCGGAGTTCGCTGAGATTTTCCACGACGTAGGCGAAGACATTCGCCACGAATACATGCTGGCCTACAGTCCCACCAATACGAAGCTTGATGGGACGTACCGCAAGCTGAAAGTTCAGGTCGTGGCGAATGACGGAGGCCCGCTGAAGGTGAAGGACCAGAAAGGCAAAGACGTCAAGATCGATGTTGCCGCGCGCGACGGTTACACGGCCAAGCACACTGTGGACTGATTTCGGTTTCTGACTAACCAAGCCCGACTTTCAGTGCGCGTGAAACAAAGCGTCCAAGACAAAGAAGATTCCCGCCCCCACGAACACCAGCAACGCCATTTTCATGGCCGGCTCCTTATTGACTTCCGGCACCAGGTCGGAAGCGGCGACGTAAATCGTCACTCCTGCTGCGAGCGGCAGACCTGCGCCAACGTGATGACGAAACAGGGCCATGGTTAGAACTCCCGCCAGCGTCGAACCGCCCAAGACGACGGACGCGCCCCACGCCGTCCCACGGCTGCGGCCGCTCGCCAACATGACCGAGCTGACGGTAAAGCCCTCAGGAATTTTGTGCAGGAAGATGGCGAGAAAAATCAGCCATCCCAGCCAGTTCGAAACCAGAAATCCCGAAGCGATGGCGATGCCGTCGAAGAACGTGTGGATGATCAGACCGAGGAGCACCGAATATCCTTTGTGCGAGTGAATAAACTCGTCGCGGTGCGTCTCTTCGCCGAAGTGGAAGTGCGGTGTGACCGTGTGCTCGAAGAAGTGAATGATCAGATAGCCAAGCAGAACCAGCAGCGCCGCCGATTTCCCGCGCAACTCGATGCTCTCCGGGACCATCTCGACCAGCGCTGTGGCCAGCATGAATCCCGCGCCCAGGGCAACGAAGTACCGCAGATAACGCCGCTCCCAGTGGTGCTGCACAATGATCGCGCCGCCGAACACGTTGGCTGCGGCAGCCGTGAGGCCCAGAAGCACGCTAGTGAAAATGGGGTTCATGAGCAGCGGGATGATATCAGGCTATCCAAAGATTCACCACGGAGTCACGGAGACAGAGAGCGATCGCAATTGGTTTTCTCTGTGGCTCTGTGTCTCCGTGGTGAGAATATTTCAGCCGCTGTGCCGGATGTGCATTACGTCGCCGTCCTGGACGATGTAGTCCTTGCCCTCCAACCGCAGCGTGCCTTTGGCGCGCGCGTTGGCCTCGGAGCCGGCTTCCAGCAGTTGATCCCAGCGGATCGTCTCGGCACGGATGAAGTGCTTCTCCAGATCAGAATGGATGGCGCCCGCCGCCTCCTGCGCGCGCGTTTGGGCCGGGATGGTCCAGGCTCGGCACTCGTCCTCTCCTGCCGTGAAGAAGGAAATCAGCCCGAGCAGTTTGTACGTGGTGCGGATCAGGCGCGTCAACCCGCTCTCCCTCAACCCGTAGCTTGAGAGAAAGTCAGCCGCGTCGGCATCGCTCATCTCGGCCAGTTCGGCTTCTACTTTGCCACAGATCGCCGTGACTGCAGCGCTCGGGCGGGCTGCGATGTCGGTGAGTTGATACTTGGCGACCGATCCCTCGAGCTGTTTTCCCAGATCGCTCGACTCGCCGATATTCAGCACGTAGAAGATCGGTTTTTCGCTCAGAAACATGAAGCCGCGGATGCGTTTCTCGTCCTCCGGCGTCATCTCCATCTCCCGCAGAGGCTTTTCGGTCTCCAGGTGCGCCTTGGCGCGCTTGAGCAGTTCGAACTCCTTCTCGAGATCCGGCGTCTTCATCTTTTTCAGATCTTTATCCAGACGCTCGAGGCGCTTTTCGATTTGCCCCAGATCGCTCACCATCAGATCAAACTCCACATTCTTGATGTCGCGCAGCGGGTTGATCTCGCCGATGTGCGGAATCGCCGGGTCCTCGAACACGCGCACCACGTGGGCCAGCGCGTCGACCTGCCGCAAATGCCCGATATACGCCGTCTCTTTCAGCGCGTCCTGGCCGATCGCACCCACGTCCACATATTCGACGGACGCGTGCGTCAGTTTTTGAGGATGGTAGAGCGCGGCCAGCTTGTCCAGGCGATCATCAGGAACTTTGGCGACGCCAACATGCGCCTCACGCGGGTTCGCGAAAGCGTGCCCGGACAGCTGTGCCTTGGTCAGAATCTGAAACAGCGATGTTTTGCCTACCTGCGGCAGGCCAATAATGCCGGTCTTCATAAGAGTTCTTGTGATTAGCTGATGCTTCGCTGAGGCGAGACGAGACTCACGGTGCGCCCAGCGTGGTGTTATGCAACTCTTGAGGATAAACGATCGAACGTGAAATGCCCAAACGGCTACGGTCGCTCCGATGGAAAATTCAGCCGCAGGCCAATGCGATAGAGAATCGGCGGGCCAATATTGAAGAGCGATCCGTTTGCGGTCGGAGTGTTCGCTACTTCGTAGCGTTCGTCAAGAATGTTTTCCGCGGCGGCAAAGATTTCCAGATTGCGCGTCAGGTTGCGTCCAATCTGCACATCCATTGTGTAGAAGCGGCCCAGCGGGTACTGATTCTGATCATCATCGAACTGCTTGCCGACAAATCGCCCTTCGGCGCTCAAGAGAAAGCGTGACGGATTCCAATATCGCGCCTCCCATGTGAAGACGTTGCGCGGCACCTGAGCGACTTCGTTTCCCAGCAGCGAAACCTCACCCTGCGGCACGGTGTAGTTCACAATCCTGGCGGCGGTGAATTCGTAGCCCGCCGTAATTTGGATATCGTGGCTGACGTGCACGATGCCGTCGATCTCCACACCCCGCGAGCGAATCCGGCCCACGTTTTCTTTTTCCCGCAGAACCGGGCTGGAAGTTGGATTGATAGTGACGTTCTGAACCGGATCAACAATGTCGCTCCAAAAGAATGTCCCTCGCAAATCGAGCTTGCGGTCGAGCGCCGTGACGTTCATCCCGGCCTCTGCGCCCGTAAGCCGCTCGGCGTTGAGATACGGATTGTTCGAGGTCAGCACATTGGCTACGCGAAACGTGCGGTATAACTCATTCAGCGTAGGCGCGCGAAAAGCGCGATACATGGAGCCAGTCAACGAAACATGCGGGTTCAAGGTGCGCAAGACCGAAAGGCGCGGGCTGAACGCGAGATCGCTGCGCTGCGGATACTGCACATTCGGCGAGGGACAGGCGCCTGCAACCGGACTGCAGATGGAACTGGCGTTGAAGTTGTTCCAGTCGTCAACGCGCGCGGCCGGGATGACGGTCCAGTCATGCCAGCGTACTAGGTCTTCTCCGAAGAGTCCCAGGATTCGCTGCCTGCCGCCGGAAGCATTGTCATGCGTGTTTGCCCCGGCGGAGAAAAATTGCTCGTCGCTGGCTCCCATGACTTCTATCAGATCCGCGCCGCCAATCAGCGTTTGGTGCTTGCCGAGAAGATGAGTCCACTGGGCCGCGCCTCCGCCCACCTGTTCGGGAACATGCTGGAAATCAGTGAGCGACTCGCTGTCACGGTCAGCAGCCACCGATGAGAAATTCTGGTTATATCCCAGCACCAGGCCATAGGCTCGAATAGTCAAAGAGTCGTTTGCGTTGAACTGCTTGTCGAGACCCAACGCACCTTCCGCCATGTGCGTGTCATTGGTTTGGATGGGCGTGCCGTTGTGTCGGAACTCGGTGAAGAAGTTGCCGCGCGCGAACACGCGGCCTTTGTCGCCGAGTCGATGGCCGATGTTCACATCCACCGTCGCATCTTCCGAGTTCGCTGGGGTGTCAACCGATCCACGCTGCCAGGTGGGAACGACGATGAAGCCATCGGTGCGGAACATCTCCGAGGCCAGGGAAAGGTCCCAAGGGCCGGTTCGCGTTCCGGTCCAAAACGAGAGATCGGGAGTTTGCTCGTTGCCGTAAGTCGTCTCCAGGGCGAGCACCGGTTCCTCCGGCTGGCGACTGATGAATTGCACGACTCCGCCGAGAGCGTCGCTGCCGTAAAGATTGGACGCGCCGCCGCGGAAAACTTCGAGGCTCGAAAGTTCTTCCCGCACCACGCGATCCCAATAAACCCACCCGCCGAAAGCGTCCACCAGCGGCAGACCATCCTCAAGCACCACGGCACGGCTGGAGGCTGTTCCGCCCAGTCCGCGCAACGACACTCCTTGATTCGAAGCATTCGCGGTGCGGCTGTCGGAGCGGCGGAACAGCGAGAATCCAGGAACCTGGCGCAACGTGTCGTCAATCCGCACGGCCGGCGTCGCCGCCATGTCGGTAGTGGAGAGCAGGACGGTGCTGCCCGGAGTTTCAGACAGTCGCATTTCCGTGCGCGACGCTGAGACGGTCACCTGCTCGCCCGCGGAAGCAGGCTGCAGCACGATCTCCAGGCTCACAGTGCCCGAAGATCCAGCGCTCCAATTCTGACGCGCGTTGCTGAACCCCGCAGCGCGAGCCTCGACCGTTCCTGGGACCGCAGGCACAGCTGAAAAAATGAAATGCCCGCGCGCATCAGTTTTGGCCGAGGCCTGAAACGAGCCTGCCCGGACGACCACCTCCCCGGTGGCAATGACGGCGCCAGTGGGGTCGCGCAAGATGCCTTCCACGCGGGTGACCTGCGCGAACAGCGAGGGCAATGCGATCGCTGAAAGAAAGAGAGCCAGACTGACTTTATGCATTCGATTGCACATCGCAGAGGATGGGGGTCATCTAACTTAGCAGACGCGCGAAAGTTGTCCCGTGATCAGAATCACAAAAGAACGAGTCAAGATTCGACTGACAGTCGGCAAGAAGTGTCTGTGATTCCAGTCACACATGATCGTGACACTCAGAATGGAGGTTCAAGCCGCATCCAACTAAGCTGCAATGCAAGGGAAGTTCCACCGAGCTGTCCGGTTCGGCTGCGGGGAATTCGCTGAAGCTCACTCGTCGAAGCTCACGGAGGTGCAGCATGTTCGCCAATCCCGCAGCCAGCTGGTATCACAGCAATCCATACGCCGGCAAAGCCGCCTGCGAACACTGTGGCGGGACCGTGCGGCACGAGCGCTGGTGCATCACCTGCGATGCGCTCGTGCAGTATGCCTACGGTGCCGTCCTGGATCCCGATAAACTAACCCTCACCGACACTCTCATCCTGCACGCGCTGGGAGTTGTGTGGGGAAAGAATCGGTGTGAAGGTGCCTGCCAGACTGCCTAGCACCGAGTTTACTCAGCGTGCTGCCGCCTGAGCCGCAGCCGGCACCCCAATGCTGACGGCGTCGGGCTGTGTCCATACTGCCTTGCCGCTGGTCAGCTCCACGCGATTCATAGTGATCTTGAGCTGCTGGTGATCGACCTCGATCATCAGATAGTGATAGTTGATGTCCTTGCTCTTGAACGGATCGTCCGCCGCGCGCTCGATCGGATACGCGTGCGCCGCTCCGCCCCCGCTCACAAAATAAGTTACCCCGCCGTGCTCATGGCGCTCATAGTTATGAACGTGGCCGGAGAAGACCACGATCCGATAGCGCACATGGGCCTGCCGCTCTTCCAGCATCTTCGCCATCGCTTGTTCTGTATGTCGCGCCGAGTGTCCGCCGCCAAACAGCTTTGTGTCGGAAGAGCTGGTGTAAGGCGGATGATGCAGCATGACAAAAACAAAATCCACATCCCCGGGAACATGTTCGAGTTTGTCGGCCAGCCATTTGCCCTGCGGGCCGGTGGTTTCATCCATCGAACTGTCCAGCACCAGAATCAGCGTATTGGCCGCGCGCACGGAGTAGTAACGGCTGTTTTTCAAATCGGGGAAACGCTGGAAATAATTGCTCAGCGCAGTTTCTTCCTTGCCGTGCAGATCGTGGTTGCCGAGCGCCGGATAAACCGGAATTTTCTTCTCGCGCCAAACACTGGTTTCGCTGTCCCACACCTTCCAGTCATCGGTGTCGTAGCCGTTATAAACAATGTCGCCGGTGAAACAGATAAACGCCGGATTGGCTTCGGCAATCGCCTTTACCAATGCAACCCGCACCGGAGGGTTCGCGGCTTCGGTGTCCCTGGGATCGTGAAAGCGCGTGTCTCCGTAGGCCACAAAGCGAAACGGAGTCTTTAAGTCGAGTTGCAAATCGGCCGGGTTCGAAGTCTGTGCGTGCGACTTTTTGCTGCAGCTGGAGAGAAAGGGCAGTGCGAGAAGCGCGATAAGGACGGCTATCAGCCGCAATGTCTTGCTTTGCGAATTCATGGAGTCAGATCCCATCTTGGAGGTTGATTTCTATTTTCCCACGACCGGCCTCCTTTCATTGTCGCGTTTTCGCCTGAAAAAAGACTGAAGAAGGGAAAAGAGGTAGCAAGCGGAGCAAACCGTTTATTTCGAATCCGATCCATACCAGAAAACGGCGCCCTTCGTGATGGGAGGAAGCGCAAAGGTGACCAGGTCACCGCGGCGGCTGCCTTCAATCGCCTGTGTCTCGCCGAGATACGGAAGAAAAAATCCCTTGCCCGCAAACTTTGAGCGGATGGTCACCGTCACGTCCGTCTGCGGCGTCTGCACGGGATTCGACCCTCCGCGGAGACCGGCAAAATTAGCGAAGAAGCAATGAATGCCCTCCGGTGTGCGCGCGATCGATGTTGCCACTGCCGTGCCCGCTTTAATCCGCAACGCATCTCCGCCTTGCAGGCTGTCGAAGAAGTTCTGCTGCGAGTCCGGCGACGCGCGCTCGAAATCCTTTTCCAGCGCGTGGTTGTACGCCTTGCCCGGACAGTCTGAGAAGCGAATTACATTCTGCAGATTGCCGATTCCCGTCGCGTCCGTCCCCGTGATCACCAGTCTCTTTCCTTGCCCTACGAAATCCCGCAGCCAATTCTTCTCAATCTCCCCGAGTTCGCGCACGTCAGGCAAGACCAGGGTCTGGCCACGAAAATCCGCCAGCGTCCGCGGCGTAACGATCTGAAATTCGAGATGCTTTTGCATCAGCAGAATCAGGATTCCTCGATACGACGCGATGAACTCGTCCGCTGCAAAATTCCGCGTCTGCGGCGAAAAATAAACTCCAATCGGATCAACCGGCGAGCGCGGCAGATAAAACGTCTTCTCATGCGCCGCAATCCACAAAAAAATCTTCTTTCGTGTCTCGAGATCGTTCGAGCCGGCCATCGAGTGCCCCGGCGCATCCCAGAAATTGGCTCCCGCCATGATCTGCGACATCGCCAGGTTCATCATCGCTTCGCGCTTGTCCACTTTCTTGTCGCCGTCCCAGGAATAGTTCAGAATCCACGTCGCCCTATCTTGCCCGAACGGGCCTTGCGCGAAGGCGCGAAACGAATGCATGCCCACCTGATAGCGGAACCAGTCGAGTGGCGTGCGCGATGAAGCCATGTGGTCGCCGCCGCCGAATTCATATTCATGCGCTATTGCGTCCACCACCCCATACAGACTGTAGACGTCCGCGCCCACGCGCACCGCTTCTTCCTCGATCCCCGGATAAATCTCCGGTATCGTCTTGATCTTGGGATTCACCGACTTCGCATTGCGGTCGATCTCGCCCATGAAATCGGTCAACGTCTCAATCCGAAACTCCACCCACTTGCGAAACGCCGCGTCGGAGAAATCTCCCAGCTTCAAGTCATGCTTCGCGTCCAATCCCGTCTTCTCTTTGAACGCCGCGACCGTGTAGTCGTCGAAGCTCGCCCACGTGTTCTCCCACCCTTCGAAATGCGTCATCCAGTACGGGATGTCCACGTAAATGCCGTCGATTCCCGTAGCGGCAATCTGGCGAACATGCTCCATGTAAATCTTCCGCCACTCGGGAGCGTGAGGGCTCACCCAGACATCCTCATCGCCGGGTGCGATCCAGAACGCGGTTCCGCCCCCGAAAATCGCAGGCTTCCCGTTGATGTCGCGCTGCAGCCAGTCAGGATGATCCTTGAACAGCGTGTGCGGCGTCTGATCGGCGTGCGCCGTGATGCATTCCGTCCCCGCGATGTAGACAAACGCATAGTTCCCCGCGCGATGCGCCTCTTCGGCGACCTCATGAATCGCCTTCAACTTTTCTTCCGGATGCAGGAAGCTCTCGTAGCGCCCTTCAATGTCGTTGTCCACTTCGATGCCGAAGACGTGGCTTTCTTGTGCATTGCGCACGATCTTCTCAGCGTCCCCGCCCCTGAGCCCATATGCCCCGATCCGAACATAGTTGATCCAGTTCTGGTTGTCCCCGTACTGCTTTTCAGAATTCGGTGCGGCCACCAAAGCCAGCGCGCACAATAACGGAAAGAAAATTGGGAACCCGTGCTGTCTTTTCATGACATCCCTTACGTGTGAGATAAGTTCGGGGTCTGCTATCCGCCCGTTGCCGGCACGCCGCCCGTCTCGTCCTCTTGCCCCAGCCCAACCGTCTGGCGTAGCGTCAGGCTGCCATCCTCGTTCAGCTTTTGCCGGCATGCCCAGCGCACGGGATGCCGCTGCCCCTTCACTTCAATTTCAGCCTTGAGCCGCAGGCCCTTCCAATTCGTTCCTTTTGGCAGCTGAAACCTCGCCTGCCGCACCTTCCCCGGCAGCGGATACCCCGCGTCCAGACATCCGCCGACATTCACTTTTCCGTCTTCACTCGTCACCGTCAGTCGCAGCACTCCCGGAACCGCCGCGATTCCGTCGTTGACGAAACCGATAATCAATCCCGGATAGCCGCCCTCTTCATACGTCCACACCCACGACGGCCGCACCCGGTAGCCGTTCTGCCGCGCCAGTCCGTCGATCGCGTCGGGGAACTGGTGGTAGTAATTGAGAATGCGATCGGCCTGGATGCGGTGCCAGTTCCACAGCGAGAAGTAACAGGCGCCAACGTCCCGTACATGCTGGATCACGTTATCGGTGTACGTGACGCCTTCGTCCGGCTTCAGGCTCTTCGGCGACCCGTCCGACATTCCGACTTCCACCGTCACTCCGATCCACGGTGGCCGGTTGCTTAACTCCTCGATCTGCTCGTTCTCGATGAAAATCGTGTCGGTGCGCAGCCAGTTCCCACTCCGCACGGTGCGGTCGAGCAATTCCGAATTTCCCACTTTGCTGAAGTCGGGCTGTGTGTTGGTCGTGAGCGGTGTTTTCTTCCATCGTTCCACCTGATGCTGAAACATGCTGACGAACGTGTTCTCGGCAGTGACATTATCCGGAAACGGATTCTTCTCGAACGGCCAAGTGTGGCCCTCCCCCCAGAATCCGTACATAAACGTATCTACATACTCAACGTCAGGATGCCCGTCGTAGGAATCCGCCAGCAAATCCACCAGCTCGCGAAACGCTGCCTGAAACTCCGGATGATCGTAGCGCGGTTCATACCGCGTGCGGCCCTGCCAGTTGCCCATCTTGACCATCGGAATCTTCGGCGCCAGAAAATCGGGAAGGGCAGTCGCGTCTGGAGTATCCGGATTGCTCATCATCACGCGGAAGCCGATCCGCTTCTGATACCTCCGCGCCAGGTCAAACGTCAGCTTCCAGTGCTCGCAAAGATCGAGCCTGCCCGGCCGCTGCTGCACGTCTTTCCAGTTCACTCGCAAATACAACTTCGTGCCCAGCGGAACCTTCACCAGGTTCTCGATCGACTGCGCCAGCGTCTCGCCTTCCTTCCGCGGTGGCCCGACTTCGTCGCAGACATATGTGACCAGCCCCATGCCGTAGTTCGGCACCACTTCACGCGACGCCGTCAGCGCCATAACGACCGCCCAGCTAGGGTAGTCGTCGGCGGAGAACGGTCCCTGATACAAACGGTCCGCGACCGCCGGGCCGCAGCCGAAATCGTACTTGTCAAAATTGTGCGGAGGAATCTGCGCCAGCAGCGGCCTGGGCCCAAGCCTCGCCGCCAGCGTAACGGCTCCGCCAGCCTTCAGGAAGGATCGTCGTTGCATCTTACGCTGTGTCCGGCTCGCTTCCTCAGCGCGCCGCAGGAAACTGCACTACCACCGACCGGCCTTAGAACTCAAACCGCAACCCAAACTGGAAGAACCGCGGGATTTGAAGAACAGTTCCGTTGACGCTATCGCTTGTGATGGTGCCGAAGAAGGGATTCGGCGCGCTCGTACTGCCGACGCCCGAGTTCGGCTGTGCGAAACGCGGATGGTTCAGCGCGTTAAAGATCTCCGCGCGCAACTCCAACCGCGTCCCTTCCTTGGGCACAAACGACTTGTAAAGATTCAGATCCATGTTATGGATGCCGTCGACGCGCAGCCCCGAAAAGTAGCGGGGAGCATTGCCCGGATTCTGGTCGCCCGGGTCAGCGAAGCAGCTCGGGTTGAAGAAAACGGTCGAATCGTTCCCCGCATTCTGCCAGTCCAGGGCCACCTTGTGCATGCTGATCCCGCTCTTCAGTTGCGGGCACACTACATCCGGACGCTGGCTGCCATTGGCCAAGCGCGCGGTTGCCAATCCGATGTTCATCGGTTGCCCCGATTGTTCGGTGATCAGAGTCGAAATCGACCACCCTCCAATGACGCCATCCACCACGCGGTTCATATTGCCGCCAATCCACTGATTGCGGCCCACCGGCACGTCCACAACCACCGCAGCCGCCAGCCGCTGTGGCGTGTCGTTGGCTCCGATACTGTGTTCGGCAGACAGGCGGTCCAGTTGTTGCGGCAGGCCGAGGCCCAGCGCTCCTACCCAGTTATTTCTGCCGGCCGAAGAATCGTCGGTCGCCTTCGCGATCGTATAACTGCCTTCAAAGCTGACATGATGCGTCGTCCGCTTCTGGAAGCGAATCTGCACCGCGTTGTACCAGGAACTGGCTTCCTCGATCATCAGGCCTTCAAAGTCTTGCGCGAATTGCGGGTACGAACTCAGCAGATACGACAATGGAAGGGTCGAATTTCCGTAGTTCGAATTAGGCTCGTTGAAGCAGGGATTAGAAGGGGTCGAGGTGCAAGGTGTATTGAACAGGGGATAAAACGGATTGCCCACTTGCGTTTGGAGGAAGCTACTCACGCAGTTGTCGGCCTGGCAACTCGAATCCGTGGGCGTCACTACCGCTGAAATCTGCGCCAGCAGGGCTGATGGGATGAAGTCCCGGTTGTTCGTCCCCGACCACGGCAAATGTGTGCTTCTGTTGGCGGAATAGTCGACCCCCAGCACAATCTGGCTCGGCAGCAGCCGCTGAATGCCCAGATTCCACTGGTACAGTTCGGCGTCTCGCGCCGCGGTCGTCCCCAAGTCGTTCGGGTTCGGGTAGCCCCAGTTCGCGAATTGGCCATACTGCGTCCCCTGCGGACCCGTATACCCGGCCGGGAACGGATTCTCCAGTGTTGCGGATTGCGTCGCAAAGTTGTCGTTGGTAAAGAACAGGTTCGCGGTTTTGCGGAATGCCGACCCCGGATACTGGAAGTTCGTCGCCGGGCTCATCCCGAAATAGATCCCCGCCCCGCCGCGGACCACCGTTTGCGGATCGAACTGGTAGGAGAAACCCATCCTCGGTCCAACATCTTTGCGATAAGTTGGAATCGTTCGCATGCTCGAAGTCGGAAACTGCGTCGTGCCCAGCAATTCCTGGGACGCCGGAAAATTCAACCCCACAGACTGGAGAGTTGCTTGTGTACTGAGAGTGCCCGAAGGGGCACTTGCCGGAACGAAATTTAAGGGAATATTCACACCACTGTCGGCGCTAAAGTTGCTGAATTCGATCCGGTTGCCACGCGAGGTGTACGGGGAACTCCATTGATACCGGATGCCCAGATTGACCGTCAGCTTCGAATTGACCTTCCAGTCATCCTGGAAGTAAAACCCTGTTTCCAGCGACCGGTTCGCCACCGATGGCGTTACGACCAGCTGACTGGTGGCGTTGATATTGTCGCCGTAACCAAACGCCAGACTCGCATAAGGGTTGCCCGCGGTGTTCCCGGATAGATCAAAATTGCTGTCCGGAGTCTGCGAGGTGACGTCATCGGTAAAAGTCAACAGGCCGGTAGGATAGTTCGGCTGCCAGAAATTGTTGTAGAAGATTCTCTGCTCGCCGCCGATTTTGATCAGATGCACTCCCCGCGAAATCACCAGTTGCGACGAGTAGCTGACCAGGGTATGAGCGAACGTCGTGTTAATGCAGCACTGGTCGTAGAGATCGGTCCAGGGCAGGTTGCCCTGCATCACAAACGTGGGCATCTTGTCGATGCCGTTGGCTTGCTCGAATATCGACGCGAGTGGCTGTGTGCCGCTCGGCAGCGAGGCATTGAAACTCGATATTGTGGGAATAGCCGGAACCGACAGTTCGTGCACCCGGTCGAGCGCGATGTGGTTGGTCCAGACGATTCGCGGATTGACCGTCCACGTGTACTCCAGGGACGCGTTTTGCGCTACCGTCACACCGCTCTGGATTCCATCGTTATCGAAGTTATCGCCCATGTTGAGCGGAGTCGTAAAGTTGCTCCAACCCCGGCTGTAGCGGGCGCTTAGACGGTGCCTGTCGTTGAGCTGGTGGTCTACCTTGATATCGAACTGATAGTCCGGCGCATTCGTTGTAACCGTCCAGTTGTAGTTATTGAACTCGTTAAGGTTGCTCGGCTGCGGGTAGAGATTGAGAACGGCCATTCCTATGGGATTCTGTTCGCCCAGCGGAATGATTCCTCCGTTCTGCACCGGCGTTCGGCACATCGTGCCGGGTAGTGCCGGCGGCGGACAGGGAAAAAGAGGCTGCGTCGGATCATAAATGGTCTGCGGCAGGCCGGTAGCCGGATTCGTATCTTGCGAGAAGTTGCCCGTCCTCTCCAACGCCGTCGGTACGGTCGCTACCCCGCTCGACGCAGTGGAGCTTCGAACTTTCTCAAAGTCGACAAAAAAGAAAGTGCGGTCCTTCTTGATGGGACCTCCCACCGAGAATCCACCCTGGTCGCGCCGGCTGTCCGGTTTGGGGTTGATCACGGTGCTGCCCACAAAATACTTGGGATTGAAAAAATCACGCGCGTCCATCTGTGGCCGCTGCAGAAAGTACCAGCCGCTGCCGTGAAAAGCATTCGTTCCGCTCTTCATGGCCATGTTGACGACAGTGCCGCCGTTGTTGCCGAACTCAGCCGAGAAACTGTTGTTCTGCACCTTCATCTCTTGCAGGCCCTCGACCAGCGGCTCGTAATAAACGTTGGAGTTCCCTCCCTCGCCCTGTTCCGGAGCGCTGAGTAAGGACCCGTCCAGCCGTATTTCGGCCGTCGCGTTGCGCTGCCCGTTGGAAGTGAAGTTGGTTCCCGCCGGATAGTTATCGCTGGTGCCCGCCCCGCTCACTTCAGTCACGCCCGCGGCCAGGAAGGTCAGCCCGAAAAAACTGCGGTTTATGAGAGGCAGTTCTTTGATGGACTGACTGCTGATGTCCGTCCCCAGGGTCGCGCTTTCGGTATCGAGCAGGGGAGCGGTTTCGGTCACTTCCATCGTTTCGCTGACCGCCAACGGGTGCAGCACGAAATCCACGGTGGTCTGCTGGTCCACCTGCAGCACGACATTCGTTTTTTCGGAGACTCTGAATCCCTTGCTCTCCGCCTTGATGGTGTACGCGGCGGGACGCAGCCCGACGAAGAAGTACTGCCCATGATCGTCCGTGTGCGCCACCTGAGAAATGTTGGTGGCGTTGTTGGTGATGGTGATGCTGGCGCTGGCAACTAGAGCGCCGCTCTGGTCGCTCACTGTGCCGCGAACCTGTGCCTCGTACGCAGCCTGCCCCCAGGCCGCAACGCCCGCGAAAATACCCGCCAGAGCAAGAATCAACCAGCGCCGAGAACGACCGGAGACACGCATATCCGCCTCCCTGCAGCGGCTTTCATATTATTACGACTCAACACTATTACTTTCGTTTACACTGAATGTCAAGTCAAATCGCAGCCAAAATGAAACACCGGCAAGGACGGTCAGCTCCAGGCCGGATACGGTGTCCGATTCCAGCCACGAAACGGCGGCGTGGGAAAGCCCCGAACACGGGTTCCTAAGCATTCAGCTGTATGGGACTTTGGCCGGGGATGCTGTAATTTGCGGCGCCCCATTCCAGCCGTGAAGCGCCGAGAGGTGAAAGCCCGGCGCGGCAGTGCCCGGTAAGAATGGGGAAGAGGGACGAGTCCCGCAGAGCCTGCCCTGAGCAAGCGAAGCGCGTCGAAGGGTACGGCACCGGTGTTTCGCAAAGACACGCGAGAATATTGCCCACGGCGCAAGCCGTGGGTAGTAGAGTGCGTAGAACAAAAGCCTTCCGACGGGCGAAAGAGGCAACACTCAAACCGAGGCTTCATAGTAATGTCACCACACCATACTTCACCACTGCTTGTCTCCCTACTTCTTGCCCTCGCCGCTCTTCACGGCCAACCGTCGATCGCTGCCGCCGCGTCACCTGTTTCCTCCGTGCAGGCGCTGCGCCAGGGCGAAAATCTCTTTCTGATCAACGATGAAATCTCCGCCAGTTGGTCCGTTCGCGAGGGGACGCTTCGTCCGCGCGGTCTCACGAATGAATTGACCGGAACCGGCGTGCCGCTGGTGACCCTCTTGAAACTCGTGCCGCGCGAAGGGCCAGTCCTCGATTCGACCGACTTCAAAATTGTCGGAGAGCCTGTGCTCGAGGAGATCCCTGTCGCAGCCGGCTCGCCCAGGTCCGCCGATCACATGCCCGGGCGCCAGATTCGCGTCGAACTCGAAGACGCCTCCACCAAGTTGCACCTCACTTGGAAAGCCATTCTGCACGACGACGCCAACTACATTCGTCAGGAACTGACCATTCACGCCGTGCAACAGCCTTTCCCACTCGCGCAAATTGTTCTCATCGATCTGACCGTGCCAGGGGCACAAGTTTCGGGCCAGGTGAAGGGATCGCCCGTCACCGCGTGGGAGTGGTTCTTCGGCTTCGAGCATCCGTTATCAGACTGCCGCGTCGATCGCGGCGAGCACGCCTCCTGCTGGCTCTCGCGCGAACTCCCCCTGCAACCCGGTCAGAGCGTCACCTACTCGTCTGTCTTCGGTGTGACTCATCGCGGCCAGACTCGCCGCGATTTCCTGAATTATGTGGAACTCGAACGCGCCCATCCCTACCGCACCTTCTTGCACTACAACTCGTGGTACGACCTTGGCTACTTCGATCGCTACAACGAACTGGGTGCGCTGGCGGTGGTGCAGGCCTTCGGCGAGCAACTGACGAAGCAACGCGGCGTAAAGCTCGACAGCTTTCTCTTCGATGATGGCTGGGACGATCCCACCACTTTGTGGAAGTTCAATCCCGGCTTTCCTAATGGCCTGACCAAAGTGGCTGAAGTGGCTGCCCGATATGGCGCCGCGCCTGGTATCTGGCTTTCACCCTGGGGCGGTTACGACAAGCCCAAGGAGCAACGCCTCGCCGCGGCGCGCCCGCAAGGCTTCGAAACCAACGAAGGCGGATTCGCTTTGTCAGGCCGCAACTACTATCGCTACTTCCGCGACACCTGCCTCGACCTGATCGACAAGTACGGCATCAACCAGTTCAAGTTCGACGGCACGGGCAACGCCAACGAAGTCATCAAGGGCAGCGAATTCGACAGCGACTTCGACGCTGCCATTCATCTGATCGGCACGCTGCGCGCGAAGAAACCAGACGTCTATATCAACCTCACGACCGGAACCTACCCCTCGCCCTTCTGGCTGCTCTACGCCGATTCCATCTGGCGCGGCGGTGACGACCACAGCTTCGCAGGCGTCGGCTCGAACCGCCAGCGCTGGATCACTTACCGAGACTCGGATCTCTACCGCCATGTCGTCGAAGACGGTCCACTCTTCCCGTTGAATTCGGTGATGCTGCACGGCATGATCTACGCCCGCCACG
The DNA here is from genome assembly GCA_964407245.1 of uncultured Acidobacteriaceae bacterium. Taxonomy (GTDB): domain Bacteria; phylum Acidobacteriota; class Terriglobia; order Terriglobales; family Acidobacteriaceae; genus Sulfotelmatobacter. The sequence goes on from CAYOUY010000138.1 coordinate 18,046, forward strand.
CCCAGCGCCTGGGCGACGATCCCACGCATGATTTTGCAGACGAAGTGCACTCGTACTTTGCGACCGGCACGCAATTGCAGGAGATGTACATCACGCCCTCGCTGCTCTCACTGCAGGACTGGGACGTTCTGGCCGAAGCCGCGAAGTGGTCGCGCGCGAATGCGCAGGTGCTCAAGGACTCGCACTGGGTCGGCGGTGATCCCGCGCGGCTGGAAGTCTACGGCTGGGCGGCGTGGTCGCCCGCGAAGGCAATCATCACACTCCGCAACCCCAGCGACCGTCCGCAGGATTTCACCGGCAACATTTCGGCGTTGTTGGAACTACCCGCCGGAGCAGTGTCAACATTCGATGTCAGTAGCCCCTGGAAAGAGGGTGACTTCAAGGTAGTCGGAATGTTTCTGCAACCAGAAACGACTTTTCATCTGAAACCATTCGAAGTGCGAATGATGGAGTTAAAACCGGTCCCAGGGCCTAAGAATTAGCCAAGCCGGCCTGACTGGGGCGCTTCCAGTCTCGAACTGCGCTCTGTGCGGGTTCGTTTGGCATCATATATGGCAGAGCTCACTGCCATGAAAGCTGCCGTTCTCATCACTCCGCAGCCGGTTGCGCAACGCCCGTTGCAGATCGTAGATGTCTTTGATCCGCAGCCCGCCCCGGGACAAGTTCTGCTCCGCGTGCGCGCCTGCGGCGTCTGCCGCACCGATCTGCACATTGTCGAAGGCGAACTGCCGCCACAGCATTCCCGCATGACGCCCGGCCACCAGATCGTGGGCGAGGTGGTCAAAGGCGCGACGGGGGAACTTCCTGTGGGCACGCGCGTGGGCGTCTCGTGGCTCGGAGGCACGGACGGCACGTGCCCTTACTGCAAGCGCGGCGAAGAGAATCTTTGCGACTCGCCCACCTTCACCGGCTATTCCGTGCCCGGCGGCTACGCGGAATACGCTGTGGCGCGCGCGGATTTTGTCTTCCCATTGCCGAAAGAGCTTGACGATCAGCACGCGGCTCCTCTGCTTTGTGCAGGTATTATTGGCTTTCGCAGCCTGCGCGTAGCCGGTGTCAAACCGGGCGAGCGCGTGGGATTGTTTGGCTTCGGCGCGTCAGCACATCTGGCCATCGCAGTTTTGCAGGCGTGGAAATGTGAGGTGTATGTGTCCACGCGTGGCAAGTCGCATCGCGATCTCGCGGCGTCGCTGGGCGCAACGTGGGTAGGAAGTGAGACCGAGCAGCCGCCGGTGCAACTGGATCGCGCGGTCACCTTTGCTCCGAGTGGAGACGTCGTGGTGGCTGCGCTCGCCGGCCTGCGCAAAGGCGGCGTGGTTGCGATCAATGCCATTCATCTCGATCGCATGCCTCAGTTCGACTACGACCGCTTGCTGTGGGGCGAGCGCCAGCTGCGCAGCGTGGCCAACATGACTCGCGCCGATGCACACGACTTTCTCGCGCTGGCGGCTGAGATTGGTTTGAGGCCAAGGGTTACCGTGTTTCCGCTCGATCAAGCGAACGAGGCCCTGATCGCGGTAAAGAACGACTCGGTGGATGGCGCGGCCGTGATCGTGCCCTGATTTTCGACGCAGGCCCTTGCAGATAAAGGGATGCGCGAGATCTGCACAGTGTTCCTGAAGGAACAT
>CAYOUY010000139.1:0-7893 GCA_964407245.1 uncultured Acidobacteriaceae bacterium
GGCGGTGTGGAAAGACGTGTTCATGGCCGACCTGACTGACGCCAGCAACCCGAAGATCACGCTCGCCAAGGAAGGCATTGTTGTCAGCGAAGGTCCGGATCGACTGCACCTGCATCTGACCGACGGCTCCGCCCACGAGACTGATCCTACGAAGGTCGATCACTACCAGATCTCCACCTTCCGGCAGACCGATATTCCCATCGAACTGCCATCGACTGAAAACAAGACCGACGAATCGCAGCCGGCCACGATCATGGACACATGGACGTTGCCGCAGAAGGCTAGCCGTGTCGATCCCAGCTCGGCACAGCTGTATCTAATCGAGTTTCATCGGCGTTTCGCTTTGCCCACCGCTTGCCTGGTGTTGGCGCTGGTGGGGATTCCACTGGGCCTGTCTTCGAAGAAGAGCGGGAAGTCGGGCGGATTCGTGCTGACCATCCTTCTTGTGTTCACGTATTACGTGATTTCGCTGATCGGCGTTTCGCTGGCCAAGCAAGGCCGGGTTTCGCCGTGGTTCGGAGCGTGGCTGGCCGACCTGGCTTTCCTAGCGCTGGCGCTCTTCTTGCTGTGGCAGGCGGAACGGCGTCCGTTCGAGTTGGCCTCTTTTCGTTTTTCGTGGAATCGGGCTGCGGCTTCGCAGCAGACCATAAACAGCCGCACCCGGGAGAATGTTTTTGAGCGCGTCTCGACTCGGCGCCGCGTCTTCAGCGCAAGCTTCCCCACCTTGCTCGACGACTACGTACTGCGCGACTTTTTTCTGTATCTCGGGATGATCCTCTCCACCTTCCTTGTGCTGGTACTGGTCTTCACACTGTTTGAGCTGCTCGGCGACATTCTCCGCAATCAGGTTCCGTTCATGGTGGTCGCGGAGTATCTGTTGAACGTCACGCCTTATCTGCTCTACAACGTCGCTCCGCTGGTCATGCTGCTCGCCGTACTGGTCACGTTCGGGCTGATGCAGCGCTCGAACGAAATCACGGCGATCAAAGCCACGGGAGTCAGCATCTATCGCATCGTCGCGCCGGTGATCGCCGCCGCCGCCGTGCTGGCCACGGGATTGTTTTTTGCCGATCAACTCTACTTGCCTCATACCAACAAACGCCAGGAAGCGCTGCACAACCAGATCAAGGGCAAACCTCCGCAAACTTATCTTCGCCCTGATCGCAAATGGATTTTCGGTCAGAACAACGACATCTGGTACTACCAATTCTTCGACCCTGACAAGGACACTTTCGGCAACGTCACCGTTTTTCAACTCGATCGCCCCAGTTTCACCATCACGCGCCGCATTCACGCCGACCGCGCCCACTGGGCCGACAATCTGAACAAGTGGGTCTACGAGCAGGGATGGGATCGCACCCTCAACGTCTCCGCCATCCTGAACTACCGGCCGTTCGACGTGGCCACGTTCGCCGACCTGGGCGAGACGCCTTCGTATTTCAAGAAGGAAGTGAAGCAGTATACGGAGATGAATTACGAGGAGCTGCGCAGCTACATCCACGACCTGCAGCAGAGCGGCTTCGACGTGGTGCGGCTGCGCGTGCAGCTGCACAAGAAACTCTCTTATCCGCTGATCACTCTGATCATGGCCGTCCTGGCCATTCCCTTCTCGCTGTCGACGGGGAAAAAGGGCGCGGTCACTGGAGTCGCCGTTGCGGTCGGCATCGCCGTGTTCTACACAGTGGTGTCGCGCCTGTTCGAAGCGATGGGCGACCTGAGCCAACTGCCTCCTGCCATGGCGGCGTGGTCGCCGGATCTGATCTTCGTGCTGGTGGGCGGGTATTTGATTCTAAAAGTGCCTACGTAAGGCAGGGGCTGGAGGCTAGGGACTAGAGTCAAGATTTCCAGCCCCTAGTCTCTAGCCCCTAGTCCCTGCTTTCACTTCACCGCCACTCCCCACGGATAGTTGTCCGTGGTCGTCGCGGGCAGGGGCACGAGGGCACCGGTGCTGGGCACGACGGCGAATTGCGACAGGGTGGGGGGATTGAAGTTGGTCACGAACAGCCAGCTGTCATCGCTGCGGATGACCATTTGCTCCGGATAGTTTCCGACGTTATACACCGACTTGCCGGAAATGCTCCCACTGACCGGGCTGATGGCCAGGGGCGAAATCGTATGCGATAGCTGGTTCAGGACGTACAGGTAATTTCCCAGCGCGTCCACGACCAACGGCCCGGGGCCTTCGGCGTTACCTGTCAAGCTAAAGGGCGAGCCCGTAACGGGCACCAGGCTGCCGTCGGGACTCTTGGGACAGTTGAGGGACGACTGCGTTGCCAATCCGTTGCAAATCGTGTAGGCGCTGATCTGGTTCGTCTGCCAATCTGATACGTAGACAAAGCGGTTGCAGGGATCGACCACAACCCCCATCGGTATTGCTCCGGTCGTAAACGTCAACACTTGGCCGTCGCCCGGAGGATTCTGCAGCGCGCCGGTGGACATATCCACCGCATATTCGTAAACGGCATTGTTTTGGGAATCCACCGCATAGAGAAATTCCTGCGTCGCGTTGGGACTTCCCGAGCACACGGCGCTGGAAAAATTAAACGAAATCGGAGTCGTCGTCAGTGCAGCGATGTTCGGCGTTAAGAAACCCGTCGGGCGAACAAAAGTGAAGGTGCCTGGCACCAACGTCAGATTCCCGCTACTGATCGCATAAGCGTTTACCAAGCCCTCGTTCCCCTCCGCCACAAACAGGTACTTCCCGCTCGGATCCATGGCGATCGCGACCGGGTTGGGATCGGTGGTTACGGTGCCGCTGTTGGGAATCGTGCCGTTGGAGTTCACCACAAACGACTCAATGCCGGTCTGGCTCCCCGGACATGTGCCGACCGAGTTGATGATGGCGAAAGCGTAGGTTCCCGCCGGGTTCAGCACCAGCGAACCGGGGACGCCGGCAATCTGGCAGGTTAGGTTCGCCGTTGCGCCAACCGAGTTGCTGACGTCAGCGATCGAGCCGCTGGAAAGATTGAAGCTGAAGGTCTGGATCAATCCCGAGCCCTGGCTCGCGACCAGCACCAATCCATCAGATGCAGGGTTGTAGTTGCTGCCGCACGCCAGCAGAACTCCGATCATGACCAACGTCCCCAGCCCGAGCAGCCACGCCAATTTCTTCGACATTCTCCGCCTGATCTCCTGGTTAATCTAGCACCTGGTTAATTAGCACCTGGTTAATTTGGCGCTTTCGCGCGCATACTCTCCCCGGAGCACCGTCCGGGAGGCTTGCGGTCTCAAAATGCGGGAAAAACGCAACCCATTTATTTATCAGGAAATGCGCCGGAAGAGCAAACTCCAACCCCGATCTGGAGCCTATGGTTGGAACCAGAATAACAGCCGCCGAGTTGCCTAAACCGCAATTTGAAAGAAGGATGGCGGTTGGAGGGCGACAAGGAAACTCTGATTAAGTCTGGCTTTGAAAGGGACGGCCTTTCAGGCCGTCCGGAAATGCAACAAAATAATCGCGACTTTAGTCGCTGAACGATTCCATCATGACTTAATCAGAGCTTCCCTACGCTTCCTGCCCCGACGCCACCGCTTCCGGTTGCTCCTTCACAAGCGGACGCGCGGAAATCAACGGGAGGCGAATCTCAACCAGCAGCCCGCCCTCCGGACGGTTCGATGCCGATACCCGGCCGCCATGAAACCGAACTGCCCTTTCCGTAATGGCCAGGCCCAAACCAGCTCCGCCGGTGAGGCGTCCGCGGGAATCGTCAAGACGGTAAAAGGGTTCGAAAAGCTTTTCCAGGGCATCGGAGGGGACGCCGGGCCCCAAGTCGCTGACCCTGAGCACGGCCTCCCGCCCGTTGGGCGCCTCCACGCTCGACAGATCCACATCGACTGTCGTTCCTTCCTGCGTGTAGCGGATGGCGTTGCGCACGACGTTCTCGACCGCGCTGTGCAGCAGCGACGCATTGCCGCGCACCTTCCAGTCGCCGTCAGCCATCATGGCGCGGACGTGGCAATGGCGCGCCTGCGCCTCGAACTCGGCATCTTCTGAAACGCTGGCCACGATTTCATCCAGCGCCACCGGAGTCTGGGGCACACGCTGCTCACCGTCCTCCAGCCGCGCCAGGGTCAGAATGCGCGAAATCAATTCGTTCAAGCGGCTGGCTTCGAGCTCGATGCGATCGAGCATGTCGGCGTTTTCCACGCCTTCGCGCAGCCGGGCCAGGCCCAGCGCCACATTCAGCCGCGCCAGCGGCGACCGCAATTCGTGGGAAATATCGTTCAAAAGGCGCGACTGAGCCTTGACCAGTGTCTCCAGCCGCTCGGCCATGGCATCAAAATCGCGCATCAGGCCGGCAACTTCATCGCGGCGACCGGACGCTGGCGCGCCGCTGCGCGCAGCCAGATCACCGGCCGCGAGCTGGCGCGTGGCCGTGCGCAAACGCACGATCGGTTTGGTCAGGTACCACGACAACCCATAACACACCAAACCGGTGCAAATAACCGCGATCATCAACCACCGCCATGGCATTCCGCGGGGGCCAAAAAATACGCGTGGCCCCGGCGGCAGACCCATCACGATGGTGTAACGATGCAGTCCATCCGAGGACGAACGGGAGTCCCGCTGCACCGGAGGAGCGGGGATCATGAATCCGTCACGCGAAATCCGCGGGCCCCCGGCGGCGACTCGAATCGCCCAATCGGGAGGTGTGCGGTGCGAGAGCTCCGTCCCCTCTTCATTGAAAAGATACGCCCGCACGTGTTGGGTGGCGTCCAGTTCTTCGAAGTACTTGCGCAGCACTGCGTCTCCACCCTGTTCGTAAGCGGTGACGGCGTCGTTCAGAGCGGTCGCGCGCAGCGACTCCCAGGTTCCACTTCGCGGCCGCAGGGCAAGAGTCAGGAGCACTGCCGCGGTGATAATGAGCGCCTGCGCCAGCCAGAACGACAAAAATATCCGGAGAAAGAGACTTTTCATGACGTGGCCCTAGGACGTAGCCTTCGACTTCTCCCTAGGCCGGGCAAAAATATAGCCTACACCACGTACCGTCTTGATGTGCTCGTCACTGTCACTGTCGCCCAGCTTCTTGCGCACTTTGCTGACGTGCATGTCGATGCTGCGGTCAAAGGGCGAAAACTTTCGGCTGAGCACTGCGTTCACCAGCCGCTCGCGCGGCACCACCCGCCCCGCCTCGCGCAACAGCACTTCCAGCAGGTTGAATTCGACTGAGGTCAGATCCACAGGCTTGCCGTCGAGATGCACCGTGCGGGTTGCGGGATCCAGTTCCACATCCCCGACTTTCACGACTTCGGGTGTCGAGGGCACTCCGCTGCCGTCACGTGTGCGCCGCAGAATAGCCCGGATGCGCGCCAGCAGTTCGCGCGGATTGAACGGCTTGGGAAGATAATCGTCAGCTCCGATCTCCAGCCCAACGATGCGGTCCACATCTTCGCCCCGCGCCGTGAGCAACAGCACCGGCAGCCGCGACGTAGCGCGAATCCGGCGCAATACTTCGAAGCCGTTGATGCCGGGCAGCATCACATCGAGCACGGCGAGCAAGTATTCTCCGGCCGTGGCCTTCTTCAGCCCAGTTTCGCCATCATGCACGTAGTCGATGGCAAAGCCCTCCGCCCGCAGATATTCGCCGACCAGGTGGCAGAGCTCCACGTCGTCGTCAATGACCAGGATCCGTTCCATGGCTCCCGTTTTCTGTGCTCCCATCTTCTGCACTTCCATCATGCACTGCTCCCATCATTGTGCATCACCGCGTAAGGGGCCAGAAGTAAAGAATTGTCAAAGGGAGGCTGCTTTCATATGTAACTGATTGGCTTTAACAGCTGTAAGGCCCCTGAAAATCCTGCACCTCGCCTGCTAGAATTTCATCTACTGAGCTTGCATGTTTCCCAAGCGCCTGCGCCCGCTCCTGCCCTACATGAAACGCTACCGCTGGGGCTATCTGATGGGCGTGCTGTGTGTATTCCTGCACAACGGCATCTGGATTCTCTTTCCCAAGGTGCTGGGCACCGCCGCCGACATACTTCATGAAGGAGTGGCGCAACAGCGACAGAAGCTGTTGCTCTATGCAGGGTTGCTGCTCGCTATCGGCCTGAGCAAGGGCATCTTCCAGTTCCTGACGCGCTGGATCGTCATCGGGATTTCCCGCGACATTGAATTCGACCTGCGCAACGACTTGTTCGCGCACCTCGAGAAGCTCTCTTACTCGTACTATCAGCGCTATCGCACCGGCGACATCATGGCGCGCGCCACCAACGACCTGAGCGCGGTGCGCAACCTTCTGGGACCGGCGATCATGTACTCGGCCAACACGATCGTGCTGACGGTTGGCGCGCTGGCTTTCATGATGTCGATCAGCCCGCGGCTCACGCTCTACACCTTTCTGCCGTTTCCCATCGCCAGCGTTCTGATCCAGTATTTCGGGCGGCAGATTCACGACCGGTTCGAGCGCATTCAGGCCATGTTTTCTGACATTTCCGCCCGCGCACAGGAGAATTTTTCCGGCGCCCGCCTGATTCGCGCCTACGTGCAGGAAGAAGCCGAAATCGGCCTGTTCGAAAAAGAGAACAAGGAATACATCCGCCGCAGCCTGAAACTCGTGCGACTCATGGGCATGTTGTGGCCCACGCTCGAGTTCATGCTGGGCTGTGCCATCGTGCTGGTGATCTGGCTGGGCGGGCGGGAAGTGGTCGGCGGCCGCATCACCGTAGGACAGTTTGTTTCCTTCAACTCTTACATGTTGCAACTGATGTGGCCCATCATCGCGCTCGGCTACGTGATCAATCTGTTCCAGCGCGGAACCGCATCGCTGGGACGTTTGAACGAAATCATGCAGGAGCAGCCTCAGATTCAAGACACGCCGGCTGCGAAGGACCTGAACATCGACGGCGGGATCGAATTTCGCGGGCTGAATTTCAGCTACGACGGCAAGCCGGTTCTCCATGATGTGAACCTACGCATCCCTGCCGGGAGCAGCCTGGCGATCGTTGGTCCGACCGGATCGGGGAAGACGACACTGGTGAGCCTCATCCCGCGTATTTATGATGCCACGCCCGGGGCGATTCTCATTGATGGCCGCCCCGTTCGCGACTACTCACTCGCGTCGCTGCGCCACAGCATCGGATTCGTGCCGCAGGAGACGTTTCTCTTCAGCGACCGCATCCGCGAAAACATCGCGCTCGGCGTCGACTTTGCCACCGACGCTGAAATTCACGCCGCAGCCGACGCCGCCAACATTGCCGCCGACATCGAGAGCTTCCCCGAGGGCTACGAAACGCTGGTGGGCGAGCGCGGCATCACCCTCTCCGGCGGCCAGAAGCAGCGCACCGCCATCGCGCGCGCCCTGATTCGCAATCCGAAGATTCTGATCCTCGACGATGCGCTCTCAAGCGTCGACACCCACACCGAAGACAAAATTCTCAATCACCTGCGCGACCTGATGCGCGGACGCACGACCATTTTCATCTCCCACCGCGTCTCGACCGTGCGCAACGCCGACCGCATCGCCGTGCTGCACGGCGGCCGCGTGGTCGAACTCGGCACCCACGATGAACTGCTTGCCCTGAACGGCTACTACAGCGACCTGTACAACAGGCAACTGCTGGAAGAAGAACTAGCCGAGGTGTGATCGCTTCTATTCAAAGGGTTGTCATTCCGAGCGCCGTTTTTCGGCGCGAGGAACCTGCTTTTCTGCCGCCACATCAAATGCGGGTTCCAATCCGGGAACACTCGCGTCCGACAGGACGCTTTACAGTAGCCCGGCGTTTCAACGCCGGGTACTCTAGGCAGTATTGGAGCAGCGTCCCGGAGGGACGCCCGAAAATATTGTCACACACCTATATCTCTGACCTCGTGCATTGCATCTTCTCCACAAAGGAACGGCGCGACTTAATTCGGCCTGAGTTGCAAAGCGAACTCTGGGCATTCCTCGGCGGCGT
>CAYOUY010000140.1:0-2703 GCA_964407245.1 uncultured Acidobacteriaceae bacterium
GGGTCCCCGGAGCGGGTCTTTAGCCCGCGAGGGGGTGCCGTAGGCGCCCGCGCGCTGGCTCGGCGCGCTTGACCTCCGGGTAGGTCGCTAGAGCCGCGCAGCAATGCGCGGCCCAGAGGAATGATCGTCCTGTTCCGCCAAGAGGCGGACAGACAGAATTCGGCTTACAGGTCCGGCTGTCATCCTTATCAATCGCCAGCGCCGACGTCCAAAAATCTGCGGGCGGGAGGATGGAAACAACGGCGCCAGAACAAGCCGCCACTACGCCGATGACTCGCGCTCCGGATTTGCAGCTAGGTGAGCCCGTCTGTCGGCAAGCTCAACGCTCTTTTTCAAGGGCTGGAAATCCGCTTCTTGGATCCCCAAAAAGGCATATGCTTCGGCCACGCTGTGCACTACATACAACCGGGAACGCGTCTCATCTCCGCATTGCTGGAACATCCGCGCCAGGCCGTAGATGTGGTCGGGCACCACGATGAAGCGGGGCAGGTGGCCCGCGATGGCTGGGGTGGAATACGCTAAATCACGCACCGTCTGCGCGGAAACATTGAAGACAGCTACGCTCGTAAAATCAACAATGCCGACGTTCGGACTGGTGAGGGCGGCATACTCGCTGGCTAGCTTGTAACACTGCTTGAGCACATCCTCGCTAATATCCCCTTCGAGCCGGCAGCGCAGGATGCCGTAGCGGGAGTTGAAATCAAAACAATAGGACATTGAACGGTATCTGAGCCGGTGCCAGTTCCCGTAGACTACAAGCGCCCATCCGACATTGCAAGTACCGACTGCGAAGGATTTGGGGCAGGGAGCGTTGCTCTGGTAGCACGTCCCCAATCGTTTCCCGGCCGAAGGGGATAACCAGCAAACCGATCGCGAACGCAACCGCTGTCCAGGCAACGGGTGTGCCGATGGTCCCGGTATGCGCGACCGCAGCGGCGAGTATGAAGTTCACGCCGGCGCCGATGAATCGTCCAAACGATGTGCAGAACGCAAAAGCGGTGGCGCGGATCTCCGTAGGAAAGAGTTCCGGCAGCCAGAGGGTAAACATGGTGAAATTCGCGCCGCCTATGCCGAGGAAGAAGAGCACAACAAGGAAGATCGGCAGAGCGCGTTGCGCGGGCAAATAGAAGGCCCAGCCGAAGGCCGGGCGCCGCGTTCTCAGGCAGCAGCGCTGCGATCTGACGGCACAGCCGCCCGGTTCGCGGGACGGCCGAGATAGGCCTCAATGACGGCTGGATCATTGCAGATCTCGTGCGGTTGCCCCTCCGATAGTTTCTCCCCGTAATTCAGCACGACGATACGATCACAGATTGCCATGATCGCCTTCACGTCGTGTTCCACATACATAATGGTCGTGCCGCGGTCGCGGGTGCGCCGCAGCAGGTCGAGCATGTTACAGGTCTCGCTGCGGGTCAGGCCCCCGCAAATTTCGTCACAGAGCAGGAGTCCAGGATCGCTGGCCAGAGCCCGAGCCAGCTCGAGCCGTTTTTGCTCGCCAAAGGGAATCTCGGCAGCCATGCTGTCGGCACAATGACCGAGGCCGGTGTCATGCAAAACCTGCAGCGCCAGGTCACGAGCAGCCGAGATGCGGGTGATCTGCTTGCGCCCGAAATGGACCGCCACCTCCACATTCTCCAGCACGGTCATCTCTTTCAGCGGGCACACGATTTGATGAGTGCGGGCGATCCCCGCTTTGACGAGACAAAACGGCGGCAGCCCGGTCACGTCCTTGCCGCGGGCGAAAATGTGCCCTGCCGAGGGATGGAGAGCACCCGCGATCATGTTGAACAGTGTGGTCTTGCCGGCGCCGTTGGGGCCGATAAATCCGAATATGTGCTGTTCAGGCACGGCGAAGCTAACGTTCTTCACGGCAGCCAGTCCGCCGAAGTACTTGGTCAAGTGGTGTACCTCGAGAATGGGCCTCATCGTCCGCCTCCTGAACGTGATCGGGTTCAAAAATCGCGCGTAGTGTAAGGTACGGTAAAGACTGTCGGACCGGGTGCGAATTTCCCGAGAGATGCCTTCCAGGTGGTGGGGGTACGGTGCAGCCTGCGCCCCCGGTGAATCCGAAATAAGCGGTGCCGTTGTAGCTCATCATGGCGCAGTTCCGCGTCCCCGGAAACTCGCGAATTGTGCAATCCCATGACAGCACTCCAATTCTCTTTTCACCTGGGGATGGCCCCCCTTGGGGGCGCGCCTCAAAAACCTACGGCTTTGGCCGTCTGCGATTCAGTGGCGCCTGTCAGGACGCCAGGGCCCAACGCCTGCCCTAGCCAACCGGAAATTGGCTCGCCGACGTAATTATTGTGAATGTATGGTCCGCCGCCGGACTGCAAGAGTTTTGAAGTTCGGGCGAAGGACAGTCTGCGTAAATGTATCCGGACCTCATGCTTGCACGATGGCAACAGAGTGTCGCAGCCACTGAGTCGGGTATCCGTGACAGAGATCACCCCTGCAGGTGATGCTGTCTGACAGCCTGAGATGCTTCAATAGCAGACTAGACAGGCTTATGCTGTTCTGCTCCACCAAACTGTAAAACTGGCCTGTGAAGACACTGAACGAAACTTACTGCTCACTATCGACACGTCGCCGCTACGAAGTCTGGTTTCTGCGCATGGGGTTAGCGAGCGGCGGCGGAGCGTGGTGGTTTCGATATTTGCTGATGAACCCTGGCCGAAATGGCTGTGCCGACAATCCACGAGG
>CAYOUY010000141.1:0-1721 GCA_964407245.1 uncultured Acidobacteriaceae bacterium
GGCGGTCAATGCCGCCAACCAATGGCTGGCACTGGTGGATGCGGGAAACTACACCGCCAGTTGGGATGAAGCAGCGGCGTTCTTTAAGAGCGCCGTTTCGAAGGAGCAGTGGGTGGAGACGATGAAGGGCAGGCGTACTCCTCTCGGCAAGGTCGAATCGAGAAAGCTGAAATCGGCGACCTACACCACCCGTCTTTCCGGCGCGCCGGACGGGCAATACGTTGTGATTCAGTACGATTCTTCTTTTCAGCAAAAGAAGTCGGCCGTGGAAACCGTCACGCCGATGCGAGACAAAGATGGCCAGTGGAGAGTTTCGGGATATTTCATCAAGTGAATGCAGGTTGGCGCTGCGCTGGTTGATGCTCGCCTCAGATATCATAAGGCATCCCGCGTTTGGCGTGTGGCTTCAAGAGTCTTGATGAGCGACTCCTTGGGAAGTCTTTGAATGATCGGTTCGATGGTCCATCCCAGCCCGAATGGCACGTCTCGCGTCAGCGATATGGCTCGGCACTCGACAACCACGCCGCCATCACGCTCCTGCAGCCTCCAGTAGGAATCCAAGCGCCACAGGAATCCGTAACCGGTGTCGGGCGGCAACACCCGCTCCTGGTTGCCGCCGGCATTTTCCACTTCTGCAACGCGCGTTGTGTACGAGCGGCAGAGCCAGCGTCTTCGGCCCAAGGGGCGATAGTGCACGCGGTGCTCTGTATCGAGGACAACGGTGATGATCTTCTTCTTCAGGAGCCGCATGTAGATTCGAAAATCGTTGCCGTGACGGCTTATAAGCTTTGAGTCAATGACCTCCGGTTTATAGATGTTCTTGTGGTTGTCGTAATCCTGCATGAGAGCCAAAGTGTTCTTAAGGTTGGTATCAGGAATGAAGGCAGCAGCGATCCAATCGTGGATTAAACCGTGTGGCACCTTGACCGGTCCTCGACCCGACCAAAATTGCGCCAGTACCTTTCCGCTGCGGACCTGCTGAGCTCGCTCGGGGTTGGAGTCGGACCACAGGAATGTCCCCCTCTCCCGTAGGCTCTGTTCCATCTCCCCCTCGGCCCCACGAACATAAGCGTCAAATGCCTGAAGCGTTTCAGCTTTCAGATGCTGGGGCTTTGCAGCGTGTGCCATAGCTCCGGCCAGATTGCGAATCGTGATTCAGCGCGCAGGCGCTCAAAAAAGCAGATTCAGGCGTCAGCGCGGCTTACTGCGGTTGAAGTCGGAAGCCAAGCTGCTCCCCGTCCGACGGATGCGATCATCTTCAACGGTCATTCAGGGGCGGCGTAGATTGCGGTGGTTTGCGGGCGTGCGTCGCCTGCTCGAAGCCATAGGCAATCTGCAACAACTGCGGCTCGCTAAACGGCGGGCCGAGGAATTCGATCCCCACCGGAACCCCGATGGGCGCGTTCTCTGTTGGCGCAGAGAACCCCGCCGGAACCGTAATGGCGGGAAATCCCGCAAGCGACGCCAGGATGCCGTTGCGCTCCGCCTGATTGGGCTCGCCGATCATCACCGGCAGGCGCTTCTGGTGCGGATAGGCCAGCGCCACCACGCCGTTCTTCGCCATCAGGTTCGCCAAGCGAACCCGCAGGTCATCGATTTTGACACGCCGGTCTTTGTAGTCCGGCTCGTTCAGGCCATCCCCGTAGCTTTCCGCCGAAGCGAGGAACTTTTCCAGCGATGCCTTATGGTATTTGCCCGACGCGATGAGTTCGGCAAGCGAG
>CAYOUY010000142.1:0-1882 GCA_964407245.1 uncultured Acidobacteriaceae bacterium
GTGGTGGGCCTTCGCGCATTTCTTCATCCCAGTGCGCTACCAGTGGTTCGGATGCACGGTTCTGGTGTGCGTGGTTCTCATCATCGGGATACCTGCGGCGGGGATCGTGGCGCGCGAGTGCGAGGTGGAAGATCCTTCGCATGTGGTGATTGATGAAGTAGCCGGGCAATTGATCGCGCTGCTGGCGGTGCCTCTGCGCTGGCAATCGGTGATTTTGAGCTTTATACTTTTCCGGGTTTTCGACATTGTGAAGCCGCCGCCGCTGCGCCGCCTGGAAAGGATTGAGGGTGGCGCCGGCATCGTGCTCGATGACGTGGGTGCCGGCCTGTATGCGCTGGCCATTGTCCAGGCGCTCGTCTACTGGCGCGTCTTGGGCTGAGTAAGCTGCTATGGGAATTTCGGATCGCTTGTTGGGAAAGAAGAACGTTAACGGCAAGCCACACATCGAGACGGTCGTACCGGCGGCTGCCCTGCCCGGCGGCGAGGTGCGGATCGTCGGCAGCGGGCTGAAGCCCCCGGAGTTGCGCCGTCCGCGCGTGCAATTTGGCACAGTGGAAGGCGCGGTGGTCATCGCCTCCGACGATTTCGTGGTTGCCCGTGTGCCCGAAGGCGCCGTTACCGGCCCGGTGGTGGTCTCGACCAACGGCTCGGTCTCGAACGGGCACGAAGTCCGCGTGGCCGCGCCGATTGCCGAAAACCTGCACCCCGTCGCCAATCCCGCGCTGGACTCTGAGGGCAATATTTATGTCACCTTTTCCGGCACGCGTGGGCAGAAGGTTCCGGTTTCCATCTACAGGATCGACACCAACTATCAGGTGAAGCCGTTCCTCTCCGACATGATGAATGCCACGGCCGTCGCCTTCGACCGCGCCGGCCAGCTCTACGTTTCCTCGCGGCACGATGGCACTGTCTATAAAGTCGCACCCAACGGGACGATGTCTTCCTACGCGGAAGGCATGGGCGTCGCCACCGGCATCGCCTTTGATCGCGAAGAAAACCTCTACGTCGGCGATCGTACTGGAACCATCTTCAAGATCGGCCGCGACCGCCAGACCTTTGTGTACGCGACGCTGGAACCAAGCGTCTCCGCGTATCATCTCGCCTTCAGCCCGGCGGGAGTTTTGTACGTCACCGGCCCTACCACTTCCAGCTACGACGCGGTGTATTCGGTCGATTCGCACGGCACGGTTTCTGTCTTCTATCGCGGCCTGGGACGCCCGCAGGGACTTGCCTTCGACGGGGAAGGCAATCTCTACGTGGCGGCGTCGCTGGGCGGCAAGCGCGGGGTCGTGCGCATCACACCTGACCAGAAAGCGTCGCTAGTCGTCTCCGGACAAAATCTGGTCGGGCTTGCCTTTGCACCCGGCCGTTCCGCTGTACTCGCTACGCAGAACGCTGTTCACCACCTTTCGTGGGGAATTCAGGGGAAGGCGCTGCTGGATTAGCAGTCAGCATTCAGCACTCAGGCCATCATTCAGCATTCGGTTCTCAGGAGTTGTCATCCTTCGCGAGCCGAAGGCGAGCGGAGGATCTGACGACAACGTCGGCACTACCTTTTTCGGCTGCGCTGTCCTTAGTGACAGATTCTCCCGTCTCGCCTCGCTCGACGGAAGAATGACAACTCATTGCGACCGCGGCGGCACGGGCCTCAACCGGAGGCTGGATGCAGACGACTGACTGCTGAGTGCTGATTGCTGAGTGCTGACTCCTGAGTGCTGGCTGCTGAGTGCTGACTGCTGAGTCCCTAGTGCTAGACTCTCTGCGTGGACGCGGAGATCATCGCCATTGGCTCGGAGCTGCTGACTCCCTACCGGCAAGACACCAATTCCCTTTATCTCACCGAACACCTGAACCAGCTCGGCGTTGAGGTCTCCTTTAAGAC
>CAYOUY010000143.1:0-11196 GCA_964407245.1 uncultured Acidobacteriaceae bacterium
CCGCTTCCGGCGAATGTGGCGGCGAAAGTGAAGGACGCGATCAAGGAAATCAAGTGAGCGATGACGCGACATGAATGCCTACAGGCGGCGGCCTTAATGGCCGCCGATTTCTTTTGGATGGTCTATACTAGGTTCCCGCAGCGCTCTCGGTTTTCGGGACCAGACCGGAGTGGCGGGCGGGTTCAGCGAAGTCATGCCTCCAGCGCGTTCCACAAGCCGAATTTCGCTCGACAATAGCCAGTACTTCATTAACCGCGATATTTCCTGGCTGGCGTTCAATCGCCGGGTTTTGGAAGAGGCTGAGGATGAGGGCAATCCTCTTCTGGAACGGCTGAAGTTTCTCGCCATCACGGCCAGCAACCTGGACGAATTTTTCGAGGTTCGCGTGGCCGGCATGATGCAGCAGATTGAAGACGGCTACAACGAGGCCGGGCCCGACGGTCTGACCTTGACCGCAAAACGCGACGTTCTCAACAAGCTGACCCACGAGTTCGTGAAAGACCAGTACGACTGCTGGAACGCGCGGCTGCATCCGGCGCTCTCCCAGAGCGGCATCCGGCTGCTGAGCCTTGAGGAATTGGACAGCGCCGCGCTGCGCTTCGTCGATGATTATTGCGAGCGCGAACTCGACCCGTTGCTCACCCCGGTCACGGTGGACCCGGCGCATCCGTTTCCGCGAGTTATCAATAAGGCCCTCTGCCTGGGCTTTTTGCTGCGCCGGCGCCGCCGTTCGGCCCTGACCTACACGGGCGTGGTCTCTGTGCCGCGCGTGCTGCCGCGGTTAATTCGCCTGCCTTCGGAAAGCACGGCCGACTTTATTTTCCTAGCCGATCTCGTTGCCTATCATGCCCTGCGCATGTATCGCGGCTACGACATTGTTTCCTCGGCTCCCTTCCGCGTCACGCGCAACAGCAATCTTTATCTTGCCGAAGAGGAGGCGCGCAGCCTGCTCGAGTCGGTGCGCGCCGAGCTGCACAATCGCCGCAAAGGCGATGCCGTGCGCATGGAGATTGAAGCCGGCGCCGACCCGGAGATCATCGAACGCCTGCGCAGCGTTTTTGAGCTTGATCCCTGGCAGGTGTTTCCCGTCGATGGGCCGGTGAATCTTTCCCGTTTGTTCAACGTGTACGAGCAGGTCGACCGCCCCGATCTCAAGGACCGGTCCTTTTCGCCGCGCGAGATGCGCCTCACTTCCAAGTCCAAAGACTTGTTCGAAGAATTGCGCACGCACGACGTGCTCCTGCATCACCCTTACGATTCCTATAATCCGGTGGTCTCCTTCATCCGTTCCGCCGCCGAAGACGACAACGTGGTTTCCATCAAGCAAACGCTGTATCGCACCAGCGAACATTCTCACATTGTGCCCTTGCTGGTGGAGGCGGCTTCCAACAAGGAAGTGACCGCGGTGGTGGAGTTGAAAGCGCGCTTCGACGAAGCCCACAACATTCGCTGGGCGCGCGATCTGGAAGACGCCGGCGTGCAGGTCTTCCACGGCCTGGTGGGATTGAAAACCCACTGCAAACTGTCGTTATTGGTGCGCCGCGATCCCGATGGCGTCACGCGCAGTTACGCGCACATCGGTACCGGCAACTACAACGCCACCACCGCCCGCATCTACACCGATCTCAGCTTATTCACCGCCAATCCGGGAATCACGCGCGCAGTTCGCGACGTCTTCAGCTTCCTCACCGCCTACGCCGAAAATCCCAGCTACGATCCGCTCCTGGTCTCGCCGCTGGACCTCGCCGATAAATGCATCGCACTGATTGAGCGCGAGGCGGAGCACGCCCGCAAGGGAAACCCTGCCCGCATCATCGCCAAAATGAACGCCCTACTCGACAAGAGCGTAGTGCGGGCGTTGTATCGCGCCTCCCAGGCTGGAGTGGAGATCGACCTCATCGTCCGCGGCATCTGCTCCCTGCGCCCGGGCGTGCGCGGCGTGAGCGATCGCATCCGCGTGCGCAGCATCGTTGGGCGCTTTCTGGAGCACAGCCGCATCTACTATTTCGCCAACGGCGGCCAGGAAGAAATCTACCTCGGCAGCGCCGACTGGATGCCGCGCAATCTCTACGAGCGCGTCGAGGTGCTGGTGCCGCTGCGCGACGAAATGCTGCGCGAACGCGTGCGCCAGGAGATTCTCGAAGCTTATCTCCACGACAATCGCAAGGCGCGCATTCTGCTCAAAGACGCCACCTATATTCGCGCCTGGCAGAGCCCACGCGGCAGGACGGGCCGCCCGCCCACGGGAGCTGCAGCCTTCAGCGCGCAGGATTTTCTGATGAGCGTGGCCGAAGGGAAAGCTTCGGTGCCCATCCCCCCATTTGCTCCGCCGCGCAGACGAAGCACGCCGGTGAGAAGGGAAGCATAATCTGTGATTACTCTTTATTTTCTCCGCCACGCCAGCGCCGGCGAGCCGGTCCCCAACGCCAAGAAAGACGAAAAGCGCGCCCTCGACAAGGAGGGCATCGAGCAGTGCGGCTACATCGGCCGCGCTCTCACCGCTTTGAATGTGCAGGTGGATACGATCGTCTCGAGCCCGTTGAAGCGCTGCACACAAACCGCGTCTCTGGTGGGCAATGAGCTGGGCCACGAAGGCAAGCTGCAGCTGGATGCCGCCCTGCGACCGGAAGGGACTCTTGCCGACTTCCGCAAGCTGCTGGAAAAATACGCCCGCCAGGAAGCCATCATGGTGGTGGGACACAATCCCAACCTCAGCCAGTTCTTGGGATCGGTGATCAGCGACTCCGGCTGCGAGGCCTCGCTGGAACTCAAGAAAGGCGCGGTGGCCAAGGTGGAAATGCGCCGCTCGTTCGGCACGCTGCAATGGTGCGTGACGCCCAAGGTGTTGCGCGCGCTCTACGACACGGCGGTGGAAAGTTCGCGGCCAAAAACTTCGCGGAAATAGTCGCACTCTTTTTCAATCGCCCACAATTCCAGATCCACGCCCATGTGCTGCCGCGGCACCAGCGTCAGCTTCACTGCCGGCGAGCGCAGACCAATGCGGACTTTCTCCACCGCGCGGCTGCGGCCCAGATTCATTGCGCGCGCCAGGCGCAGCAGCAAGATAGCCTTGTGCACGTTGGCGCGGTCGGCGGTGTCCACCATCTTCATGGGGCCGTCTTCGACCGCCGGCCGCGACTTTCCCAGATAGCGCGCGATGGCCGCAATCAGCCGCCGCTGCTGGGGCGTGAACCCGAGAATCTCCGAATTCGAGATTATGTAGTGCGTGTGCCGGTGATGGCCGTTGCGGTTTACATAATCGCCGACTTCGTAGAGCATGGCCGCCGCCGATAGCCACTCACGATATTCGGGCGGCAGCCGGTGCACGGAACGCAAGCCGGAAAACAGCAGCATCGCCGATTGGCGCACGTCGAGCGCGTGCCTGCGCTCCACGTGATAGTGCGCCACGGCCTTCAGGATCGATTCCCACCGCTCCGATTCGATCTGCCGTCCGGAACGCGTGCTGCGATCGTAATCGGCCGCCATTTGGGCCAGAACGCCGTCGCGCAATCCGAGCGGTGAATAGCGGAATCCCTTCAGGTGAAAGCGGTCGAGCAATTCGTGGTACACCATCGCTCCGGCCACGATGATTTCCGCCCGCCGCGGGCCCATGCCTTCAATCTTGCGCCGTTCGGTGAGCGGCAATCGCGAGAGCCGCTTGAAGATCCGCGACATCTCCACGCGGGTCACGATGGAACGCCTGCGCTCGCCCCGCCGGCGTAAATGCGTGGCCACGGCCGCCAGCGCTGCCGCCGTGCCCGAAGTCGCGATTACGTTTTTCACGCGCGCTGCCGTGATGCGCTTGGTGACGCGGTTCACTTCCCGCGCTACGAATCCGCGCATCCGTTTCAACTCGCCCTTGCGTGCAGGATCATGCCGCAGAAATTCATCCGTTAGCCGCACCGCGCCCAGGGGCAGGCTGGCCGCGTCGCGGATATGCCCGTTTTCGGAGACGGTCAGCTCGCAACTGCCGCCGCCGAGGTCGATCATCAGCGAACGCACGCCATCAAGCCGCGGA
The DNA here is from genome assembly GCA_964407245.1 of uncultured Acidobacteriaceae bacterium. GTDB lineage: Bacteria > Acidobacteriota > Terriglobia > Terriglobales > Acidobacteriaceae > Sulfotelmatobacter. The sequence goes on from CAYOUY010000143.1 coordinate 4,019, forward strand.
CTTGAAATCAATCCCAGGTGGATCAGCCGCGCTTCTTCCACGCCCGAGACGATTTCCACGCGCCAGCCGGTCGCCGACCGCACCCACTCCAAAAACGCCTGCGAGTTGCGCGCGTAGCGCAGAGCGCTCGTCGCCACTACGCGCACGCTGTCGGTGACGATCTGCTGCGTGGAGCGATGAAACCTCCGCAGCACCTTCACCGTCTCGGCCATTGACTCTGGGGTGAGAAATCCCGAACGAAACACGCCTTCGCCCAGGCGCGTGACCTCGCGGTCCTCGTGCAGCGCGCGCAAACGTCCATGCTGCAGGCGGGCAATCTTGAGCCTTACAGAGTTGGAGCCGATGTCAACCGCCGCAAACGTGGGCATGGAAACGAAGACCAGGTTTAAGAACCGCAAATCACGAAGCCTGACAGTTTACATGCGTACGGCGAGATCGTCACCGTGCGTTGACTAAACACTTCGCAGTACCTACCATGGCGACTGGCTTTCTGAAGTCCTCTCATTGCCGAAATCAAAGGCCGCCGAAATCGCAAGCCGGATCGGCGCGACACGGTCCAACATGATCGGTCAAACCATGTCTCACTATCGCATCGTCGAACTCCTCGGTGGTGGGGGCATGGGCGTGGTTTACAAGGCGGAGGACCTGCGCCTGCGGCGCTTCGTGGCGCTCAAATTCTTGCCCCATGACGTGGCGCACAACCCTCAGTCGTTGAGTCGCTTCCAGCGTGAAGCTCAGGCCGCGTCGGCGCTGAATCATCCCAACATCTGTACGATTTACGACTTCGGCGAGCACGAGGGAACGACCTTCATCGTGATGGAATATCTCGACGGCATCACGCTGAAGCATCGCATCGCCGGCCGTCCGCTCGACCTCGAGATTCTGCTGCCGCTCGCCATCGAAGTCGCCGACGCGCTCGACGCCGCGCATGCCGAAGGCATCATTCACCGCGACATCAAACCCGGGAATATTTTCGTCACCAAGCGCAGCCACGCCAAAATACTCGACTTTGGCCTGGCCAAAGTGTCTGCCGGGCGGAGTTCGTCGAGTTCAATCGCCGCCGCCGACACTCAGCCGTTCACGCAGGAAACCATGCTCACGCAAGAAGGCTCCGCGCCCGGCACCGACGCCTACATGTCGCCGGAGCAGGTGCGCGCGAAAGATCTCGATAACCGCACCGATCTGTTCTCCTTCGGCGCCAGCCTGTACGAGATGGCCACAGGCATGCCTCCGTTTCACGGGGAAAGTTCCGGTGTGATTTTCGACGGCATCCTGAATCGCTCACCGGCCCCGCTGCTCCGGCTCAACCCTGACTTGCCCGTCGAACTCGAACGAATCATTAACAAGGCCCTCGAGAAGGATCGCAACCTGCGCTATCAGAGCGCCGCAGAGATGAAAGCCGACCTGCAGCGGCTGAAGCGCGACACCGATTCGCACGCCAGTTCACCCGCGGTCGCTGCGCGGGGCGCGAGCGCAAGAGCGACCGTCGTGGATGTCCACGCCACTACGCAGGCGAGAACGCCTTTGCGGAGCAGAAGGAGAGCGACAGGCAGGGTTCTAGCCGTTGGTCTTGTGGCCGTGGTGATCATCTCTGGCGCGCTCTACTACCGTTCGCGACGAGTCACGAAATTGACCGAGGCTGACACCCTTGTTATCACCGACTTCGCCAACACGACGGGAGATCCCGTTTTCGACAGCACACTCAAGGAGGCTCTGGCCGTTGATCTCGAGCAATCGCCCTTTCTGAATGTGCTCTCCGACCGCAAAGTCAGCGAGACCCTGAAGCTGATGGGAAAGTCGAGCGCGGAACGCGTCACGCGCGACGTTGGCCGCGAGATCTGCCTGCGCACTTCGAGCAAGGCCATGCTGGCCGGCTCGATCGCCAGTATCGGCAGCCATTACGCTATCGGCATCAAAGCGCTTGCCTGCCGCACCGGCGATGTTCTCGCCGCGACCGGCGCTGAGGCGGAAAATCGCGAGAAAGTCCTGCAGACTCTGGGCGGGGAAGTCTCAAGCCTGCGCGGCAAGCTGGGCGAGTCGCTGGCGTCGATCCAGAAGTTCGACAAGCCGCTGGAAGAAGCCACTACCTCTTCGCTGGAAGCGCTGCAGGCCTATACCGAAGGCAATCGCGAGGCGCGCGAGCAGAGCGACACCAAGGCTCTTCCGTTTCTGAAGCGCGCGGTCGAGCTCGATCCCAATTTTGCCCGCGCCTACGCTTCGCTGGGAGTGCGCTACAACAATCTCGGCCAGGCCAGTCTGGCGATTCAAAACGTCCGCAAAGCTTATGAGTTGCGCGATCGTGTCAGCGGCCGAGAGAAGTACTACATCTCCTGCACGTATTTCACGCTGGTGACGGGCGAACTCGGACGCGCCATTCAGGAATACGAGCTGTGGCTGCAGGATTATCCGCGCGACTACGTCGCTGCCACCAACCTCGGGGTGAATTACTTCACGCTTGGGCAGTTCGAACGCGCCGCCGAAGTTACCCGCCAGGCAATGAACCTCGAACCGAATTCCATCGTGGCCTATAACAATCTTGCGGTTGCGTACTTCTCGATGAACCGCCTCGACGAATCCAAGTCCGCATTCGATGAAGCGCTGGCGCACAATCTCGACGGCCCCTACCTGCGGCAGTCGCTCTACTACCTGGACTTTCTGCGCAAAGATGACCCGGGCATGCAGCAGCAAGTCGCGTGGGCGATGGGCAAGGCCGGCGCAGAAGACATTCTTCTCTCGACCGCGTCTGACACAGAGGCCTTCCACGGCCGTCTGCAGAAGGCGCGGGCGCTGACGCAGAAGGCTGAAAGCTCGGCGCAGCGCAACGATTCCAAAGAAACCGCCGCATTCTGGCAGGGAAACGCAGCGTTACGCGAGGCCGAATTCGGTTTCGCCCGCGAGGCCGCGGAACAGGCGCATCAGGCTTTAACTCTGGCTCCAGGCCGCGACGTGTGGGTTGAGGCCGGAATCGCGCTGGCGCGTTCGGGCAATGAAGCTGAGGCGGCCAAGCTGGCCGATCATCTCAATCAGGATTTTCCCCTCGACACGCTCATGCAGAGCTACTGGATTCCCGTCATCCACGCCGCGATCGAACTCAGTCACAAAAATGCCGCGCGCGCACTCGAGCTTCTGCAGCCCGCATTGCCCTACGAGCTGGCCGACCCCCCGCCGTTTACCGCGGGAACGATGTACCCGGCGTATTTGCGCGGACAGGCGTACCTGCTTGAGCAAAAGGGAACGGAAGCAGCCGCCGAATTCCAGAAAACTCTCGATCACCCCGGCGTGATCGTGAACTTTCCGCTTGCCGCCCTCGCGCATCTCGGAGTGGCGCGGGCGCGCAAACTGTCGGGCGACATTTCCGGGGCGCGCACCGCGTATCAGGATTTCTTTGCTCTCTGGAACGACGCCGACCCCGACGTTCCGATCCTGAAGCAGGCCAGAAGCGAATATCAGGAGTTGCCGAAGTAAGTGCAGGTTAACTCACGCCGCATGTGAGGCACGGATTACACCTGGAGCGCCGGATTGCGGCGGTAGCGCCACCACACATAAATCCACAGCAGTACGATCGCGGGATACATTAGAAAACTTGCCTCTGTTCCCAACACGCCACCGGTCAGCCACGCGGGGCCGGTGAAAGTCACGTCGAATAACCGTCCGACGGGAACTTGCGAACCATTCGGAGTCCCGATCACGAACAATTGCATGTAGTCGAAGGCCGCGTGAAAGCCGACAGCGAACCACAGGGTGCCCGTCCTGAGAAGGCTGTAACTCATCAGCAGGCTCAGTGACATGAGCGTAATCACGTCCCAAATGTTTTCGCCTTGCTTGTAGAAGTAGTGGTCCCCGGTAAACACCAGCGCGATCAGGATCGAAGCCGGCCAAAAGCCGATGCTCTTCCACAGTGTGATCTGCAGGTAAGATCGGTAGAAGAATTCTTCGCTGACGCCGATGATGATGTTCACGGCAAGCCATCCTAGCGCTGAAACGGCGAGCGCCGTCCCGCTGGTTGCCAGTCCGCGCACTTGTATTCCACCCAGCGCAAGCATTCCTATCGCAACCGCTCCCGCCGTAACGGTGCCGACTGCAGCGCCTTCGAACGTGTGCAGACTCCGCGCGCGATGGATTGGCATTCCATAACTGTCGATCCGCCGGTGCTCGTAGAGCGCGAAGATGCCAGTGAAGATCAGCGCGACCATCAGGTTCGTTACTTCGTCTAGCGCTGTGAAAGGCCATGAGAGTGCGGGCCTGATGTGAAACGGCCGGGCAACATAGAGAACCAAGCGCATAACAAGCGGATACAGGCCCCACGTTCCAACACAATAGAAAATCAGCGCCCGCAGGAATGCGCGAAGCTTGCCATCGGGTCCGATGAAGATTTGTTTCACCATGGCTGGTGGTTAGACGCGCCGAGTCAACATTAGGCAGCGGTGCCGGTCGGTTGTGCTGGCGCGGCAGCTTTGGGTGAGAGTTTGCGGGAGCGGTCCACGGGAGCCTTCCTGGGCCCAGACTCGGCCGCCGTCGCCTTCGGCGAGGCCTCCAGCGCCGCCGCGGCGTGCCGGAACTTGCCGCCGGTCACGTTGTGCAATGCGGCCACCAGCGGCGACTGATGAACGTCGCCCAGTTGTCCCGCCGCCGTGTTGGTCAAAGTCAGCCAGTCATGCCAATTGCCGATGGCGTCCTGCAAGCGCTTCAGCTGCGCAATCAGACGCGTGGATTCGGCCGACTTGGGCGCAAACTCCGCCGCGTAGCGCGCGCGCTTGATCAGAATTCGATAGCGATGCAGCACGTCGTCGCTGAGCTCGTCCGCCGGAGGAGCCTGCGCCAGCAGTTGCCGCGCCACCACAAGCGGGTCACGGCCTTTGCTGAAATCGACATTGGCTCCGGCCCGTTTCAGCCGCCGGCGAATTTCGCGCATCGTGTCACGGGTCAGAAGCTTGCGAAGTTTTTTCTCGTGCTTTGCGCGAAGCTCGATCAGCCGGTGCGTGAGCTGCGTCTTGCGCCGCGGCTCCTGGGGGATCTTCAGGCTGCGCAGCGCGGCCAGTTGCACGTCGAGATCGCGCACTTTGCCGGCGCGCTTCCGAATCTCATCGAGCTGCTTGAGTAATTTCTTCTGGTTGCGATCGCGCTCCGGCAACAGTTCGAGCAGCAGCGTCTGCAGACGGCGCGTCGTGGTGCGGAAGTTGTGCACGCTCTCTGCCTGCTGCTCGGCCGCAAGCTTGCGGAAATCTCGCTCCAGCTTTTCAAACACAGAGCGGCCACGATCAGGAGAGATCAACATTGGCAGAGTTTCCTTGCAGACAGTCGCCCCAACCCGCACAAAAGAAATGTCGTAGACTCAGAGGCCCACACAAAAAGCCGGATGATTTTAACACCTTTGTAACAAGCCTCTGCTACGGTAAGCTCGAATGGCCTTTCCTGCTTCGCCACGGCCTGATATGCCTGGTCCGCAACCCGTTGAGTCAACGAAGGTTACATCGCCAAGGGAGCGGATGGCCGCGCCTCTTTTGCGCTCCTCGACGGGCGAAGTTCCCGACCAGATTTTCAAGGTCGTGATCACGGCCTGTGGCTTGGCGATTTTGGGCATGCTGGTCCTCATCGTCTACGAATTGACCTCACGCTCTGCCGCGTCGTGGCACGCTTTTGGCTTCAAGTTCTTCGCCGCCAGCGATTGGGACCCGCCCAACGAAGTATTCGGCGCCAAGCCGTTCATCTACGGCACGCTCGTCTCGTCGCTGCTGGCGCTGATCATCGCCGTTCCGCTGGCTGTCGGTGTGGCCGTGTTCACTACGGAAATGTGCCCCAAGCAGCTGCGCGGACCGCTCTCGTTTTTTGTCGAACTGCTGGCCGCGATCCCCAGCGTGATTTACGGATTGTGGGCCATTTTCGTGCTCGTTCCGCTTCTTCGACAATACGTGCAGCCGTGGCTGGCGCGCTATTTGGGATGGACCAACCTGTTTGAAGGGCCGCCGTACGGCATCGGCATGCTGGCGGCGGGCGTGATTCTGGCCATCATGGTGGTGCCAATTGTCTCCTCCATTACGCGGGAAGTGATGACCGCGGTGCCGCAACAACAGCGAGAGGCGGTGCTGGCTTTGGGAGCGACCCGCTGGGAGATGATCCGTACTGGCGTGCTGCGCAATGCGCGGGCGGGAATTCTCGGCGGCATCATTCTGGGCTTGGGCCGCGCCTTGGGAGAGACCATGGCCGTCACCATGGTGATCGGCAACCGCCCGGAGATCGCGCGGTCTTTGTTTGCTCCCGGCTATACCATGGCCAGCGTCATTGCCAACGAATTCAGCGAGGCCACCACCGACACGTACTTGAGCGCCCTCATCGAAGTTGGACTGGCGCTGTTCCTGGTGACGATTATCGTGAACATCCTGGCCCAAGTTCTAGTATGGAGCGTGACCCGCGGTACGCCTGCGAGGAGCAATGCCTGATAGCACCACTCCCGTGAACTTCACCACCGCTCCGGTGAGCCTGTACCGGCGAACGGTGAACCTCATCATGACCTCGGCCGCCGCGCTGGCCGTGGTGCTGGTGTTGTTGCCGCTGGGCGCAATTTTCGCTTACCTCGTCTACAAGGGCATCGGTGCGTTGAACTGGGATTTTCTGACTCAGACTCCGAAACCTGTCGGTGAACCTGGCGGTGGCATGGCCAACGCCATCGCGGGAACGGGTCTGATTCTCCTGATTGCGAGCTCCATGGGCGTTCCCATTGGGATCGGCGCCGGCATTTATCTTGCCGAGTACGGCCGCAACCGTTTGGGAGACCTGGTTCGTTTCACCGCCGACGTGCTGAACGGTGTGCCTTCGATCGTAGTGGGAATCGTGGCCTACGCTATTGTCGTACTGACGCTAGGTCACTTTTCCGCCTTGGCCGGTGGCGTGGCCCTGGCGATTATGATGATTCCGACCATCACCCGCGCCACCGAGGAAATGCTTCTGCTGGTGCCGAATGCGGTGAGGGAAGCGGCGTATGGGCTGGGCGTGTCCCGCTGGCGCACGACGCTTTCCATCACCTTCCGCACAGCAACCTCAGGGGTGATCACGGGTGTTATGCTGGCCTTTGCACGTGTGGCGGGCGAGACCGCGCCGCTGCTGTTCACCGCTTTCGGCAACCAGTATTGGAATTGGAAAGTGAATCAGCCCACCGCGGCGCTCTCGCTGCAGGTATTTAC
>CAYOUY010000144.1:0-2567 GCA_964407245.1 uncultured Acidobacteriaceae bacterium
CCCTTGGGAGTGCGCAGGATAATCATCGGCCATAGCGGAAGCTTGGTTGCTCCTTTGCTGCGGGCCTCATGCTGGATGGCGTGAATCTCTGCGATCACGGCGTCGAGCGTTGCCGCCATCCGCTGGTGCACCGGCTCCGGCTCATGCCCCTCGACGAAATATGGCTTGTACCCATAGCCAGTGAAGAGCTGCGTGAGCTGATCGTCGCCGAGGCGGCCCAAAACCGTGGGATTCGCGATCTTGTAGCCGTTCAGATGCAGAATGGGAAGCACGGCGCCATCGCGCGCCGGATTGATGAACTTGTTGGAGTGCCAACTGGTGGCTAGGGGCCCGGTTTCGGATTCGCCATCGCCCACCACACAGCAGGCTATAAGATCGGGATTATCAAAAACAGCGCCATAGGCGTGCACCAGCGCGTAACCAAGCTCCCCACCCTCGTGGATGGAGCCAGGTGTCTCGGGCGCATCATGGCTGGGGATGCCTCCCGGGAACGAGAACTGCTTGAATAACCTCCGCATGCCCTCTTCGTTCTGCTGAATGCTGGTGTAAAGCTCTGTGTATGTGCCTTCAAGATAGGTGTTCGCCACCATGCCCGGGCCGCCGTGTCCGGGTCCGCAAACGTAAATGACGTTGAGGTCGTACTTCTTAATCAAGCGGTTGAAGTGCACATAGATGAAGTTCAGTCCCGCCGTGGTGCCCCAATGACCAAGCAGGCGCGGCTTCACGTGCTCCAGCCTCAGCGGTTCGCGCAGTAGCGGATTCGCCAGCAGGTAAATCTGTCCCACGGAGAGATAGTTGGCCGCCCGCCAATAGGCATTCATCTTGCGTAGTTCTTCCGTCGAGAGCGGCTGGTTGGTGACGGAGAGCGTGACGGAGTCAGCCGAGGCAATGGGAGTCATATGATTACCTCATCTTGTCTTTCATTCGTTGCGTGGTTGGTGGTTGCCTGTCGAGTCGTAGGTTGGCAATGGTTCTTTGAACGCTGAAAGCCTGTTTTACGCGATGAGGCTTACGTGTTTATCTTCTGCTAAACGGCCGACCTGGCTGTCGGCGTGTTCTCGCACTTCAACAGCATAATCGTTTCCTTCCCATCGGTTGTCGTCCAGCCAGAAGAATGTAAAGTGAATCTGTGATTTCTGGTCTGGGTTGAGGTCTACGAAATGGATGCCTACCGCCGTGGCTTTGGATGCCGTATCGGCCGCGTGGCGCCACTCATCGTTCGTCCAATGCAGCAGGAATGGAGCCGGCGCTTGTATGCGCAGGCGGGTTCCAGCTGCGACTGCGGCAATCTGCCGATTGAGCTTCCAGACTTCGATGGGCTGGCATTCCACGCTGCGGCGCACGTAGCGGTCGAATGCGGCTTCGATCAAATCAAAGATCTTGCCTTCGGAGGCGGAGCGCTGCAGTTTAATGTATTCGGCGTGCGCCCATAGAAGAGGAACTGCGGCGCCCGTACCCCGTCCGAAGCGGAGATGCTTCGAGGGCAAATCGGGCACATCCCAGATCTGTTCGGGAATAAGCCCAATGCCCTCGGAGAACTTTTCCATCGCGCGGAGGTACGGACCAACATCACGGCCACGAGCCAGTTCGTAATGGCCGCGTTCGCCGGTCAGCAAAGGCCACGCCCTTCCTGTCCCCGAGGTCTTGAAAGGTCCGCCATCGTCCCGCTGGCCGTAGCCGTCGTGATTGTAGCGTCGCCAGCAAGGGCCGAAAGCGGTTTCCACCTTGAGCACTGCGTCAACCACGCGGACCGAGTCCATGATGAGCGGGTCGTCGGCACTCCGAATTCCGTAACGGACCAGCTCCAGGAAGCCGGAATCCACAATTTCTTTGGCGGGATAGGCAGCTGGATCACCAGGCAGCTGGTTCGCCAGCACCAATATTCCACAATTCGGATCCTCGTCGGCGCAATGAGCGTGGTCGGCGGGGTTGATGCGGATGTAATGGCGGCTGATTCCCGGCACGAGCGTGCCTTGCGTGGTTACCGTCCAGCGTTCGATGTGCGATTCGAGGAAATCCGCATAGTCGCGGACGAACTCGGCCGTAGCCTGTTCGCCCCGGTCCGCAAGGAAGTCAGCCGCGCATAGCAACGCGGTGATGTGGACGGCCAAGGTTGACGGGGAATAGCCGCTTGCTTCCTCCCAACGATCTTGTGCCGTGACCGGCCCCTCGCAAATGAGGAAGCTGCACGCACGGCGAACCATCTCGTACGGATCGAAGTTCGCGAGCGCTTTGTGCTTCCAAAGCCGCCATGCCAGTACCACTGGGAATGCGACCTCATCCAACTGCACGCCGTGCCAATACGGCCGTCCGTCGATCCAGAAATTCTGGTAAAAGCCGCCGTCGTCGCGCTGCGATACCGCCAGATAGATAAGCGCACGCAGCGGCGTGCTCAAATCGCCTACGGCGAGCAACGCGCTCGCGGACTGAACCATGTCGCGCGTCCACACCAGATGGTAGCCGCCCAGTTCATCGTCGCTCTTCTCTTCTCCCCAGGGAATGCTGAGCGACGCGATCATCGCACCGGGATAGGCTTTGTCCTCGTGCGCGAGCAGCAAATTCACGCT
>CAYOUY010000145.1:0-1707 GCA_964407245.1 uncultured Acidobacteriaceae bacterium
TGATGCCAGGAATTATTTTTTCGGTGCTGCTGGTGGCAGCTACTGTGGTGCTTACGCCATCCAGGGGAGCGATGGCGGCGGGCGGTTTTGCAGCAGTCTGGCTGACGGGATGGACCTTCGGCGTCGTCATGCTGCTGCTCATGGTGGTTGCCTCCTGGAAAGCTGCCATCTCCGGACAAGGCGGTGTAGCGGGCAAAGGTGGAGCGCTCTTCCTGACGCTCTTCGCCCTACCATTTCTGGGGGGTGAGGCTTTCGGAATCTACACGCTAGTCCGCTCCGGCGGGGTAAGTACGGCTGCACTGCTCGGGGCCGTGGTGTTTCTCAACGTGCTCTTTCATCACCTGCTGAAGGCGCCCACCCACGCCGGCCGTATCCTGCTCGACCAGGTGGAGGGCTTCAAGATGTTTCTCGGCGCGGTGGATAAAGACCGGCTCGCCACGCTCGCAGCCAGCGAGCAGACTCCAGCAGCGTTCGAAAAATATCTTCCCTATGCCGTTGCGCTTGGCGTCGAGCATGCGTGGGCGTCACGCTTCGCCGATGTGCTGGAACGCGCGCGGTATTCGCCAGCGTGGTGCTCCGATGGATCGTGGACCGGCATGAACGTGGGGATTATGGCCGCATCGCTCAGCAGTTCCATGAGCACGGCCATCGCATCGTCGGCCGCAGCGCCCGGCAGCAGCTCGGGATTCGGCGGCGGAGGATCGTCCGGCGGCGGCGGTGGCGGGGGCGGTGGAGGTGGGTGGTGATGGCTCATAGCCGGGGCCGAAGGTTCAACGGCGTTGCCGACCACGGAAGCGCCAAAGTGAAAGTTGCGCTGACTGCTATGCTGCTGGCAGCGGGCGGGCTCCTACTGCTTGCGGAGGCACGGGCACAATCCAACGCGTCCAATGACGCAACGACGGAAAAGAACGATCAGCCGCAAGGCAAAACCAAGCGAGTATGGGATAACGACGAAATCCAGAAGCTGAAAGGTGGTATTAGCGTCGTTGGCAATCCTTCCAGCAGCAGGACTGGGAATCCTAAGCCTGCGACGACCCGGCCTGCTGCCGTCTTGCAGACTCCCATCCGGCGGTTCAAGGCAACCACGCTGGATGGCGAGGAAATTACGAGCGAGTCGCTCCAGGGAAAGACCGTATTGGTGCAGTTCTGGGCCACGTGGTGCCCGCACTGCCGCCGCGATCAGGCTCCGGTAGACAGCATCACCAGGGATTTCGAGGACAAAGGACTGGCGGTTCTCGCCGTGGACGTGGACGAGCCAAAGAACACGGTTATCAAGTATCTCAAGCAGTATCCGCGGTCGTGCCAGATCATTCTCGCCAAAGACACCGATCTGACAGCTCTCTATCCCCAATCCGGTTTCCCGACGTACGTCCTTATCGATCGCAACGGACACACCGTGGGCACCAAGAAAGGAGAACTCGGGGAACAGGGGTTGCGAAACTTCCTGGGGCGCGCCGGAATCGCCGAGTGACGGGCGACCGGACTTCAATACTTCCTCAGCACTCCAATCACTCTTCCCTGAACCTGCACCGCGGCGGCAGGAACGATCACGGGTTGCATCGCGGCGTTCGAAGGCTGCAGGCGCACCTTTTCGCCTTCCTTGTAGATCCGCTTGAGGGTCGATTCCATGCCGTCCACCAGCGCCACCACGATCTCGCCGTTGCGCACGGCGCTGGTTTTTTCCACCAGGATGTAATCGCCGTCGAG
>CAYOUY010000146.1:0-2519 GCA_964407245.1 uncultured Acidobacteriaceae bacterium
GGAGCAACGATCAATCCGCGCGCGTTGAAGTTCTGGTCCGCAGCACCGCGCAGTTTGTTGCGCGGGGCCACTTCGGCCACGCGGCCCTCGCGAAGAAGGACGTCCGCCTCGGCGTCGATCCTGTTCGCCGGATCGATGACACGGCCGCCTTTGATGGCGAACGAGGCGGAGCGCGAGTTGGAGGCAGGTCCGACCAAAGAAACTTCTTTTCCGCGGATCAACGCGGACTAACGCGGATTTGCTTCCTTTCGTTGTCGAAAACGAACCTTCGGAACTGGGGCTCGGCCCCAAAGTTGAACAGCAGGCCGACTTCGATCTCGGTCGCACGAAGATAATTGAGCAGTTGCTTTTCCCACGCGGGATCAATCGCGCGTCCTGTCTTCAGTTCGACGATGACTTTCTTCTCAACTACGATATCAGCCCGAAAATCTCCGATTTGGCGACCGTGGCACCAAACCGGAACCGCCACCTGGCGTTCGAAGAATATTCCACGCTCGCCCAAAGATATCGAAAATGCCTGCTCATAAACCGACTCTAGGAAACCGTGCCCCAGCTCGTTGTAAACGTCGAAGAAAATACCAATCAGACCCTCCGTTATTTCAGGGTGTTTTAATCCGCGTTCGTCCGCGTAAATCCGTGGTAAAGAAGTTTTCCAATTCATCGCGCCGCTCCCAGCGCCGTCAGCAGCACGGCCATGCGGACACATACGCCGTTAGCCACCTGCTCAGTGATCACGGAGGCGGGCGAGTCCGCCAGGTCTCCCGACAACTCCGCGCCGCGGATCATGGGCCCGGGATGCATCAGGATGGCGTCGCGCTTGGCCAGGTGCAGGCGCTCGGGCGTCACCTGGAATCCGGCGACGTATTCATCCATGTGCAGCGGCAAACCGGCCAGCCGCTCTTTCTGCACGCGCAGAACCATGACCACGTCGGCGCCGCGCAGCGCTTCCTCGATATGCCGCGTCACCCGCACGTTCGGCGACAGGCTGGCAGCGACTTCGGGCAGCAAGCCCGGCGGTCCGCACAGTATCACGTGGGCCCCGCTCTTGCCGAGCAGGTGAATATTCGAGCGCGCTACGCGGCTGTGGTAAATGTCGCCGACAATGGCGACGCGCAGCCCGCGCAGTTGTTTCTTATGGCGCAGAATCGTGTAGGCATCGAGCAGAGCCTGCGTAGGGTGCTCGTGCAGGCCGTCGCCCGCATTGATCACCGGAATATCGACATGGCGGGCCAGCATGTGGGGCGCGCCCGAAGATGGATGCCGGATCACAATGGCATCGGCGCCGGTCGCCCGGAGCGTCAGCCCCGTATCGACCAGAGTTTCGCCCTTCTCGATGCTCGAGGCCGTGGCCTGCACCAGGGTGGTGATTGCACCCAGCGCCTTGGCGGCAAATTCGAACGATACGCGGGTGCGCGTGGAGGGCTCGTAGAAAAGAAGCGCGATGCGGCGATTGCGGAGCAAAGCGCGTGGCCGGCCCACGTGCATGCGCCGCGCCAGCCGAAGCACGCGGTTAATATCGTCGAGCTCGAGCTGCTCGATGCCGAGCAGAGACCCGTTTTTTTTCATCGCGTCGGGCCGCGTTCGCTTCTCTCCACCAATTGGACCTTCTCGAGGTTGTCCACTTCGTTCAGCTTGACTTCGACGATCTGCGTGTCCTTGGTCTGCACTTTGCGGCCGACAAAGGCGGCCTCGATGGGAAGCTCGCGGTGTCCGCGGTCGATCAGCACCAGCAGTTGCACGCGCGAGGGGCGTCCATGGTCGAATAAGGCATCGAGGGCGGCGCGGATGGTGCGTCCCGTGTAGAGCACATCATCCACCAGGATGACGTTCTTGCCGGCGATCGAGATTTCGAGATCACTCTTCTGCACCAGCGGCTTGGGACCAACGGTGGAGAGGTCGTCGCGGTAGAGGGTAATGTCCAGGCTTCCCACGGGAATCTGCGTGTGCTCGATCTGGTTGATGACCTTGGCGATGCGCTGCGCCAAGGGCACGCCGCGGCGGCGTATTCCGATCAGAGCCAGACCCTCGACGCCGTTATTCTTCTCCATTACCTCGTGCGCCAGGCGCACCAAGGTACGCTGGATTTCCGAAGCGGACATCAGCAGGTCTTTATCTGCCATGGGCGAGGATTCAGGCTTTGTTTGCGAGCTCATAGGGAAATCTGCTTTGGATCAGGCCGTCCGAAGAAGCTGCATTCTACCCGCTGCACAGCGGGCAAAACAAGGCAGGAGGAATCCTATGGAATCCAGAGCCGCGCCGTGCTTTCAGGAGGATTGCCGGTTCCCGCCGAGCGAAACGCCGATCGCTCCGCCCAGGCTGGCAAGCACCAGGAAGATCACGAAAAAGATCACCACGAGCACCGTTATAAACGCTGCTAAAGCCCCTGGAGACATAAGGTTCCGCATCATCTCCTGGGCCCTCGGGTCGGGGTTCTGCAGGGCTGACTGCTCAATCGCCTTCTGCATGGCGTCGCGCACAGAACTCCCCAGGTGGAAGAAGACCAGGCGCAGCGCCTGAGG
>CAYOUY010000147.1:0-3096 GCA_964407245.1 uncultured Acidobacteriaceae bacterium
GCAAGCGCCGCAAAGAGCCATGCCGCATCCGTATTTCGTGCCGCGCAAATTCAGAACGTCACGAATCACCCACAGCAGCGGCATGTCGGCGGGAACATTTACCTTGGCGGGATGGCCGTTAATGACAAATTCGAGGGGCATTGGTGTTAACTCCGCGGGAAGGGGCCTTCCAATCTTAAAACGCCTAGCATTTTACATCCTGATCGTCCAATGCAGATTCGGAAGACGGGTTGGGGGCCTTACCTTGCGCTGCCAGAGTCAGTCGTCGTCGCGAGCATGCCAAGAGGATTTGGGAAAGATCGCGTGCCGGGGCGCGGGCATGGGGATCTTACCCTTCACATCCCGCCACAAAATGCGGTTAAGCAGCGAAGAATCGACAGCATCGGCACGGGAAAAGTCCATCTTCATGGAAGCGGCAGCACCCTGCGCGTTCACAGGATTTGCCTGGTACAGGAGGCCGTTGTCCCGGTTGCGATAGTCGGCGGTAAATGGCGGCTGCTCACCGGACCCGGAAAACAGCGGAGCGATGACGGCGGCATGGGCGTCATTGTTATTCATAGGCGGCAGGCCGAGAAGCACTTCCATGGTGCGAATCACATTAACGGTGGTGTAGAAATGGTGGTCCACAAAAGGCGCGGCTTCGAGCGGTGCGTATTTGCTGATCGCAAGCGCCAGGCTGCGGTGCGCATCCACATGATCGGCGCCGTTCTGGGCGTCGTCTTCGAGAACGAGGATGGCCGTATCGTCCCAATACGCGCTGTGCGAAACGGCGTCAACCACGCGGCCAACGGCCAGGTCATTATCGGCAACCGATGCGCTCGGACGCGGCATGCCCGGGCGCGTGCCCATGGTATGGTCGTTGGGCAGGCGCAGGACAATCATCGCCGGCAGATCGTCCTTGCCTCGCTTCCGCTCGCGGACGAACTGGCGAAATTCGTAGAGGAACTCGTCAGCGCGAAGCTGATCGGGATAGTCAACGCGAAAGTCGGCGTAGAGTTCGTCGAAGTGATCGCGCAGCTCAGGTTTCGTGGGCGTGTTGAAAGCGATCCTCGGAACCGGCCACGGATAGGGGCTGGGACTGCCCTGCGGATCGCCGCCATGTTCCAGCAGCGGTTCGCCTTTCAAGACGAGTGCTCGCTCACACTTTCCCGGCGGAGGAAACGGCGTGCCCGCTTCTCCCGGCGGGGCGCCTTCGCCACCTTTATCGCACCACGAGGTTGACACGAACTCGCCGTAGTGGCGATACGTGAGGCCGTGGCGCGCGACGTTCGTCCACAGATAGCCGCTCCCGGGCTCATTGACGTCAGGGATGCCCTGCAGGATCGGCAACCCTTCGTTCACGCCGCCTTCAAAATCATAAGTGCGCTCCTTACCGCGGTAGGCGATCGGCCAGACCAGCTCTGTGTAATCGCTGGTGATCGCGGCCGTGGACCAGACGTGACCGTCGCCGGAAACCTCGCCGCTATCGTAGAAGTTGTCGAGCACGCCGAACTGGCGCGCCAGCTTGTGCTGGTTCGGTGTGATGGCTTCGCCGTACATGGTGAGCGACGGATCGCCATCGCCGGCGCCCAGATCGCCAAAGACTTGATCGAAGGTGCGGTTTTCCTTAATGATGTAGATCACGTGCTTGATCTTGCAGGCGCTCCGCGAGCCCGGCTCGGAGCCGCAACGGCTACCATCATGAAATGCGATGGCGTCGGATCTGCCATTCATCAAGTTGCTCTCTTCGACCTCCCGCGTGAGCTTGTCGAGATTCTTTTCCGCTTCACGGATGCTGACCCGAGCTATTGAGCCGTGCAGCAGACTCGCGATGTAGGCCTGCGGATGGTCAGCGGTTGCAGAGCTTGGCCCCGTGCCTTGCGACTTGCCGCTGGCGATCAAAAGATTGTCGCCGTCGACGGCCAACGCCGTCGGAAACCACTCGCTAGGGATAAAGCCCGCAGGCTCATCCCCGCTCTTCTCAAGATCAAAAACCGCGACGGCATCGGAACCAGCGTTGGCGACAAACAAGCGTTTGCCGTCCGCCGTCTCGGCCAGTGCTTTGGGTATGGCGCCCAGACATTCCTGGCCCGGAAGCCGGGCCGAAAGATAACGAACAACTTTACCGGCCCCGGTTTCGACCACTGCAACCTGGTCGACGTTGGCAAGAGCAACGAACAAAGACTTCTCATCTGGTGACAACAGCAGGGCATTCGGATGCGATCCGGCCTTGGTGGGCAACTCAGGATCGCG
This sequence comes from uncultured Acidobacteriaceae bacterium, assembly GCA_964407245.1. Classification (GTDB taxonomy): domain Bacteria; phylum Acidobacteriota; class Terriglobia; order Terriglobales; family Acidobacteriaceae; genus Sulfotelmatobacter. The sequence goes on from CAYOUY010000147.1 coordinate 2,233, forward strand.
CAGCGCGATCCAGCGTTGGATCTTTCCTTTCGTCAAATCCAGTTCGGCCACTCGCGAGGCATTCCAGAGGGACACCCATGCCTGTGTTCCGGCGCGATTCGCCACCACGGCGTATGGATACGCGGAAGGCACTTCGCGGCTGGTGCTCAGGTCAAAGCGGCGAAGAATCTTGCCAGCCAAATCAAGTTGGAGAACGTCGTCCGACAGGTTGTCTGCGACGAGTATCTGCTGCGAGCCTTTCGCAGCAGTGAACGCCAGGCCGGCAGGAAATGGCACGGCCGTTCCCGGCGGCGCGTGCTTCATCGAGCGGGCGCGGATTTTGCCCGCTGCTGCCTTCTGCGGCGGGATGGAAATGAATCGCTCTGGCGCGATCCTGCCCGAAGCAAAGCGGTAGACAGCGATGCCGTTGCCGGTGCTTCCCGCTTGCGTGGCCATAGGATCGGTAAGCGAACCAACCGAGGCAAAAAGATGTTTGCCATCGGGACTGAAGGCAAGCCCGAGAAAATAGGTTTGCTTAGCATCCTTGCCAAACCGTGCGTCGGGGTAGAACTTGACCCTATCTGTCCCAAGATCGAAGACGCCAATGCCCTGCTGCTGCTGGTGTTCAGGCCGGCCATAGCCGGCGTCGAGAATGGCGAGGTAACGCCGATCGGGGCTGAGCGCGACCGCAACTGGAAGGCTGCCAACGCCGGTTTGCGGGTCGCCAGGAGCAGGAGCGAGCACAACTTTACCGGTCGGCAGATTAATAGTTTTTTTCGTTTGCGCCAGAGCCGGACAGGTGAACAGGAGAAGAAAGAAGAGAACGCCGCGTTTCATCGATTCACTTTTGTCTTGCCGCGAGCATCCACTCAATCATACCGATGG
>CAYOUY010000148.1:0-2601 GCA_964407245.1 uncultured Acidobacteriaceae bacterium
TCGAAACGTTTCGGCGGAGCGCTCGCTTTTGCGCTGGGAGGAGCGGGCCTCGGCGCGCTGATCGGCCACTCCGTCGGGAGTTCGAGTGGCACTTTGACCACAACTCTGCCGCCCGGCTGCAGCGGCCCTCCGCCGGGCTGCCTGACATCGAGCGTACCCACAGCCGGGCGCAAGGGAATTGATACGGGGATTGGCGCGGTAGTTGGTGGAGGGATCGGGGGTATCGCCGCGGTCGCCCTGCTCGCAACCTCGCATCATTTTTTTCTCGACGTCGGGGCACCGGTCGAAATGACCTTGCAGCAACCGATCACGCTGCAGCAGAACGAAGTGGCCAAAGCAGTCCGGCAAAGCGTGGAGCATCCCGTGGCAGAGCAGCCCGTCGCGCCACGGCCCGTGCCGCCTCCTCCGCCGCCGACACCCACCGACACCGGCACTTGCTGGACACCCGGTACGCCGGGCACACCTCCAACAGTAATCCCAGGAGCACCCGGCCCAGACGGCATCCCTGGGCCCCCGACGATCATTCCCGGTACCCCGGGGACACCGCCGACGCCGCATCCGTGCCCGTAGCGAGATCAGTCAAAGCCGGGGATCGGAGCTCAACTGAAATTTCGCTGGTCTCCGGCTTCTGCTTTGAACCGTTGATATGAAGTCGGTTTGAGTTCTGCGATTTTCAAACCCAGCCGAAAATCCGGTAGCCTGAATCACGCCCACTCTCATTTCGCAGCCCAGGCGAATTCAAGCCGCAGAGAATAAGCCCAAACTGTTCAGGACAAGTTCATTGAGGGCTGACGGCTGATAGCTGCCGGCTGGTTTTACTCCCACTCAATCGTTCCCGGCGGCTTCGACGTGACGTCGTAAACCACGCGGTTCACGCCCTTCACTTCATTCACAATTCTCGTAGACATGGTCTTTAGCACTTCGTGCGGCAGGGGCACCCAGTCGGCGGTCATACCGTCCTCGGAATGCACAGCGCGGATCGCGCATGTGTAGGCGTAGGTGCGCTGATCGCCCATTACGCCGACCGACATCACCGGCAGCAGCACCGCGAACGACTGCCAGACTTTCGTGTAGAGGCCCGCGTTCTTGATTTCGCTGACCACGATGTCATCGCACTCGCGCAGCAACTCCAGTCGTTCGGCCGTGACTTCGCCCAGTACGCGCACGGCGAGACCGGGACCCGGAAAGGGCTGACGCTGCAGAATTTCTTCCGGCATGCCGAGGTCGCGGCCAATCTTGCGGACTTCGTCTTTGAACAGGTCTTTCAGTGGTTCGATGAGCTTGAGTTTCATCTTCTCGGGCAGGCCGCCGACATTGTGATGCGACTTGATCACCTGCGACGGTCCGCGCACCGAGCGCGATTCGATCACATCCGGGTACAGCGTGCCCTGCACCAGCCACTTGACCTTGCCTTCGATTTTTTCGATGCGGTGCGCTTCTCGTTCGAAGACCTTGATGAATTCGTTGCCGATGATCTTGCGCTTTTTCTCGGGGTCACTCACGCCCGCGAGCTTGCCGAGAAACCGATCCGTCGCATCGACCGCATCAAGGTGTAGTCCCAGCTTGTCCCGGAGCGTCTTCTGAACCTTCTCGAATTCGTTCTTGCGCAGGACGCCATTGTTCACGAACACGCAGGTCAGGCTCGATTTCGCTCCCTGCTCACGCAAAGCGCGGTCGACGAGCACCGCTGCCACTGACGAATCTACTCCGCCCGAGAGTGCGCAAATGGCCCGTCCCGCGCCGACTTGCTGCCGGATCTGCTCGACCGTCGAATCAATAAAGTGCTGCGCGGTCCAGGTGGGTTTGGCGCCGCAGATTTCGAAGACAAAGTTCCTCAGAATCTGTGTGCCCTGCGGCGTATGGTGCACCTCAGGATGAAACTGCACGGCGAACCATTTTTTCGCCACGTTTTGGATGGCGGCCACAGCGTTCGCAGTCTTCGCGGTCAGCTCAAAGCCGGGGGGCAATTCCAGCGCCTCGTCGCCGTGCGACATCCAGACCGCAAGTTTTCGCGCCATGCCCTGAAACAGTACGGACGCCGAAATCACATCGATTTCCGCGTGTCCATACTCGCGCTTCGCCGCCGGCCGCACTTTTCCGCCCAGTGTATGCACCATGAACTGCAGCCCGTAGCAGATGCCGAGCACCGGCAGTCCCATCTCGAAAAGGTGCGCGTCGGCCGGTGGCGCATCCTTGTCGTAAACCGACCACGGCGCGCCTGACAGCACGAGGCCGACCGGAGCGTAGCTCTTGACCTCGTCGAGCGAGGCCGTGCACGGCAGCACAACGGAGAACACATTTTGTTCGCGGATGCGGCGCGCGATCAGCTGCGTGTATTGCGCGCCGAAATCAAGGATGACAATGGATTGGTCGTGGCTTGATGAATTGGCCAGAGGCGGGTTGTGCCGTGATTGTTTTTCCACGGATGAGTTTCTCAGATTCGGCGACAACGTGTAAAGCAGGTGGACACAGAGTCTCGCCCCCAAGTTAATTCGTCGGCGGCTCCGCCGCAGGTACATCGCTGAGGATCAACTCGTTGCGGTCGATTTCCGTTTCAATCGGTACGCCGGCCAGTGCCGGTACGCCGCTGGAAGGAAACGC
>CAYOUY010000149.1:0-7218 GCA_964407245.1 uncultured Acidobacteriaceae bacterium
CGCGCCGACGCCGCGTTCCATGCCCGGCGACCGCGTAAAGGCCACATGACCAAGGCGCAGCAGAACGGTATCTTGTCAACCAGCGCTTTGCCCACGTTCTGCTAATTCCGTAGCGCGGTATAGCGCGGTAAAGTGGGGGTATCCGGGGGTACTGGAGGGTACGGAATAGCCTGGAGGTTTTTTCTAACCCCACTGGCAAGCCGGTGTAGAGAGATGATTTAGCCATAGACACTGGTAAAATCGGATGCGGTGCGGTGGGAAGTCCCTTCTTCGGCACCAAGGCTTTGTCTCCAACGACTTCCGGCGTAGCTACCCGACTTTAGCTACCCGGAGCACTCTGCGAAATCCCTGTTCCTCAATTTTCCCAGTATTAGGGGAAAGAGGAACAGCAAGTGCGAGCCATCGTTGGAGTCTACATTCGAGAATCAAATCCACAGGGGTACGTCTCCGTCAAACCGAAGCAGCAATATCCCCAAGGTACCGTGTTTTACCTCCGGTACCGCAACCCAGCCGGGAAGCGTGTCTGGGAGCCGCTGCATAATGAGACCCTGCGTTCCGCTCTAGCCGGTGCGCGGCTAAAAAGAGGCGGTGGTGTTGCCCTTCTCGCCTTGACTCTTCGGGCCAGTCAGGCGTTCGTACAGGTTCGCCATTAATTCTACGCCGAGTATCAGGAGCAATTCGCGCCCGTTGACCGCCTTACCCCCGCGGGGAGGCGCACCAGTTCGCACCGGTGCATGCCCATGCCATGGTCTACTCGGTGGCGCCCTGGCTCTGCCCCGATGGCTTCCCAGTCAAATACGAGCACCCGGACATCCTAGCCCTGCCTCACGTCTCCGAGAGCTTGGCGGGTCGGATCGAGGGTGGTCGCGCTCCTGCCCCTGTCACAGGCAGAAATCCGCCGCAGGAAAACCGAGTTCGGAAAACGGAACACGAATCCAAACATCTGTTAACAAAGTGGTAACGCGAAAGCTTTCTCAACGTGTTAATTCAACTGTCTTTAGTTGCGTTTGTTCTGAAATCAGAACAAAAACCGAATTTTGGATTGTGCGGCGGCGATGTACGACTAGAGTATGCGACTGATTTTACCGGCGTACCGTCGGCAGCTGAAAGGTCCGAGTTCTCCGCCACCGGAGTCAGCCACTTTCAACAGAATTTCCAGAAGGCACTCATGTTTGACGGGCCACCTCAACAATATCAATCGCGCTGCTGCCGGCAGGGATGGGATAGAGCGCCGCGCAGCGGCAAAATCGATTAACTAGGTAGTGAAGGAAGAGGTGCTGCACAAGGGGGTCCTTAAGGCAGTGTTCGGGACTTGAGATTGTCTTTCGTGGCCCTTACGAAATCGACTGCTACCGCTTCCTCCAATTGCGGGTCAGCGTGTCGCGGCTTGGTACGCGGTTAGCAGCACCAGCCCGACCCCGCCCGTAGGTGACACGAATGTGCTGGGCCCCTCAACTGCATGTCTCGGAGGAGGATTCCATGGCATCGCACAAGCAGGAAACAAAACACGACTCGAAGCAGGACCCAAAGCACGACGCAAAACAGAACAATAATTACGAAATTCTGCCAGGGAGCAAGCGAACCGTGCTGGCGGGCGCCAAGCTCTTAGGCCCAGCCAACGCGAACCAACACATCGAAGTAACTCTCAAGCTGAGACGCATGAAGGAATTGCCGAATCTGCAAAGTCGGCCGGCGAGGGCGATGAGCCGCGATGAATTCGCGGCCACCTATGGCGCATCACAAAAAGACATCGATGAGGCGAAAACGGTTCTGGGAAAATTCGGCCTGACGCTCGTACATTCCAACCCGGCGGCCCGCAGCATTCGTTTCTCCGGAACCGTGGCGCAAATGGAGAACGCTTTCCAAGTAAAGCTATTTAATTACGCGCATGAGAGCGGCAATTACCGCGGCAGAGTGGGAGACGTTCACGTTCCTGCGGAATTGAACGGCATTGTGGTGGGCGTATTTGGTTTGGACAACCGGCGTGTGGCGCGACGAAGAAGGCAACCGGTACGCGACACCATCCGGGCGCGCAGTGCGGGTTCCATTCCCGCATCCTGGTACACCCCCGCAAAGCTCGCAACGCACTACAATTTTCCTGCGGCCCAGCCGATTCAGAACAACGGCCAAGGCCAGACCGTGGGCATCCTGGAGTTCGGAGGCGGTTTCTTCGAACCGGATCTGGAAAAATTCTGCAAGCAGACGCAAACCGCAGTTCCCACCGTGAAGGCCATTAGCACCGACGGGACGGCGACCAACGCCCACGATGGAGCCGAGGGCGAAGTGATGCTTGATGTCGAGGTTGTTGCCGGAGTCTGCCCCAAGGCCAGCATCGTCCTGTACTTTGCAGACTTCACCGAGCAAGGCTGGATCACCGCATTGGATTCCGCAGTGCAGGATAAGGAAAACGACCCCGGTGTCATCTCCGTGAGCTGGGGCTATGCGGAAGACGCGGACATCTGGACGCAGCAGGCCATGACGCAGGTCAATGAGGCGATGAAAGCGGCCGCGTATCTCGGCGTCACCATTTGTGTCGCGGCGGGCGATGACGGCTCGAGCGACGCGATCACGGATGGCCACGCCCATGTGGATTTCCCCAGTTCCAGTCCCTACGCCCTGGCCGTGGGTGGAACCACGGTTGTATCCAGCGCGGCAGGCGCTACGGATGTTGTCTGGAAAGAAGGGGACGGGCTGCGTGCGGACAACGGCGGAAGTACTGGAGGCGGTGTCAGCGCCGTATTCGCGAGGCCAACGTGGCAAACGACGGCCGCGGCGAACATCGTGTCCGTCAATCCTGGTGCGATCGAAGGCAGAGTGGTCCCCGATGTTGCCGCGAATGCCGATTGGAACGCGTCGCCGTATCTCCTGGTAGTGGACGGCAAAGCGGAGGCAAATGGTGGGACGAGCGCGGCGACGCCGTTGATGGCTTCTCTCGTTACGCTCATCAATCAGCAACGCGGGGCAGGCAATCGCATCGGTTACCTGACGCCGCTTCTCTATCAAAACGCTACGGGAGCGAGTGCCGGGCAGACGGTCGGCTCGGCCGGATGCACCGACGTCAAGACTGGCAACAACACCACGGACGCGATCGGCGGGTATAGCGCCGGACCTGGGTACGACGCAGTCTCGGGATGGGGAACGCCAAACGGGCAAAAGCTGATGGCAGTGTTGCCGCCAGCGGCGGCCGCGGCTACTAGCCGAACGTCGGCAGCTTAAAAGCGCATATTTCTGACTTACCGGGTGGACCCCGCGCTACGAAACTGCTTCCGCTGGGGAGGGCATATGCCGCCGAATCAGCTTGCTTCGGTGAACCACATCGTGGTGCTCATGTTGGAGAACCGGTCTTTCGACCACATGCTGGGTTTTCTTTATGCCGACAAGGGAAATGTTTCGCTGTCGGGGCAGGCATTTGAAGGACTCACCGGGCATGAGTCCAATCCAGGGCCTCACGGAGACGTGGCTGTCTTTAAGATCAACCCCAAGGACCCAAACGCCTACCTTAAGCCGGGGGCGGACCCTGGCGAGGGCTACACCGCAACTAACGACCAAGTCTTCGGCAGCAACACTGCTCCTACACCACCAAACGCAACCAATAACGGCTTCGTGAACGATTTTAGCTACACGCTGGGCTGGGAGAAAACTGAGGCGTGGTCTATCGTGCCTGGCACTACCGCCAACGACATCATGGGCGTGTTCACGCCGGACATGTTGCCGATACTTTCCGGACTCGCGCGCGGCTACGCCGTTTGTGACCATTGGTTCGGCTCGGTGCCCACGGAGACGCTGCCCAACCGGGCGTTTGCGTTTGCTGGCACTTCGCAGGGCCATATGGATGACAAGACCAAGTCTTACACCTGCCCGAGCATTTTCGGTCTGCTTTCGAACCACAACATCGGTTGGGCCATCTACGGCTATGACACGCCGCCACTCACGCGCCAGACCTTTCCCGACACCACCAACGCGGATGATTCGCACTTCGGTCTTTTTGCGAATTTTAAGACCGCCGCAGCAAATGGCGCACTGCCCGCCTATACCTTGCTCGAGCCAGACTGGAGCGCCACGGGAAACAGCCAGCATCCGAATTACAACGTGGCGCTGGGCGAGCAGTTTATTCATGACGTTTACTACGCATTGAGAAACAGCCCGAGTTGGAAGGACACGCTCTTCGTCATCACCTATGACGAGCATGGCGGGTGCTATGACCACGTCGCTCCGCCGCTGGGGGCGGCGCCGCCGGACAACTCTGTAGGTGAGTTTGGCTTCGACTTCAAGCGCTTTGGGCCGCGCGTGCCGGCGGTGCTGGTGTCTCCGCGAATCGCAGCGGGAACGGTTTTTCGTGTCCCCGCCAATGCTACGCCGCTGGATCACACCTCGATTCTGAAGACCATCGAAAAGCGCTGGAATCTGCCAGCGCTCACGGCGCGCGACGAGGCGGCGATCGATGTAGGCGCGGCGCTTACACTTGCCAATCCGCGCGCCGATGATCCTCTGCAAGGCGTAAAGGTTCCGGTATCGACGGCGATGCCTCCAGGCGAGCGTCAACCTTCTCACTTGCAGCAAGTGCACGCGGACCTGGTTTCGCAATTGCCTGTTCCGGGCGAGCACGGCGGTATGCATCACACCATGCCCATTCTCAAAACCAGCGACGACTACAAGGCGTACATCGTGAGCCGGACGAACGCGTGGAAGGCCGCGCGGAAGAGAAGAGCCTGGTCTGCGCACCACCATTCGTGAATGCACAACTCGCACGCAGACATGCGCAGGAGTTCAAAATTGAGCGGGCAACGTTGGCTCTGCCTTGCAGTTCTCCTCAGCCTTCTTGCGACACCAGCAATGCAGGGCCAAGAAGGACCATGCACAAACAGCCCTAAAGACGACGCCCCCCGCGCTTATAAACTTTTTACTGGCCCTAAAGGCGAGTACTACGCTCAGGTCGGCCGCGCCCTGGCCATCGCCGCTAGTCACAAGGGGTTGAAAATCGCTTGCTGGACCTCAAACGGATCGGTTGACAATATCAAAGCGCTGGATAGCCGCAAGGCCGATTTTGCCTTGGTGCAAAGCGACGCCGCGCATCTTGCCTGGTTTGCGGAACAACCATTTGACAAGGCTTCGAACATCAAGCTTATCGCGCCCCTATTTGCCGAAAAGGTGCAAATCTTGGTGCGACCTCACCTGTACGTAACTTCTCCCGCTGGTCTGCAACGCCCAAAGAGCGTGTGGATGGGGCCAGCGAACAGCGGAAGTCATCTGTCTGCGTTGATGGTGCTGCAGGCTTCCGGAAAGACTCCGGACCAAGCGAAAAGCTTGGAGTTTGTAGACGGAACGATGACATTCGAGACGGCACAAAAGCTCCTGCGCAGTGGGGAGCTAGATGCGGTTTTCCGTACTTCCGTTGCTCCGACCAGAGAGATCACCTCCACACTGGCTAACAAGAACCTCGAAATACGCCTCGTGGGATTGGATGAACGGTCTATGGACCTGCTCGTGAACAACGGCATGTACATCGAGACTTCTCTTCAACAGATGGACTACCGGGACTTGAGGGCGGGACTCTTTACCGTTGGCGTCGAGGCGCTGCTCATGACGCGCGATGGCGTTGACGGCGACGACATCGCATCACTGGCGGATATGCTCAAGAACAATCAGAGCGACCTCGAAACTCATTTGCAACGCGTACTCGCCGGAGACTACGAAGCCGGTGTTGATGCCTATGGCGAATCCCCGGCTCCAGCCACGGTTTCAACGCATGTGGTCGAGCCGTCCGCGCTCACACTGCTCGGCACTCGCGTGCGGCAACCGCTGCTGGATCATGTCGACCTGAACGCGAAGCAGTATCTATGGAAATTTCCGGTCCGAAAAGAGGCGGCTGTCCGCATGTTGATACTCTCAGCCCTCCTTGCTGTGTGCGCCGCAGGGCTGTTGCACCCGCGCGGCCGGAGTCTCGTCGGCAAATACACGCGAGCTACTCTCGTAGCGCTGGCCACTATTTTCATCTGGATGATCATTGGCGCCTGGCTCCAAGCGCTTGAAGGCGGGTTGAACCAGAACTTCACCACATTGCCGAAAGCCTGTTGGGCAATGGCCGAAAACCTCTTAGCGAAGCTTCAATTACCGCTCTCAGGAGTGCCCACGCCAACGACCCGGCAAGGCACATTAGTCATGAACACTTTCATTTGGAGTTGCGGCATTTTGGTCACCACGTTCGCCTATCCATGGCTGAAGAAGATATGGCTAGTGCGGCATTTTCCGCTGTTCAGACACGCACAAAAAGCTGAAGAAAAATCATCATCGGCTTCAGGAATGCAAAGCGCCCCTTGAAGACGCTTACGGCGAAAGGATTGTCACACCGCTCGCACTGAGCCGCTACCTACAACGCCCTGCCCCTAACGTCAAGGCTGAAACCCTCCGGAACCGCTGAGCATAGGCCCGACCGCTCCTTCAAGAGTGCGTTGGGCCTCTGAAACGGCGTATACGCCAGAGCAAATCCTCACCCGTGATTCTGGCCTGTGATTGGCCCGGGTTCCGCGTATTTAGAGGGAGTTAGCGGTCTCCCGGCGGGCGTGGACGTCCCCCACGTGTCCCGAATTCCGTAGCGCGGTATAGCGCGGTAATGAGAGAGCGCTTCATCGCAAGAAAGAAGATGCAGTGCCACGACGACGGCACGCCGCTCGACGCCGTGACCGTCACGGCTTACCAGCAACACATTGGCGAGTTGCTGGATGCGTACAAGGTGTTCGGGCACATCTATCCCGAGCAACTCGACGGCGACGACTTGCCTCGCATGATTGAGAAGCTCCACGCCTTTAAGTTGTTGAATGCATTGGGTCGGGGAGAAGCATGAAGATGGCATCCCTTGCGGGGTGCCCATTAGAGCAAGGCCATTGTCCTGCGGCCTCTTCCGCAAACCCGGCAACTCTGCGAAAATCCCCTGGAAAACCACCTCTTCCATGGCCCCCGACGGAGATACCGAAACCGCCCCCGAAAGCGCGCAACTTTCGTCCCGCCAGCGGGTTAGTAGGGGTGTGAGCAGCCTAGCGCTCAGCCAGGAGCTTCCGGCCGGCGCCGCTGCCCGTCCAGGACTGGCCGGGGGAGGGGGGACGATGGCCGCATCCTCAGCGGCCTTGCACCTGCTCAGCGACGCCGAGGTAATGCTGCGTGTCGCGGCCGGGGACGATTCCGCCTTCGACTACCTGGTGGAGAAGTTCCGGCGCCCGCTCA
>CAYOUY010000150.1:0-3252 GCA_964407245.1 uncultured Acidobacteriaceae bacterium
CCAGCGCCGGGCGTCGCCGCACTCCAGCCCGCGCGGTTTGCGCTGGGGTTGAGTGCTCGTCTTTCGGACGACCCCCGGCCCAAATTCTTTGTAGCGCAACGTGTCTCAACTGGCAGTGACGGGAAACACGTTTGGGCATACCTTCTGTAACTGTTGCACCCAGCGATTGCACTCAAGTTTCCGACTGGGGGCGGATTTGAGCGAAATCACGATGTTACGCCAACTGACGGTTTCGACTCCGTCAAACTCCGCGCCTTCATTGACTTGCACAACTTCCAGTCCTAACATTTCAGCCCTATGATCGGCGAGATCATCTCGCACTACCGCGTCGTCGAGAAGCTGGGCGGTGGCGGGATGGGTGTGGTCTACAAAGCCGAGGACATAAAACTCAGCCGGTTTGTCGCTCTCAAGTTCCTACCCGACGATGTCGCCAAAGACACGCAGGCATTGGCCCGTTTTCAGCGGGAAGCCAAGGCAGCATCGGCGCTCAATCATCCCAACATCTGCACCATCCACGAGATTGATGAACAGAACGGTCGCGTCTTCATCGTCATGGAGTACCTCGACGGGATGACGCTGAAACACCGCATCGGCGGGCGTCCGCTGGAGACGGAGCAGATTCTCGTACTGGCGATCGAGATCGCGGACGCGCTGGATGCTGCGCACGGAGCGGGCATCGTCCATCGCGACATCAAGCCGGCAAACATCTTTGTCACCAAACGCGGCCACGCCAAGATTCTGGATTTCGGACTGGCAAAGGTTGTGCCGGCACTCGGCGCGGCAGAAGCCGGAGCCACGGCGCAATCGACCGTGACGCTGGAAGAACACCTGACCAGCCCCGGCCAAGCCGTAGGCACAATTGCGTACATGTCGCCGGAGCAGGTGCGAGCCAAGGAACTGGACGCCCGGACCGATCTATTCTCGTTCGGCGCGGTGCTGTATGAGATGGCTACCGGCAAGTTGCCGTTCCACGGCGAGAGCTCAGGCGTGATATTCGAATTCATCCTAAACCGCACGCCCGCAGCTGCAACGAAATTCAATCCCGGCCTGCCGCCGGAGCTCGAGAGAATCATCGGCAAGTGTCTGGAAAAAGACCGCGACCTTCGCTACCAGCACGCCTCCGACATTCGCACGGATCTGAAACGGGTGCGCCGCGACACGGAGTCGGCAAAGATGCCTGCCGTGGCGAGCGCCGATTCTGCCCGCTCGCCTCGAATTGGCTGGAAGCTCGTCGTTCCCGCAGCGCTCGCCGTCGTAATACTCGCCGCGGGCGGCTATCTCTATCTTCACCGCACGCCCAAACTCACCGACAAGGACACGATTGTGCTGGCCGACTTTGATAACAAGACTGGCGACCCGGTGTTCGACGATACGCTGAAAACTGCACTCAGCGTTTCTCTGAACCAGTCACCGTTTCTGAATGTGCTTTCCGACAACAAAGTGGCGGCGACGTTGAAACTGATGACGCGCCCACCGGAGACCAAACTCACGCCCGACGTGGCTCGCGAGCTTTGTCAACGGGCGGGAAGCAAAGCTTACATCGCGGGATCGATTGCGGCTCTCGGTAGCGAATACGTGCTGGGCCTGAAGGCCGTGAACTGCCAGAGTGGAGAGACCCTGACGCAAGAGCAGATAACAGCGGCGTCCAAAGAGAAGGTTCTGAACACTCTGGGCGAGGCAGCCTCAAAACTGCGAGGCGAACTGGGTGAGTCACTGGCAACTGTGAAGAAGCTCGACATTCCGCTCGAACAGGCCACCACCTCCTCGCTCGAAGCTCTGAAAGCGTTGACTCTTGCATCCACTGTTCATCGACAGAAAGGCATCAGTGCCTCATTACCCTTTTATCAGCGGGCGATCCAACTCGATCCTGATTTTGCTCGCGCATATTTCGACATTGGTGCGAGGTATTTCGAACTCAACGAGCCGGAGCGGGGCCGCGAATATTACAGCAAAGCCTTCGCTCTGCGAGAGCACGCAAGCGAAGAGGAGAAGCTTTCAATCGCCGCCAACTATTACTTGAGTGTGAGTGGGGAACTCGAAAAAGCGGCTCAAGCGCTGCAAGAACTAGTCACGATTTATCCACGTGGCGCCGAAAACCACCACGATCTTGGGAACGTCTACGTCTCACTGGGACAATACGAGAAAGGTATCGATGAATTCCGTGAAGCCATCCACATCGCTCCGGACTATGCGGGAGCATACAGCAACCAGGCCCAAAGCCTTCTGGCACTTCAACGTGTCGAGGAGGCGCGACGGACAATTCAGCAGGCGCTGAAACTGCAGGATGACTACCTGAACCACGTTGCTGTCTACGGCTTGGCGTTTGTTAGTGGAGACCACTCCGCAATAGCGGAACAGCAGCAGTGGTTTGCGGGCAAGCCCGAGGAGAACGAAGGACTGTCACTGGACTCGGATACGGAAGCATATTTCGGCCACCTGCGTAAGGCACGAGAACTGACCAGACAGTCTGTAGACTCGGCAATCCAGGTTGACGCCAAGGAAGGCGGGGCGATCTGGCTGGAGAATTCGGCTTTGCGCGAAGCTGCTATCGGCAACCCGAGTGATGCCAAGCACGCGGCGGAGGAAGGTCTAAAGCTCGCTCCTACGAGTTCGGCGGCAACCGCCGAAGCCGCGCTTGCCTATGCTATGGCGGCCGATGCAAGACGTGCCGAACCTCTGGTCCAGGATCTGAACAAGCGCTTTCCGCTCGACACGCAGATGCAGTCTCTGTGGCTGCCAGCGATTCACGCACAATTGGCGCTCAATCGGAACGATCCCGCTCGCGCTCTAAATATGTTGCAAGCTGCTTCGGCCGTCGAACTTGGGCAAATTTTCTTTCTGAACAATCTTTCCTGCCTATACCCGACCTACATTCGCGGTGAGTCATATCTGGCGGCCGGGCAAGGTATGCAAGCCGCAGCTGAGTTCCAGAAAATTATCGACCACAGCGGAATCGTGTGGAACTGCTGGACGGGAGCTTTGGCGCATCTGGGCGTAGCGCGTGCGAATGCATTGCAAGCGAGAACGTCGCACGGCGCGGATGCCGACGCCGCCCGCGTCCGGGCGCTTGCGGCCTACAAAGATTTCCTCACTCTCTGGAAAGACGCTGACCCCGACATCCCCATCCTGAAGCAAGCCAAAGCTGAGTTTGCGAAGCTGCAGTGAGCGGAAATCTATTATTTCCGGTTCGCACAACTCAGCGGGTGTAAACACTAGGTATTCATGGCGTGCACAGTGCAAATTCAGTGGAGG
>CAYOUY010000151.1:0-2331 GCA_964407245.1 uncultured Acidobacteriaceae bacterium
TTGCCGGTCAAGAGCGTGAATGGCGCCACCATCTATTTGCGCGATGTCGCGCACGTGCGCAACGGCTTTGCGCCGCAGACCAACATTGTGCGCCAGGACGGTGCCCGCGGCGTGCTGATGTCCATGTATAAGATCGGCAACACATCCACCCTGGCGATCGTGCAGGGTGTGAAGGACGTCATCCCCATCGCGGCGCAAATTCTGCCGCGCGACATTGCGATCAAACCGCTGTTTGATCAGTCGCTGTTTGTGCGGGCCTCGATCAACAACGTGGTGCGCGAGGCGCTGACAGCGGCCCTGCTGACCGCGGTGATGATCTTGCTGTTTCTCGGCGACTGGCGGCCCACCATCGTCATCTCGATCTCCATCCCACTATCCATCTTCGTCTCCGTAATCGCGCTTCGGGCCTTGGGCGAAACCATCAACATCATGACGCTCGGAGGTCTGGCGCTGGCGGTGGGTATCCTGGTGGACGATGCCACAGTCACGATTGAGAACATCGAGCGCCATCTCGCTCAAGGCAAGGAGATGAAGCAAGCAATTCTTGACGGCGCGGCGGAAATCGCCGTCCCGGCTTTTGTCTCGACGATTTGCATTTGCATCGTGTTCGTGCCCATGTTCTTCCTGACCGGCGTGGCGCGCTACCTGTTTGTCCCGCTGGCCGAGGCCGTGGCGTTTGCCATGCTCGCCTCTTATTTCCTGTCACGCACACTGATTCCGACGCTGGTCATGTACATCATGCGCGGCCACGAGCATCGCGCGGAAGCGCCTAAGACCATTTTCGGCCGTTACCAACGTGGTTTTGAGCGGCGCTTCGAGCAATTCCGGTGCGGCTATTACCAGTTGCTGGAGACGACGCTTGAGCACCGCAAACTCTTCGCGGCCTGCTTCCTCGCTTTTTGCGTCCTCTCCATCGGCTTGGTCTTCTTTCTTGGTGAGGACTTCTTCCCCTCCGTCGACGCCGGGCTGATGCGGCTGCACGTCCGCGCTCGCGCGGGCCTGCGCGTCGAGGAGACGGCGCGCCTGTGCGACGAAATCGAGAAATACCTGCACCAGCAGATCCCCAAGGATGAGCTGGTGACCATCCTGGACAACATCGGGCTGCCGAACTCGGGCCTTAACTTGTCGTACAGCAATTCTGGCGTTGTGGGAACGAGCGACGCCGAAATACTCGTCGGATTGAACGCCGAACACCATCACTCTACCGATGGATACATTCGCACCTTGCGTGCGGAACTGCCACGCCAGTTTCCCGGTGTGGAGTTCTTTTTCCAGCCAGCGGACATTGTTTCGCAAATCCTCAACTTCGGCCTTCCTGCGCCCATTGACATACAGTTGACCGGTTTTGACATTCCGCAGAACTACACCATCGCGCAACAAATCGCCAACCAGCTGCGCGAGGTCCCCGGCACCGCCGACGTGCACGTGCAGCAGCTCATGAGCTTGCCGACGCTGCACCTGCAGATTGACCGCACCAAGGTCACGCAAGTGGGAATGAACGCCCGCGATGTAGCGCAGAACGTGCTGGTTTCCCTAAGCGGCAGCTTCCAGACTACCCCCAACTTCTGGCTGAATCCGAAGAATGGAGTGACCTACCAGGTCGCCGTGCAGGCGCCGCAGTATCGGGTCACGTCGCTGCAAGATCTGATGAATGTGCCGGTGAATAACTCACGTGCTCCCAACTCGCAAGTGCTCAGCAATTTGGTGCAGTTATCGCCAGTGGCGCGGCCGGCGGTGGTTTCGCATTACAACGTTCAGCCCGTGATTGATGTTTATGCCAGCGCGCAGGACCGTGATCTGGGAGCAGTGGCCAAGCAAACCATGCAAGTTCTGCAGCCCTTTCAACAACGTCTGCCTCGCGGCACGCGCCTCATGATCCGCGGGCAAGTGGAAACCATGAGATCCTCGTTCGTCGGGTTGGGCATCGGGCTGGCGATGGCGATCGTGCTGGTGTACTTCCTGATCGTGGTGAATTTCCAGTCGTGGCTCGACCCCTTCATTATTATTACGGCGCTGCCGGGTGCCTTGGCGGGCATCTGCTGGATTCTTCTGCTTACTCGCACCACCTTGAACGTGCCTTCGCTGACGGGTGCGGTGATGTGCATGGGCGTGGCTACGGCCAACTCGATTTTGCTAGTCTCTTTTTCGCGGGACCGCATGAACGCCGGCATTCCCGCCGTGCAAGCCGCCCTGGAAGCCGGTTACACCCGCATTCGCCCGGTGCTAATGACGGCGCTCGCTATGATTATTGGCATGGTGCCCATGTCGCTCGGCCTCGGTGAAGGTGGCGAGCAGAACGCGCCTCTGGGACGCGCCGTGATCGGCGGCTTG
>CAYOUY010000152.1:0-20099 GCA_964407245.1 uncultured Acidobacteriaceae bacterium
TCCTTCGCTTACCATCGCTTTCGCAAGTGGATCCACGCCGCGTGCGTCGCCGCATTCTTTGCCCTGCCCTTCCTCAATTTGATGCGCTTCGATATTCCGCATCAGCGCTTCTATTTCCTCGACTACGAACTCTGGATCAGCGAATTCTCGATCGTCTTCTTCTCGTTGATGTTCCTCATGTTCATCATCGCCGCCATGGCCATGCTCTACGGGCGTGTCTATTGCGGCTACCTGTGCCCGCAGATGATCTTCAGCGAGGCCTCCCTTGCTTTAGAAAGCAAGCTCACCCGCACGGTGAACAAATACGTTCGCTGGAAAGCTGTCTCGCGGAAAATGCTCAGCAAATTTCTGTTCTACTCGATCGCCACGCTGGCCTCGGTCATCCTGGCGTTTGTTTTCATCTCATATTTCGTTGAGCCGCGCGATCTCATTCACAGACTTCTGGCGTTCGACATTAAAACCGCAGGCGGTATCGCCGGTGCGACCACCACGCTGCTCACCTTGCTCGATTTCCTCTTCCTGCGCCAGCGCTTCTGCACCACGGTTTGCCCATACGGATACCTGCAGGGCATGCTCGGGGACGGCGATACGCTCATCGTTCACTACCGCGACGAGGACCGTGAATGCATCGAGTGCAAGAAATGCGTGCGTGTCTGCCACATGGGCATCGATATCCGAACCTCGCCTTATCAGATCGAATGCATTCATTGCGGCGAGTGCATCGACGCGTGTGTTGATGTGCTCGGCCGCCTGGGCAAAGAAGGACTGATTCACTACGTCTGGGGAGAGCATGGGGAGGAACTCGGGTCCGGCGACAAGACCTGGTATCAGAAGCTCGGGGTGCGCAACGCCAAGCGCGTCGTCGTCCTGCTCGTCATCCTCTTCTACGCAGCGGGATTGTTCACCGCTCTTTCCATGCGGCGCGCCGTACTCGTTCGCATCGCTCCGGATCGCACCACGATGTACCGCGCCGGCGTAGACGGAACCATCTACAACCGCTTCCGCATCCAGGTTGCCAATCGCGGGCACGCGCAGGCCATCGCCCAGTTTTCGATTGAAGGTCTGCCGGGAACGAGTTTTGTCGATTTCGAAAACGCAGTCGTCGTCAATGCCGGCGACACCGCGGAACGCGAGGTCGAAATCGCCGCCCCGCCTTCAGCGCTGCTTGCCGAGGGCGTGAATCATTTCCGGATCGTGAGCCGCGTGGGCAACGAGAAGGATTCGGTCGAAGAGACATTCATAACGCCGTCGAAAGAGGAACGGTGAACTAGCGCTCGTCCTTTTTTTTCGGAAGCGGGCGTCGGTTCACAGAAACAACGGGACTCATAGCTAAGGAGGACACTCATGGCAGTCAGCTTTCGGAACAAACTCTTGATCATGAGCACCGTGCTCGTGGTTGCCGCAGTCAGCTCCGTCGCAGCCTTCGGACAAGCGCCGGAACCCGTTCAAATCGCAGCCAACACGACCTCGCCCGCTGTTTCAAGGCCGGCTGGGGAACTTTCGCCTTCAACCGCCGCCTTGCAAGCTCGCATTGATGCGCAACAGCAGGAGATCAACCGGCTGAGCGCTCTCGTTGAGCAACTGCAAGCGTCACTCCAACCTGTGGCCTCGACCCATGCGATATTGCCCCACTCGCTAACTGGTTTCCTGCCTTCATACGGCGCTTCCGGTTCCCCAGAACCGGCCGCCGTACCCGAACCAGTTGTCGCCACCAACTCCCCTCCACGAGAACTGCTGCCCGACATCGGACATATCGGCGCAGAGCTGGGCTTTTTTGTGGGCGGTGCGACCAACCCCTACAAAGACAACAACGGCTTCGCCACGGGCGGCTACATCGACCTGCCCTGGAAAAACGTTCCGGGCGGCAAACTCTCGTACGAAATCATGATCGGCTTGCAACGCGCCGTCACGACACAGCAGACAACTTCCGGCGTGAACGTGCTGGTCAACGCCTCGCTTAACTCCTTCCTGGGCAACCAGGCCATGGGCCTTCCCTTTTTCCTTGGCCTTGCCCCTTCATCCGGAGGCACTCAGCCTCTGCTGCCCGATACCACCACCGTTCAGGAGCGGTCAAAAGTCCTGACGGTAGCTCCATTCGAACTGAAGTACGCGATCACGAAACTGGGCAGATTCCGTCCCTATGCGGTCGCTGGCCTGGGAGCGTACGTGTGGATCGGCTCGGACAACAACGCCGCTACTTTCAATGCCGTTACGTCGCTCAACAACTACTCGGCGGGCCTGGGAACAACCTATGGCGCTATTGTGAACTCGGTGCTCCAAGGTTCGCAGATCGGAGGCCTGGTTCCGACTGCGCCGCAATTGGCTGCGCGCGGAGTGCCGCATGGCCAGGGCAACCTGCTGTTCGGCGGTCAGGTGGGCGGTGGCTTTGAGTTTCGCGTCACGCCAAAACTATCGCTGGGTGCGGATTTCCGCCGGAACCAGGTGGAAGGCGCCTTCGCCAGCTTCAACACGTTTACTTTCAAACAGGGCTTGCACTGGTAGGAAACCGGAGGCGGACATGTCCACGAAAAATGACAAAGCCAATCCGAAACCGGTTTCGCGGCGGCAGGTCCTGCAGGCGGGCGGAATCTCGATGGCAGCGGGAGTCATGGCAACGGCCATGCCCGCGGCTGCCAAAGGGGCCCGTTATGCCGGCGATCTGGCGATTCTGAACGTGGCTCTCGGCCTGGAACATCAGGCCATCGCCGCCTACGATGCCGGCGCCAAGAGTAAATTGCTTTCTGCCGATCAGCTCAAGATCGCAGTCAGCTTTCAATCCGACCACAAACGCCACCGCGACGCGCTGACGGGATTCATCAAACGCTTCGGAGGCACGCCGGTCGCGCCCAAGAGCAGCTACGATTTCGGCACGATCACTTCCGCGACCGATATCGTGAAACTCGCACAAAGCCTGGAGGACGGCGCAGAGGCCGCCTATCTGGCCAATGCGGGCAAACTCGAGAACCGCGAGATTCTGAACGCCGCGGTTCCCATCCTTGAGGACGAGGTGCGCCATAACACCGTCTTCAAACAACTGCTCGGCATGAATGTGACCGAGCGGTTGAAGTACTGAAGGCGGAAGGAGGAACCAGTTCATGCACACAGAAAAACCGGAATTGAACTCCGTGGCGCCCGTCGTTGAAAACAACGTGTCAGAAAGAAATATGCGTCGGGAATGGCTCCGCCTGGCCGGCACGGCCAGCGTTGGAGCTATGGTTTTCCTGCTGACGGGAAACACGAAGAAGCTGTATGCACAATCGCTGGAAGGCGACCTGGGCATTCTGACGGCGGCTCTGTATCTCGAGCATGAGGCGGTCGCCGCCTATCAGACCGGAGCTGAGAGCAAACTGCTCTCGCCGGGCGTGCTTCAGGTTGCAGTTGCCTTCCAGAGCGACCACAAATATCACCGGGACGGAATCAGCGGAGTGCTGAAATCGCTTGGTGTAGAACCCAGAGGGCCGGAGAAGAAATACGATCTCGGGAGCTTGCACAGCGAGAAGGACATTCTTCATCTGGCTCGGGATCGGGAGAACGGCGCCGTGCTGGCTTATGGCACGCTCGCGTCGAACATCCTGACCAAGGCAGTTCTGAATTTCGGCGCCAACGTGCTTGTGGATGAAGTCCGTCACCGCACGGTTTTGAATGCGGCGCTCGGAATACCGAACTACTGAAGCAGTAACAACGGATGGGGCCGGCCATCCCGGCCCCACGCCGAATTCGACAGCAATATTTCAGGGCAAACCAGCAGCCTGCCCGATCAAGGAGTTGGAGTATGAGCACCATGGCCATCGCATCGAGCCGCACAAACAGGAAAATAGCGCCGCTCACTTATTTCCTGGGGTTCATTTTCGCACTGTTCATCGGAATCCTGATCTTCTGTTATGCCGTGACCAGGCGCACGAACCCGGTCTTTCTCGACGAGCACGGCAAACCGGTTCCGCAAAGCAGCCAACACGCGCAGCACTGAACTGAACGGAAGTGAGCTGATATGACCGCCAGCCGAGAATGCGACCTCTGCAGCCTGCCCTGTGGCAAGCACCCCTTACGGCAGGCAGTCGGTGAAGTCGACCGCTACTTCTGCTGCCTCGGCTGCATGAACGTGTACCTGATCCTCTGGGAGAGCGGCGCGATCAAGGCCGGCGAAGACGTTCGCCAGACTGAATTATTCCAGCGCAGTTTGCGGCTCGGGCTGATCTCGAATCGCGCGCCCGAACCTTCGCCCGCATCCCCAGCCGCGCCCGCCGGTCCAACAGAGGAACTGCTCCTCCATGTGACCGGCATGTGGTGCACTTCCTGTGCGTGGCTCATCGAGCACGCGCTGGCGAAAGTGCCGGGAGTGGTGAAGGCCGAGGCCTCTTTCGCCTCCGATCTGGTCAAAGTGCAGTACCAACCGCAGATCGCGCCTTCGGATCGGATAGCCAGTCGCATCAACGCCCTCGGCTACAAAGCTCAAACTTACGACGACCACAACGACGCAGCCGACGCCGAACGCCGCGATCTGATCATTCGCTTCGGTTTGGCCGCATTTCTCTGGGCCAACGTCATGAGCTTCAGCCTCGCTCTTTATGCCGGGTACTTCGAGCAGATTTCCGGCAGCGTGCGCCGTGGCCTTCCTTTCCTTCTCATGGCCCTCGCCACACCCGTGGCCTTTTACTGCGCGCAGCCGGTGTTGCGCGTCGCCTGGCGCGGAGTGCTGAATCGCACCATCCGAATGGAGTCCCTGCTCGCCCTGGGCATTCTCGCCGCTTACGGTTACAGCGTGGTGCAGGCTTTCCGCGGCGAGATTCATCTTTATTTCGACACCGCCAGCGTGATCGTTGCGTTCGTGCTCGCGGGAAAGTTGATCGAACGCAACGCGAAAGAGAAAGCCTCGCATTGGATCGCCCAACTCCATCGCATGATGCCCAACAAAGTTCGTTTGCTGACCAAAGGTGTGGAGCGCTTCGTTAGCGTCGACGCTCTCGAGCCCGGACAGATTTTTGTGGTGAAAGCGGGCGAGCGCATTCCCGCCGACGGCCTGGTCACCGAAGGCGAGTCTCACGCCGATGAATCTCTTCTGACGGGCGAGTCGGTTCCCGTCGGGAAACGGCGTGGAGAGAACGTAGCCGCCGGCAGCATAAATCTCGATGGCGTCCTCAGTGTGCAGGCAACCAAGTCCGCCGGCGATTCGACGTTGTCGCGCATCATTGCTCTCGTCGAGCAAGCGCTCAGCAGCCGCTCCGATCTGGAGCGCACGGTGGATCGGGTCTCCCGCATCTTCGTTCCTTGCGTCGTGCTGATCGCCCTGCTGACGTTTCTCTACGCGTGGGCCGCGAGCCCAGCAACTCTCGCTCAAGCCCTCATGCGAGCCATCACCGTGCTGGTGATTGCCTGCCCCTGCGCGCTGGGCCTGGCCACGCCTTTAGCCATTACTGCCGCTTTCGGTGCGGCGTCGCGCCGCGGCATCCTGGTTCGCGATGGCCGTGTGCTCGAAACTCTGCACAAAGTTGACACCGTCATCCTCGACAAGACCGGCACCGTGACGGAAGGAAAGTTCTCGCTTCTCGAACTCGTGGCACGCCGGCAGCCCTGTGCCGAACCGGTACTGGTCGGAGTCGCACCCTCCGGCCGGGCCACGGAGCAGGATTCCGCGTTTGCCCGCATCGTTCCATACGACGACGAAATCCTGCCGCTTCTGGCCTCGCTCGAGCAGTACTCGGAGCACCCGCTGGGTAAGGCCGTTACAGACTTCGCCCGCCAGCAACACGCGATCCTGCATGACGCGAGCTCGGTCGAGATCCACAAGGGGCGCGGCGTCACGGGCATGGTCGGCGAAAAGCATATCTTCGTCGGGAACCGCCGTCTGGTGAGAGAACTCGGTATCTGGATCGACGAGGCCGCGGAGCAACAGGCCTCTCAATGGGAAGAAGAAGGCAAGACTGTTTCATTCGTGGGCTGGGATGGTGAATTGCACGCTCTCACCGCCTTCGGCGATCGCCTCAAAAAAGAAGCCGTCGACCTGGTCGCCGAACTCAAACTCCGCGGTCTCGCTGTCCACCTGGTTTCGGGAGACGCCCGCGCCACCACCAAATGGATCGCCTTCTGCATCGGCGCTGATTCCTATGAATGCGAAGTTCTTCCTGAAGAAAAGGTCGGCGTGGTGCGGCGGCTGCAGGAAAAAGGCGCTGTGGTCGCCATGGTTGGCGACGGCATCAACGATGCTCCGGCCCTGGCTCAGGCCGATCTCGGCATCGCCATGGGCTCCGGCACAGACGTCGCCATGAAAGCCGCGGCCGTCGTGCTGATGAACAGCTCGCTGCGCAAGGTCCTCGAGGTTTTTGCGCTTTCGCAGAAAACCATGCGCGTGGTGCGGCAGAATCTCTTCTGGGCTTTCTTCTACAACACCGCCGGAATCACTCTCGCCGTGGCCGGAATTCTGAATCCCATCATGGCAGCCTCAGCCATGTTGCTCTCCAGCTTGTCGGTTGTCGGGAACTCGATGCGCATTGCTCGGCAGGAAATCTGATGTTCCGCCCGCGTCTGCGCGGCAACCCCGGCATGAAGTCGTGCCCACAGGCCTACGCCGGTGGCAGACCACCCAGCATGGTGTAGTTCAGCCGCGTCGCCTTGGCCAGCAGCGCTGAAATTTTCGGATCAGGGAAGCGGTGCGTGTACGGCTTCGCCCAAGCGATCGCCCACGGCTGAATCTCCGGTTCCACGGCTTGCGTGACTCCAGTCTGCTGTTCAAAGTAACCCGGATCGTCAAGGGCGCTGACGCAGCGCGCAACCAGCCGCCCGATCGCGAAATGGCGCTCCGCGTATAGATCCACTCCGTTCACCTCGCCGAACTCCGCCAGCAGCACGAGTGCGGCGAGCGCGCGCACGTGGGAGCGCAAGGCCAGTTGTCCGCGATCCATCTCGATCGGCAACGTTCCATCTTCGCGAATGTCGCTTGCACCTTGTTTGTACGCCTCCATCGCCCACTGGAACAGCCCGTGATCATTGTTCGCAACTGCCGCGGCCGCGACCGCAAATCCCGCCCAGTACAGGTGAAGGCTGTAACCGTCGCTCGACCTGCGGCTCCGGCGCCGCATGTCGTAATAGTCCCGATTCGATTTCGCCAGCTTCTTCAGCCACGCCGTGATCTTCCGGTTCTGCTCGTCAGTCACTTCGCCGCTGTTCCGAACCTTGAGGAACGCAATCGCCCACGCGCCCAGGTTCGACCCCTGGGTATAAATCGCCTGATGCCCGTCCATTGTTCCGGCGAGGGCACCCTGGTTCGCAGCGTTTTCCAGCAGCGAGGCGACACACTCTGCCGCTGCCCGGCTGCCCTGGGTTTGAAAATCATCCGCCGCCTTCACCACGGCGCGCGAGAAATCCTCGATACCAGCAACGGATTGCTTGTGCTGTTCCTCGAGCAGCGGATCGGGAATGGAATGCTGCGGATCAATAAGGTAAGAGTTCGTCACGAAATCGTGCGGCAATGGAACAGGCGCAGGACAGGTGAACGCAGAATCATTGGGTGTAACGGCAGCAACGTCCCAGGGCGAGCGCAACGCAGCGTCGCTGGCATACGCGCACACTGCCGTGACTGCGAGGAAAACGACTGCGAAAGAAAGACACGCGATCCCGGCGCGCCGCATGACGTGGCTCATGTTCCACCTCCGAGCCCCAAGCTGGTTGGACAGATCGCCCGGCCCGCCCGCCAGCTCGATCTGAGAATTGCGGTCCCGGCTAACTTAGCATATTTTGAAAGTTCAGGCAGCCGTTCCTTTCACACGAACTGATTTCAAACCAGGCCGCACCCGGGCTACTTTAGTCCCCTGACCACATACGCCTGGGACAGCACCTGAACATAGATATAGGCATAGGCACTACCGTCGCTCGAGACGATCGGATTGGCCACATTGGTCACCCCGGCCGGAACGTTCTCACCCAGGGTCTTCCACAACTCCATTTTTCCTGTGGTCGTGTTCACTTTGTAGATTTTGGCGGTCCGCTCGCGCTGCAGGGCAGAAGCCACGTAGACCGACGTCCCGTCGGCTGCCCATGAACCGACGTAGTACGGCGGCTCAAGCCCCGGAATCGGATGCAGGCCTCCGCCCTCCAGCGGCCAGATCCCCCACTTCCCGTCAGGTCCGACAACGGCCACATTCCGGCCATCTGGCGACAACGCAGTGCCCGAAATGCCCTCGGGCGTGATCGGCTTGGAATCACCAGTAGCCATGTCAATCAAGTAGTCGCGCGCTCCATGTCCCGCTTCTACTCCGCTGGCAAGCAACTGCTTTCCATCGGGCAGGAAGCGAGCGCCGTCGTAGGCGATCTGGTCATGGGTCAAAGTCCTCGCCTCTCCTGTACCCGTCGGCACCACGCTCAGCGGGCCGCCCTTCGGCGGCTTGGTGATCACCCACTTCATGTCCGGCGAAATGGCCTGAGAGTTACCTTCTCCCAAGCGCATGGGCGGCGAGCCATCGGTGTCGCGCAAAAAGACGGTGTAATTGGGACCGCCCCCCTCGCCGGATTCCTCGAACACGATTTTCCTCCCGTCGCGGCTGATGTCCCGAAGGATAGACCAGCCCAGCCAGCCCAGTTCTCGCTCTTCCTTCGCGCCCGGAGCGATCCCGCGGATGCCAAGCCGCTGCTGATTTGTTACAAACAGACCCACGCCGTTGCGAAGATCCTCCAGCCACATGCCTCCGGGCGCATTGGCGATATTGCGCAGCTTCCCTCCCAGCGTCACTCCATGCAGATTGTCGGCAGGACCGACACGTGTGGAGGTGAACCAAATCTCTTCGCCGGTCGGCGACCACAGAAGGCCCTCGATGGATTCCCATCCCGAGGAGAGTTTCTTTTCCTGGCCCTGCATATCAACCACGGCGATCGAGCCTTCATCGTCGCCGCCGGTATTTTCGTGGTCGGCGAAAGCCACCCACTTGCCGTCGGGCGAAATCTTCGGAGTGCTGATCCAATTGATCGTGTCGACCAGAGTATGGCCAACGGGATATTCCAGCCGCCAGTGCCGATTCGCAGGGATGAAACGTACCACGGCCATGTTCTGGCCGTCGGCGGCCCACTCTGCATCCTCGACGTTATCCAAAACCTCCCGCGGAGTTCCTCCGCTCAGCGGAACGCGGGCCAGGGTTCCCATCCTCTCGTAGCCCGAGACACCGACAGTGTTGAGCCGGACGGCAAGCTCCCCATTCTTCGAGATTGACAGCAACTCGGTGTCTTTCATTCCCAGTTCGCGCGCACCAGTTTCATCCGTGCGAGCCAGGTACATCTGGCTGTCGCCGCCATCCCACGCGGCGCTGTAAACCACCGTGCCGTCGGGAGTGAACCGGGCATTGCCAATCGAACCAGTGCGAAACGTAAGCTGCTGGTACTCAGGCGGCGCTGTGGCCGCACTGCCGCGTCCCAGCCACCAGCCCAGGCCAAGCGCAAGCGCTGCGATCACGAGGACGCCGGCCACAGCGACCAGCGGGAAGCGCGATCCCGTCGGCTCGGCCTTTGCTAGCTGCAACGCAGCCTGCGCCCCCGACTTGCTGGTCGCAGAAACCTCGGTCAGCGCTTCCAGATCGAATGCCAGGTCGCCCGCCGACTGAAAACGCTGCGCCGGATGTTTCTCCAGGCAGTGCCGCACAATCCGCTCCAGCCCTGGCGGAACGTTGCGCGCCGTCTCGGAAAGTTCCGGCGTTTCTTCTTTCAGGATCGCGCTCATGGTGTCGGCCGCGGTTTCGCCATGAAATGCCCGCTTGCCGGAAATCATTTCGTAGAGGATTGCTCCGAAAGAAAAAATGTCGGTGCGATGGTCGGCCGGTTTCCCCCGCACCTGCTCCGGAGACATGTATCCCGCCGTGCCCATCACCACGCCGGCTTCAGTGGCAACCTGCATGGTAGGCGCATCTCCGCTGCCGCTCGTGGCCTCCGGCTTGGTCAGTTTGGCGAGGCCGAAATCCAGAATTTTCACTCGCCCGTCGTTGGTGAGAAACAGATTCTCTGGCTTCAGGTCGCGGTGCACGATGCCTTTTTCGTGAGCCGCCGCCAGCCCGCGCGCCACCTGCGTCCCGTACTCGATGACGCGCCGCACTGGCAGCGGCCCGGTCCGCAACCGCTCCCGCAGCGTCTCGCCTTCCAGCAATTCGCTTACGACGTAGGGCGCGCCACGCTCCTCGCCGATGTCGAAGATCGAAAGAATGTTCGGATGGTTCAGAGCCGCCGCTGCCCGCGCCTCTTGGGCAAAGCGCTGCAACCGTTCGCGATCCGCCGAAAACGTTGCCGGCAAAACCTTGATCGCCACGGTGCGGTCCAGCCGCGAATCGTGCGCGCGATACACCTCGCCCATTCCGCCCGCGCCTACCAGCGACTGGATTTCGTAAGGTCCGAGTTTGGTTCCGCTATTTAGCACGGAGATCCTTCGCTACGCTCAGGATTTTCGCCTGGCGACTCCCGCTCGCCGCAGCGCGCCTCGCTCACGCCGCCAAAACGGCTTAACATTATACCTGTGCCGAGTGCTGGTTCGGGAGAACTACTTTGCGGTTTCCATCTCCTCGGCCATGGCCAGCATTTTCGTGACGCTATTCCAGTTGCGAGCAGTGCCGCGAGTCCCGACTTGCTTTTCCAGCGATGACCAGGGCAGCTTCGATCGGCCGGCGCCGTTCGGGAAATAAATGTAGACTTCGCGCCCAATAAGGTGCACTTCCTCGGGGTCGGGCTTCAGCGCGAGCAAATTCTCCCGTGCCTCGCCAATGGGATCGTCGGCCAGAAAACTGACGAGCAGTTTTGCCGGTTCGAGCCCCTTGCGGCGGGCAAATGGATTTCGAGCGATGGCGCCGCGGAACTCGTCCGGGGTGCGAAGAATCACGTCGGGGCGGAAGCCGGCTCTGCGTTCGATCGCTTCTTCAATCTTGCGGCGCAGCGCCGCCAAATTCTTCTCTTTGGTCCGAAAGATCACGTTGCCGCTTTGTACGTACGTGCAGGGGTCTTCCAGTTTCAGCGACCGGTAGAGGGCGCAGAGCGCGTCCATTTTGATCCGGTTGTGGCCGCCGACGTTGATGCCCCGCAGCATGGAAATCACGACTGACATGGCCATTCCTTTTGGTGTTGTGGGCCTTCCCGGGCGATGCCATCATACGCGAACCGGGGCGGCTGCCAGACGAGCGGCAGCCTGCCCTTTCGAGTGCGCCTTGAACCAAGAAAATCACTTTGAGCGGGAGGGTTCTTCTTTCAGAATCAGGAAAGTCGCACGACCGAGCGCTGATCGTCGCGCCCTCGTCGGAACAGAAGTGCAGGCCTGCCCATCAGGTCTGCGGGGAGATGTGCCATATGTCGGGACAAGTGGTTCTTTATTTTGACGATCAGGCCGACGCGCTACGCTTCGCTCTGGCCGCAGGTTCGGTCATGGCGGGCGAGGGCGCCAAGTTTTCGAGCGACCTGGTGGAAGAAACCGCGAGAGTCACGCGCATCCGTCTCGATGCCGTAAACGCCGGAAATTCCAAGAAGCCCAGCCCGGGCTGCGCTGCTTAGCGGTGTGCGTCGCGCATATTCGCGCGTAGTGCCCTCAGATTCAGCACCGGTCACTGCAATCGCCTACGCGTTCCCGGCATTCGTGAATGCTTCGATCGCGTCGGACAGCGTGGGGAACATCAGAAAAATGTCCTCGACCCTGGTGATTTCAAAAACCCTGCGCACCCGCTGGTTCACCCCCGTCAACGCAACTCGGCGGCCGGACTTGGTGCAGGAAGTACACGCGCTCACCAGCGATCCCAATCCAGATGAGTCCAGATAGGGAACGCCCGTCAGATCCAGAATCATGGTGGGGGCGTCCTCGCGCCGCACCGCATTCATGAACGGCGACACATTTTCCATGGTCAGCGGACCGCGGAAGCTCAGCACTCCCCGATCCACACGCTCGATCTCCAACGGCTCCGACGGCATGGAGCAGCGATTTTAGGCCAGACCGCAAAGCCCATTCAAGTGAAAGTCCAGTTGCACCGTCATCCTGAGCGAGCGTTTTTTACGTGCGAAGAGCCTGCCCTGAGCGAAGTCGAAGGGATCTGGGCGAGCCGCGCCGCGTTCTTTGCGGCGCAATAATCACAAGTTCGGCTCGCTTCCCTGACAAACTCCACTAAACCTCGGTCCTTTCGCCTTGCTAACGCCCAAATTCGTTTGTAATTTTTTTGTGTTTTCTGCTAACCGATGGCTCCCGCACGCCCGCCATTCGCTACGATTACAGACACGGCATGTGGGGAGAAACGGACGACGAGATCACTTGGAAATTGACGCTGCTGTTCGCAATAGCCATTCCAGTATTGCCGGAGAAAGCGCCGAACAAAATCTCACGCAAGCTCCCACGCGGCATCCCAAGGGATCGCAAGCCCGCATCCTGCTGACTTCGGTCTTCGGCCCGTACGCTCGGGACGACGAGTTCGGCAGTCGCTCCATCAATCCCATGGAGCTTTATCACAACCAGGTCACACGTGCCCAGGGCAGCTTTTCGCTCCGCATGTTTCATCGTTCCTGGGGCATCATGCTGATCCAGGCCAATATCTCCGCTCCGTGCACCGTTCTCGACTTCCCCACGCGCCACGCCTTCGCGCAGGAGCTCACAAAACACCACTATGACATCGTCGGCATCTCTTCGATCATCGTGAACGTCGGCAAGGTACGCGAAATGTGCCGTCTCATTCGCAAACTTTCGCCGCACTCCGTAATCGTTGTGGGAGGCCACGTCGCTGCTATTCCAGGGATCGAATCCATGATCGATGCCGATCACATCGTGCGTGGCGAGGGCGTTTCGTGGATGCGGCACTATCTCGGCGAAGACGAAACCGCACCCATCCACCATCCCGCCATCGTCTCCGGTTTGCGCACCCGCATCATGGGAGTGCGCTTGCCCGACCGCAAAGGCGCGACCGCTGCAACCATCATCCCGTCCGTCGGTTGCCCCATGGGTTGCAATTTCTGCACGACCTCGGCCTTTTTCGGCGGCAAAGGCAAATTCGTCAACTTCTTCGAGACGGGCGACGAGCTCTTCGAAGTCATGAGCCGGATGGAAGACGAGCTCAAAGTGCATTCCTTCTTCGTGATGGATGAAAATTTTCTGCTGCATCGCCCCCGCGCCGTGCGCCTGCTTGAGCGTATGAAAGAAGCCGGCAAGAGCTGGACGATGTCGGTCTTCGCTTCCGCCAACGCGATCCGTAAATACACCATGCAGGAATTAGTCGATCTCGGAGTCTCGTGGCTGTGGATGGGCCTGGAATCTCCGCAAGCCAGTTACAACAAGCTGCACGGCACAGACACGCGCCAGCTCACCCGCGAATTGCGCGAGCACGGAATTCGCGTGCAAGGGTCCACCATCATCGGTCTGGAGCACCACACTCCCGACAACATCGTTGCCGAGATCGAACACGCGGTTTCCCACGATACCGACTTCCACCAGTTCATGCTCTACACGCCGGTTCCAGGCACTCCTCTGTATCAGCAAATGTCGGTGCAAGGTCGAATGCTGCACGACGTGGACTACGCCGACGTTCATGGCCAGTTCAAGTTCAACTTCAGGCACGCCGCCATCTCGCGCGATGACTCCAAACGGTACCTCGATTGGGCGTTCTGGCGCGACTTCGAAGTCAATGGGCCCAGCTTGTACCGCATTGCTCGAACCCTGCTGACAGGCTGGAAACGCTACAAGGACTGGCCCGACGTGCGCGTACGCGAACGCTTTGCCACAGAGATGCACCGCCTGGCCGGGGTCTACAGCTCCGCACTTTGGGCCATGGAGCGTCAGTTCAAGAAAGTGGATCGTGATGTCAGCGAGAAAATTCGTGCCCTGCGCCACGATTTCAAGCAGGAATCGGGAGTCGCCGCTCGCATGCTCCCCACCCTGCTCGGACCCGTTTTGTTGTGGACGACGCGCCGCGAAGAAAAACGTCTGGCGCGCGGAAAAACCTACGAGCCGCCTACGATTCTTGAGCGCACCAACTGGGCAGGCGCTTGAAAAATCTCGTGGAGTGCCACGGATCGATCCATCCCTAACGGCGATAACTGATGGCCGCGACAATTGCCAGCCCGAGGAGCAGCAGACCCGCGGCCGTTAGAATCAGCACGGCTCGACGCGAAGCCGGAGCCAGTGGCATCAGCCGCAGCGAAGCCGGATCGACCGTCGTCAGCGAGGAGCAGAGTCCATTCACCACTCGCCGGTACACATTCCAGAGCAAGAGCCCTGGTCCTATGTAGAACAGCGCCCCGGAAATCGCGTAAATCACAAGGCCGAATTTCAGCTTCTGAGCCAGCGAAGCGCAACGGTCATCCCACGCAAGCATTTGCGCAGTAACAATGCTGGCCGTGGAGCCCATCACGTTGATGAGCACGGCCGCAACGGCGTAGATCTTCACCAGCGACTTGATCTTCTGTTCGTCCGTGGCATCGACGATGTAGCCGGCCCGGCGCGGCCCCCGCGGGAGGAAGACCAGTTTCCCACTTTCATCTTTCGCGAACTGGCGGTCGGCCAAATTGTCCCACATTCCCATGACGATGCTCCGCTGGATTCCCTAGCCTGAACGGAGCTATGAATCTGAGCCTACCGCGTTGATAGGACGCCGCAAGTCACAGAGGTAACGCTGGAACTTTCAGATCAATATGGAGCAGAAGCAGGCCGCAGTCGGCTTTATAGGCCCCTCAGGCCCTGCCGCACCCAACGGGCTTTTCGTTGGTGGGAGTTTTCGCTTGTGTAGGGGCGGACGCATTCGTCCGCCCTGCGGAGCGCAGCTCCGCATGACCGAACTTATGCACACGTGGAAGGGCACGGCTTAGCCGTGCCGTTATGCTCAGGAATGATGCGGGGCTTTTTACCCCGTCTTACGCGCCAACAGCATGGTCAGGATTTCGCGCAGTCCTTGGCGGATGTGCTGAATCTCCGAATGCGAATGCGAAGGGAACGGAATCGCCGTCTGCGTTTTGTCGGTTTTGGTTTCCGTCCGCAGATGCTGGCGCGCCCCCGCAATGGTGAACCCCTGCTCGTAGAGCAGTTCCTTGATGCGCAGTACGTTTTCCACATCGCGCTTACGGTACATACGCTGTCCCGTGCTGCTTTTCACGGGCTTCAGTTGCGGAAACTCGGATTCCCAGAAGCGCAACACGTAAGCCGGCAGGTGGCACAACGTCGCCACTTCGCCAATGCGGAAATAGAGCTTGTCGGGAATCAGCACTTCACCGGCCTTGGTTTTGCTCGCGCTCTTCTTCCTGGCAGCCATTTGAAAGGGGCTCCGGCAAAGCCGTCGCGTTCACTATTGTGACACACACTGCCGCGCGCGGCATCGGAGATTTTTTCCATCGAGCTGCATTTGGCGCTCAGCACTGGGCAGTCAGCACGTGAGTGACCTAAAGACCGCCATGAAGAACCTTGCCCGGCTGAATGCCCACGGCTGACCGCTGACTACTCAAATGGAAAAGCCTCTCAAGAGGTTTTCTTAAGAGGCCGGTAAGACTCGCGCAAGGCAGAGCCTCGCTGCGCTAGTGTTTCTTTTTCTTTTTTGCTTTCTTCTTGGTTGCCATGAAATCCCTCCGTGAACGATTCTCCCTTGCAGGAGTATTGAACTTTCTGGGCCCGTGAATCTCCAAAGCCAACCCCTACTCATAGTATGGGAAGGCCCTGTAAGCCAAGATATTGCG
This sequence comes from uncultured Acidobacteriaceae bacterium, assembly GCA_964407245.1. Taxonomy (GTDB): domain Bacteria; phylum Acidobacteriota; class Terriglobia; order Terriglobales; family Acidobacteriaceae; genus Sulfotelmatobacter. Next base: position 15,646 of record CAYOUY010000152.1, read on the forward strand.
GCATGATAAACAAACTGTCAACAGAATTCTGCCGGGTTATTCACTTGACACTCCCGCGCCTACGGCTGACCCGAGTGCCTCTGCCAACGGCCAACGGCTGACGACCAATGACTAACATTTGGTAGTACACTGCGCCTGATGGCGCGTGATCCCGTCGAACTCGAAATTTTCAAGAACCTGTTTCACTCCATCGCCGAAGAAATGGGCGCCGCCCTGCGCCGCACCGCGTTCTCTCCCAACATTAAAGAACGGCGCGACTATTCCTGCGCGGTTTTCGACGCCGCCGGCGAAGTCATCGCCATGGGTGACCACATGCCCGTGCATCTCGGTTCCATGCCCATGTCGGTGCGCGCGGCCATCGAAGGCGGCCCCATGCAACCGGGCGACGTCGTCATGCTCAACGATCCTTTTCGCGGAGGCACGCACCTGCCAGACATCACGCTCGTCGCGCCCGTGTACGTGGACCGCGCTTATGTGGCGCGGACACTCCTGTCCGCGACGCCTCTTAGAAAAGGCCGCCGCGCCTGGAAGGTGTCTGAAAAACCCGATTTCTTCGTCGCCTCCCGCGCCCACCATGCCGACGTTGGCGGCGCCTATCCCGGATCCATGGGCCTTTGCCGCGAAATCTACCAGGAAGGCGTCCGCATTCCGCCAGTCAGACTGATGCAGGCGGATCGAACCGAGAGAAGAGAGAAGAAAAGCGTGCTCGACCCCGACGTGCTGGCGCTGCTGCTCAATAACGTCCGCACTCCCGACGAACGTGAGGGCGACCTGGGCGCTCAACTTGCTTCCTGCCATACCGGCGCCGAGCGCCTGCGCGAGATTTGCGCGCGTTACGGTGTGGAGCGCGTCAGGACCGCCGCAGCCGAGTTGCAGGACTACGCCGAAGAGTTGATGCGGGCGTTCCTGCAGAATGTCCCCGCCGGGGAGTACCAGGCCGAAGACTTCCTCGACAACGACGGCGTCAGCGACCGCGAAGTGAAGATCGCCGTCACGGTGAAAGTCGCTGCGAATGTCGGGGTCCGGGCACGGAGCGTGTGGGGCCGGATCTCTGATCCGGCCAGGACGAGTCGAAGACTCGTCTCAGCGCCGCCACTCGTCACCGTCGACTTCACCGGCAGCGATCTTCAGGTCGAAGGCAGTGTGAACGCCGTCGCCGCCATCACCTACTCCGCCTGCTTTTACGTTTTCCGCTGCCTACTCGCGGAAGACGTTCCCGCCGCCGCCGGCCTCATGCGCCCCATCCGCGTTATCGCCCCGGAAGGAACGATCGTCAATGCGCGCCCTCCCGCGGCCGTTGCCGGCGGCAACGTCGAAACGTCGCAACGCATTGTCGACGTGCTGTTGCGCGCGCTCGCGCAGGCGATGCCCGACCGCATTCCCGCCGCCGCTTCGGGCACCATGAACAATCTCACGATCGGCGGAATCGATCCCCGTACCAGCCAACCCTTCGCCTACTACGAGACCGTCGCCGGAGGCATGGGCGCAGGTCCGCGCAAGGCCGGCGTTTCCGGAGTGCACACGCACATGACGAATTCGCTGAACACTCCCGCCGAAGCGCTCGAGTATGCCTATCCGCTGCGCGTCCGCCGCTATTCGCTGCGCCCCGGCAGCGGCGGCGCGGGCAGGTTTCGTGGCGGCGACGGCATTGTGCGAGAAATCGAAGTGCTCACCGATTGCGGAGCAACTCTGCTCGCCGATCGCCGCTCCCGCGGCCCCTGGGGCTTGGCCGGCGGTGCCGATGGCGCTCCGGGCAAAGCGTCGATCACCCGCAGTAACGGCAAGGTTGAATCCATGCCCGGAAAATTCTCGACGCACCTCCGCCCCGGCGAGCGCATCACGGTCGAGACGCCCGGCGGCGGCGGCTGGGGCGATCGCGGATAATTGATTGAGCACACGCAATTAAGAGACCCCATGACCCGACATCGCCTCCCACTATCTAGAAGAAGCCCGCCGCCAGATGCGCGGCCACAAGTTGAGGCGTTTGCGCGGCCCGTTCTACAGCCTCGCCGTGCTCGGCTGCTCAGGGCAGGCTGCAAACTGAGCCGCGCGCCGAAATCCTGAGCGGAGCGAAGGACCTGTATGAATGACTTAGCGATGCACTATCTTGAAGAAGTAGGGAGGCAGTTTCGCGGCCACAAACGCATGGCCGAAAACGCCATGGCCCAGCTGCGCGACGAAGACTTCTTCGTCACGCTCGACCCCGAGTCCAACTCCATCGCCATTCTGGTCAAACACTTGGCCGGCAACATGCGCTCGCGCTTCACCGACTTCCTCACCAGCGACGGTGAAAAACCCGACCGCTTCCGCGACCGCGAATTCGAAATCACTCCTTCAACTACCCGCGCCGACGTCATGAAATGGTGGGAGGACGGCTGGGCCATCGTTCTCAACACGATCGAATCGCTCAAGCCTGAAGACGTCATGCGGACCGTGACTGTGCGCGGCGAGCCTCACACCGCGATGCAGGCCATCAACCGCCAGATCGCGCACTACGCCCAGCACACCGGACAGATTGTCTTCCTCGCGAAGCATCTGCGCTCGAGCGAGTGGAAGACGCTCAGCATCCCCCGCGGCAAATCGGAAGACTACAAAAACGCCGCACCGAAACCGTACAAACCGCAAGCCTAACTCTGCGGCCGTTGCCAAGCCATGCTCGTCATCCCGAAGCCCCGCGCTTTCGCCAGCGGGGCGAGGGATCTCGCGCGCACCAGCACTAATCCCTGGCGGCCGATTCGACCTCGCAGCTCTCCCGGCACTAAACTATTCTTGCTTTTTATCCGTGCAAATCCGCGTGCATCCGCGGCAAAGAAGTTTTTGACTTACACATGCTATTGTGTAATGATCTACACATGGCGACGAACCTTGCACTTGACGACAAGCTGATTGTTGCAGCACAGCGGGCCGGAAAGCACAAGACCAAGAAGGAAGCCGTAACCGCTGCGCTCTCGGAATACGTCCGTCGCCGCAAGCAGCTTGATATTCTGAAACTCTTCGGCACCATTGATTACGACCCTTCCTACGACTACAAGGCCGAGCGCCGCCGCAAGCGCAACCCATGAGTGTCTTGGTCGACTCGTCCATCTGGTCGCTCGCCTTGCGGCACAAGCGCCACGGGTTGACGGCATCCGATCATGTCTTGATTCGCGCCCTGGCGGATTTAGTCGGCTACGGCAGGGCTCAACTGATTGGGCCCGTTCGCCAGGAAGTTCTCTCCGGCATACGCGAGCATGCGCAATTCGTTCGTTTGCGCAACGCTTTGCGACTGTACGAGGAAACCACGCTGACAACCAAGGACTTTGAAGAGGCAGCGCGAATGAGCAATGAGTGCCGGCTACGAGGCGTCGCAGGGTCTCCGGTGGACTTCTTGTTATGCGCGGTTGCAGAACGCCACCACTGGCAGATTTTCACCACGGATCGCGACTTCGACCATTACCAGCGTATCCTTGGCCTGACGCTCTTTCCGATACCGGCTTAGACCCTGTGTCAGCATGAGGCGCCCGAGGTTCCTAAGTTTTCGAGGTTTCTAATATGACCACCGCGACCCGCGTCAATCCGCTCGCGTACCTCACCGACCAGCTTGACGAACTCAAGGCTAAGGGCACGCACTTCAAGCTGCGCGTGCTCGAAGACGAGCAGGCGCCCGTCTGCACCTTCGACGGCAAGAAGGTCATCAATCTCGCCTCGAACAATTATCTGGGACTCACAACACACCCCAAGCTGCGCGAAGCCGCGCTCGAAGCCACGCGCCGCCTCGGCGTGGGATCGGGCGCCGTTCGCACCATCGCTGGCACCATGAAAATTCACATGGATCTCGAGGAAAAAATCGCGCGCTTCAAGAACGTCGAAGCCTGCGTCGTCTTCCAGTCCGGATTCGCCGCCAACGCCGGCACCGTCTCCGCCGTGCTCGGCAAAGACGACTTCATCATTTCCGACGCGCTCAATCACGCTTCCATCATCGACGGCGCGCGCCTGTCGAAAGCAAAAATCCTCGTCTTCCGTCACAAAGACATCGCCCACGCCGAAGAACAGCTCGACAGCGTGAAAAATGAGCCCGGCAAAAAACTCCTCATCACCGACGGTGTCTTTTCCATGGACGGCGACATCGGTCCGCTGCCCGCGCTCTGTGACCTCGCCGAAAAATACGCCGCCATCATGATGGTCGACGACGCCCACGCCTCCGGCGTGCTCGGCCGCAACGGCCGCGGCACCATCGATCATTTCAAAATGCACGGCCGCGTCGACATTCAGGTCGGTACGCTCTCCAAGGCCATCGGCGCGCTCGGCGGATACGTCTGCGGCACGCGCGACCTCATCGACTTCCTCTATCACCGCGCGCGGCCGTTTTTGTTCTCCACATCGCATCCGCCGTCGGTCGCGGCCACCTGCATCGCCGCCTTCGACGTTCTCGAAAACGAACCGGAACGCATGGAAAAACTCTGGGAGAACACGCG
>CAYOUY010000153.1:0-2003 GCA_964407245.1 uncultured Acidobacteriaceae bacterium
GTCAAGAACATGGTGTACGTGGGCGTGGTGGCCAATCTTCTCACCATCGAGATGGAGGAGGTTGAGAAGGCCATCCGCAAGCAGTTTGCGAAGAAAGTGAAGGCCGCCAATCTGAACCTGGCTGCGGCGCAGGCGGGATTCGACTACGCGAAGGCGAATCTCGAAAAGCGGGGCGCGTTCTACATCGAGCGCATGAACAAAACCGCGGGCAAGATCATCATTGACGGCAATTCCGCCGCAGCGCTCGGCAGCATGTTCGCTGGTTGCACGGTGGTCACGTGGTATCCGATCACGCCGTCGTCGTCGCTGGTCGAGACGATGATCGAGTACATGAAGGAGTACCGCATCGGCCCCGACGGCAAAGCGACCTTCGCCATCGTGCAGGCCGAAGATGAACTTGCCGCCATCGGTATGGTCATCGGCGCGGGATGGGCGGGTGCACGCAGCATGACCGCGACCGCCGGCCCCGGCATCTCGCTCATGTCGGAATTTGCGGGCCTTGCGTACTATGTTGAAGTTCCCGGCGTCATCTGGAACATCCAGCGGGTCGGCCCTTCTACCGGCCTTCCCACGCGCACCTCGCAGGGCGACATACTTTCCACCGCGGTACTCTCGCACGGGGACACCAAACACATCATGCTCATCCCATGTTCGGTCGAAGAATGCTTCACGATGGCTACTGACGCCTTCAACCTGGCGGAACAATTCCAGACGCTAGTGTTTGTAATGTCCGACCTCGATCTGGGCATGAACAACTGGATGTCCGATCCCTTTCCCTATCCCACCACGCCGATCAAGCGCGGCAAGGTCTTGAGCAAGGAAGACCTCGACCGCCTCGGCGGATTCGCGCGTTATAAGGATGTGGACGGCGACGGCATCGGCTACCGGACGCTGCCGGGAACCTCGCATCCTGCAGCGTCCTACTTCGCTCGCGGCAGCGGCCACAACGAAAAAGCGCAATACAGCGAACGCGCCGACGATTTCGAGAACAACATGGAGCGGCTGAATCGCAAGTTTGAGACAGCGCGCTCGTTCGTTCCGCGTCCGGAGATTACGAAAGGCAATAACGCCGGCGGTGACAAGATAAAGATTGGCATCATCGGCTACGGCACTTCGCACTGGGGCATCAGCGAAAGCCGCGACCAGCTGCGCGACGAGTACAAGATCGAGACCGACTATCTCCGGCTGCGGGCGTATCCGTTCACGCGTGAGGTGCACGAATTCATCGAGCAGCACGAGCGTGTCTATGTGGTCGAGCAGAACCGCGACGCGCAGATGCTGAGCCTGCTGAAACTCGACCTGAAGCCCGAGCTGATCACGCGCCTGCGCAGCATCGCGCACATCACTGGCCTGCCGCTCGACGCACGCTCGATCACCGACGAATTGACCAGCATGGAAGGAAGATGAAACGGGAAGGGCACGAGTTTTACTCGTGCCGTGGAAGACAAAATTCAGGCGCGGCTTTAGCCGCTGAGGGAAGCAAGAGATGTCCACCATTACCGTTGATCCCGGCACATCGGCGCCGGGGCCAAAAACCAATCGCATCGGCCTCACCGTCATCGACTACAAGGGCGGCAAAACCACGCTCTGCGCCGGTTGCGGGCACAATGCCATCTCCGAGCGCATCATCGAGGCCATGTTCGAGATGGGCGTCGAGCCTGAGTTCGTCATCAAGCCCAGCGGCATTGGCTGCTCGTCGAAGACGCCCGCGTACTTCATGAGCCGCTCGCATTCTTTCAACGCCGTGCACGGCCGCATGGCCTCGGTCGCGACCGGCGCAATGCTTGCGAATCACAAGCTGATCTGCATTGGCGTCTCGGGCGACGGCGACACCGCCTCGATCGGCATCGGGCAATTCGTGCACCTCATGCGCCGCAATCTGCCCATCATCTACATCATCGAAGACAACGGCGTCTATGGCCTGACCAAGGGCCAATTCTCCGCGACCGCCGACCTAGGCTCAAAACTGAAGACCGGCGTGGTCAACGACCTTCCACCCATCG
>CAYOUY010000154.1:0-15368 GCA_964407245.1 uncultured Acidobacteriaceae bacterium
CTCCGAACGCGATTGCCGCCAGTACGCCGAGCAGGGTACCAAGAAAACTCATCAGTTCCGTCGAACTGAGCGACACGGCCGAAAGAATCAGTACCGTCTCGGCGCCTTCACGCAACACCATCAGAAAAATGAAAACGAACAGGCCAAACCAGGCGTCATTGCCGGCCAGCAGGCCGACTTTGCCTTCGATCTCGCCTTTCATCTTACGGCCGGTCTTCATCATGAAAACGACCATGGTGACCACGAAGAAGGCGGCCACCAGCATGACCCAGCCTTCGAACACGTCTTCGTTCAGATGGGTGCGCGAGATGACGATAGCGACACCGATGCTGCCCAGGAACGCCGCTCCGAGTGCGGCATAGACGGTCTTGCGCAGTTCGGTGCGCCCGATCTTCGTGAGATACGCGAGGGTGATGCCGACGATCAGGGCGGCTTCGACGCCTTCGCGGAGAGTGATGATGAACGCCTGTAGCATCTAGAAGTCCTCTATGAGTGGGTCATGGCAATCTTGAAAATGAATTTCAATTTCAAATTCAAGGATAGTCTGGGGCGGTCAAGGGCGTCAATCCACCGCCTCACAAACCGGTGTGATTAGAATCACAGGGCTGGAACGGCGGGTTGAACGGGATTTGGGTGCAGGGAAAGGAACAGCAGGAACTACCGGCTTACAGCCGCTTCAGCAACGCATTCGCCTCGGCCGCCCGCGGAAATAACTTCTCTTCCGCCTGGAACTCGGCCGAATGCACGCACCTTCGGCTGCCGCGCAGCTTCACCGGATGCTTCAGGTGGAGCATCTCGTGGTAGACGATGTACTCCAGCACATAGCGCGGCACGGCAGGATGGTCGAAGATGCGGCTGATGATGATGGCGTTGTGTGAGGGATCGTAGTGGCCGAGAATGCGCCGCGTCCTTGACTGGCTCCAGCTCATGCGCGGCCTCGCCATCAGGCCGTGAAAGAAACGTGTGTTTAGTTCTTCGAAAATAGCGTCGAGATCGTAGAAATGGCCCCGCGCCGGACGCAGGCGCTTGCGCCCGCGCATCTGGCGGACGAGATGGGTCTTGCGGACGATCTCGTGGCTGGCGACGTACTTGCGATAGCGCGCCGCGTGCCCGCGATCGATCGGCCGCCGGTACATCTTGGCGAGAAGAATGTGTGCGATCGCGCGTAAAACAGACTCGGGCGCGCTTTCCAGCAGATCGGAGAGCCGCACCAGTAGGCGGCCGTTGCGCAGGCGAATCGTATTATTGACGTTGGCGAAGGCGAAGAATTCGATCTTCAGCTCAGGCAGGAAAGTCCCGGGCCGCAATTCGCTGTAAGTTTCCTGGAAGATTTCGAGCAGCCCGGAACGCACGGTGAAGCTAGGGTAACAGGGGTCAGGCATCAGGGGCTAGCGATTGGAGATCAGGCATGAGTTGGCGGCTGCGGAACGCGTGCGGGTTAAGAGCGAGAACGCTACGGTGATTGCTGCGCCCTGGCCCCTAGTCCCTGCATCACTCCGGTCTTCCGCTCTTTACATTGTCTTCCGTATTCAACTTCTTGTGCTTGGCGGCGTCGTCCTGGTCGCCCAGCAGTTTGCGATGATCTATGGCCGAATCGTCCACGGTATCGAGAACGTTGGTCAGGACGAATTCGTATTCCCGGAACTCTTCCGCCTTGACGCCCGCCGCGTCCTTAAGAGCACGCAATTTGGCCTGGAACTCTGTGTCGGCGGCGATGATCCCTTTCAGCGGCTTGCGGATGTCGTCCTTGCGGCCGACGTAAGTGTCGATGTTGTCGTTGAGTTCGTCATAGAGCAGCAGAAAATCGGAGAGGATGTCGTGCGTTTGCTGCGGGCGATCTTTCACTTTAGGGTCGGCGCGCATCTGCTCCAGCTTCACTAGGCGCGCGCGGGCAAACTGAACATAGAGGGCCAGCCGCTGCTGCGGTTCCCAGCTGGCGTCGCGGATCTGGTCGATCTCTTTTTGTGTGAGTGGATCATGACGGCGCTGCGCGGACGCAAGCGGGGCGAGGAAGCCAATGCTCGACAGCAGCACTATGCCCAATATGCGATGAAGTGCGCCCGCCGTCATTTCGCTCCTTTCGGAAACATGGAGGCGAGCAGATCATCGCGCACGCGCTGCAGATGCTTGATGGCGTCTTCGACCGGTGGTCGCTCGTCATGAGTGAGAGTATGCAGCATGTCGCTGAGCTTGCGGGTCATGCCCCGCACCGCAATCTCGGTCTGTTTCTCATACTTGTGAGTTTGGATCGAGTAGTCCCGCGCCAGCTCCGAGAAAGCAACCACGTCGGCCAATGCCGTCTGGGCTTTCTCGGGGTCATCCGCCGCGTATCGCTTGTCGGCTTCAACGAGCTGCCGGTGCGCAATCTGCAAACAAATCCTTGGCCGGTCGCCCACACTCGCTGCGGCAACCCGCGCCTTCAGTTCTTCGATGCTCGGCTCGCCCGACCGGGCTGCCGCAAGGACCGCGGCGAGCGCAACGGCGGCACAAAATCGGAATGGACTGACTGGCCTGCGCATGGTGCAGATCAAGGCGTTAACTTCTGCGTTATTTCTTTGGGGCGCTACTTTTTCGGTTCGATGGCAACCAGACGGTGCTTCGCCTGCCATTCCTGATCAGGATACTTCCCGTTGGCCGAATTGAGGAAGAGGTGATAATTGGCCGCGGCCGGCTTGAAATCCTTGAGATGGTCATAGGCAGAGGCGCGCAGGAAATAAGTGATGGGAATCTCCGGCAAGAATTTTGCCCGGGTGTCGAGCGCTTTAATGGCGAGCAGGTAATCCTTGTTCTCGCCAGCGGCAAAGGCGAGATCGCCGTAAGCTTCGCCGAAGTCGGGTTTGAGCTTCACGGCACTAACAAATTCCTTCTGCGCTTCAGGGAATTTCCTTTCGAGCACCAGTGAATGTCCCAGATCACGATGCAGCTCTGCATCGTTCGGAGAACTGGCGATCAGCTCGCGGTAGACCCCTTCTGCCAGATCATTCTTTCCCAGCGCGCTGTAAACTTCCGCCAGATCGCGCTGGACGGACGAGTCCGCGGGAGCAAGTTTTGCCCCCGTCTCGAACTCGAGAACGGCAGCGTCGTTCTTGCTTTCTGCCGCCAAAACCCGCCCCAGCTGAACGTGAGCCGCGGCATCATCCGAACGTACGGCCACAAGCTTGCGAAGGTAGGCTTCAGCCTCGGGGAAACGGCGTCCGCGCATGGAAATGTTGGCCAGTCCCGTGAGGGCGTCGGCTGTCGCGTCTGAAGATGGGGCCAGTGCCAGGGCTTGCTTGTATTCGTCTTCCGCGTCGGCGAACTTTTGCTGTTCTTCGAGCAGCCGTCCAACAGCAAGATGCGGCTCGGGATCTTTTGGCTGGAGCGTCTCTGCCTGCTGATAAGCGACGAGCGCTTCTTCCGGTTCGGACTTTTCGAGCACGTGCCCCAAAGAGAGCCAGGCACGGGCTTTTCCCTCGTTTGCGTGGCTGGTCGGCTTGAGCTGAGTGGCCGAGCGCAGAAACTGCTCCGCTCCGGGCTGACCGGTCTTGGCTAGTTCCAGCCCCAGGTTTAGGTTCGATTCAAAAACGTCCGCCTTAGCCGCGACCGATTTGCGGTAGGCCGCAATCGAATCGTCCACCTTGCCCAGGCCGTTCTCCACAAATCCGAGATCGAACCATGCTTCGTAATTTGAGGGCTCGCTCTCGACCACCTTCTTCAAGAGAGGCTCAGCCGCAGCGTAGTTTTGCTTCTGAATGAAATCTTCCGCGTTGGTCAGTTCCGGGCGCGGCTGCGTGTCTTCGTCAACAACGCGTATCTTGTGATGAGGCTTGCTGGAAGAAGATTCGTCGGTTGGCGACTTGATCTGATCAGCCTGAGTTTGCGAAGAGGAGCTGGCTGGAGGATCTGGATTCACAGCTTGCGCGCCATCCATCACGCACGCAACCGCGACAGCCAAGAGCAGGCCTGCTGCAGCCTTCGTGGCGAATTTCATCCCCAATCGAATCGGTGATCTACGACCGGTCTCTGGAACGCGAGCCATTGCCATTCAGCATACCTGCCAGGTATTTTCCGGTGTAAGAATCGGCCAGCTTTGCGATCGCTTCGGGCGAGCCCGCGCCCACCACCTTGCCGCCGCGATTGCCGCCCTCGGGGCCAAGATCAATTACCCAATCGGCGGTCTTGATGACTTCCAGATTGTGTTCGATCACGAGGATCGATCCGCCGGCGTCAATCAGCCGGCGGAACGCCGCCAGAAGTTTGCTCACGTCGTCGAAATGCAGGCCGGTCGTGGGCTCGTCGAAGATGTAGAGCAGGCGTCGCTTACGCGGTGAATCGCTACCTCTTCCGCCGCGGCTCGCTTCCCGCGTGGTGGGTTGAAGGTGCGCGGCCAGCTTCATTCGCTGCGCCTCTCCGCCTGAGAGCGTGGTAGCCGACTGTCCTAACCGAAGATAACCGAGGCCGACCTCTTCCAGCGTGCGCAACTTCTCGGTGACCTTGGGTGCCTCGGCGAAGAACTTCAGCGCCTCTTTCACCGTTAGATTCAGGATTTCATGAATGTTCTTTCCGCGATAACGCACTTCCAAGACCTGCGGCTTATAACGTGTGCCCTTGCACTCCTCGCAAATCAGTTCGACGTCGGCCAGGAACTGCATTTCCACCGTGACCGTGCCGTCTCCCTGGCAAGTCTCGCAACGGCCTCCCGGGATATTGAATGAGAAATGTCCGGAGCTGAAGCCGCGCTTTTTGGCTTCCGGCAGGGAAGCGAACAGCTCGCGGATGGCGTCAAACGCTTTGATATAGGTGACCGGATTCGAGCGCGGAGTACGCCCGATCGGCGACTGGTCAACCAGCACCACTTCGTCGATGAAGCGGTCGCCCTCGAGACCTTCCCAGCTCGCGGCCGGGCCGGTTGCTCCATTCGTCGACTGCTGCTTGGCCTGGGCCAGGGCGCGATACAGCACCTGATGCAGCAGTGTCGACTTCCCCGATCCCGAGACGCCCGTGATGGCAACGAGCATCCCGAGGGGAATGCTAATGTCGATGCCCTTCAGATTGTTAGCGCGCACGCCGCGAATCGTGATTTGCTGAGCGCCCGGCTTCCGCCGCGTGAGGGGCGGCTGAATGCGCAGTTCCTCGGACAGATAACGTCCGGTCAGGGAAGATGCGTTGCGCCGGATCTCGTCGTATGTTCCCGAAGCAACGAGCTTGCCGCCATTTTCTCCCGCGCCCGGCCCGAGATCGAGAATTCGATCGGCCGCGCGCATGATGTCGGGGTCGTGCTCCACCACAAGAATCGTGTTTCCCAGATTGCGGAGGTCTTCAAGAATCTTGATCAACCGGTGCGTATCGCGCGGGTGCAGGCCGATCGAAGGCTCATCGAGCACGTAAAGCGTACCGACCAGCCGCGAGCCGAGCGAGGTGGCCAGCTGAATGCGCTGCGCCTCGCCGCCGGAGAGTGTAGACGAGAGCCGGTCAAGCGTCAGATATTCGAGTCCCACATCGTTCAAAAAGCGTAGCCGCTCGCGAATCTCCTGCAGCAGTTTGTCGGCAATTTCAGCCTGCTCCGGGCTCAACTCCACCTGGGCAAAGAAGCGCGCGGCGTCTTCCACCGTGAGCGCGCAAACTTCGCAAATATTGCGCCTGTTGATTTTCACCTGGCGGGCTTCCAGTCGCAGCCGCGAACCATTGCAAGAGGGACACAGCGAATACCCGCGATAACGGCTAAGGAACACGCGGACGTGCAGCTTGTATTTCTTGCGTTCCAGATAATTAAAGAATCCCCGCACGCCCGGAAATCTTCCTTCTCCGTTGAGCACCAGATTTTTGTGCTCTTCGTCCAGGTCCAGCCACGGCACATCGAGCGGAATGCCGGCCTGCTTGGCATAGCGTTTCAAGTCGGTGAATAGCGGCCGATACTTAGGCTTGGTCCACGGCTCAATGGCGCCCTCCGCCAGCGTTTTCATCCTGTCGGGAATCACGAGGTCGAGATCGAAATCAATCGTGTTGCCGAATCCCTGACAACGCGGACACGCTCCGTACGGGTTGTTGAAGGAAAAAAGTCGCGGCTCCGGCTCTTCGTAGCGCAGGTTGCAGTTCTTACACTCGAAGCGCTGGGCGAAGCGGAGATTACGTGTGGAGCGGGCGCTCTTGCCCGCTTCCGCTAGCTCATCGCCCGGAATCTCGAAGATCACCTCGCCCGATTCGCGATAAGCTGTCTCAATCGCGTCCACAATGCGCGAACGGGAGTCTGCCGAGACGGCCAGGCGATCCACCAGCACGAATACCGGCTGATCGAAGTTGATATCCAGCAGGGACTCGGGAGTCGAGAACTCGAAAACCTGTCCTGCCTGGTAGAGCCGGTTGAATCCGGCCTTGCGCAGATCGAAGAGGCGCGCCTTCAGTACATCAGACGCCGGTGCTCTGGGTGCCCCACTTCCGGCCGGTTTTGCAAGAAGTGGGGATTTCCGTGCTTTCCCCATGCGCTCGCCCTTCGGCGCAGGTTCCTGCTCCGTGATTCCTCCCCGCTGCAGAGGAAACAAGACCTGCAGCCGCGTTTCCGGATCGAGCGCCAGAATCGCGTCGGCGACTTCGTCCACCGTGTCTTTCTTCACCTCGCGCCCGCAATTCACACAGTAAGTTCGCCCAACGCGCGCAAACAGCAGCCGAAGGTAGTCGTAGATTTCAGTCGCCGTGGCCACGGTCGACCGCGGATTCCGCGTCGTATTCTTCTGCCGGATCGCGACTGCGGGGGCAATGCCGTCGATTGTGTCCGCATCCGGCTTCTCGATCCGCTCCAGAAACTGCCGCGCGTAGGCCGAAAGCGACTCCACGTAGCGCCGCTGGCCCTCCGCGTAAATCGTGTCGAAGGCAAGCGAAGACTTGCCGGAACCGGAGACGCCGGTCACGACCGTCAGGGTGTTGTGCGGAATCTCAAAATCAATGTTTTTGAGGTTATGAACGCGGGCGCCGCGCACAACTATGTTTTCCGTGAGCTTGAGCGCGTCAGACATCGAGTCAGGCCGGAACCACCTCGCGCTCCGCCGGGCATAGGTTCCCAGCCGGCTCCGCGAGGCCTACCGAATCTTTCAATTATAAGACACGGGATTGTCCCTTGCTTGACGCCGACGGGCGGGTTGAGAGGGGAAGAGGGAAGCCTCCGCGCGGCGAGAAGATCAGGGCCAGCAGCGACCCCGCGCCGAGTCCGGCAAGGAAAAACGTCACCGCAGTTGGCAGGTCGTAATGGGGATGAAGTTGCGAATGCATATTTTCACTGATCTGAAACCGGCGCGGAGAGCGCGGCAGCGGCCCTCCGCGCGCCGACGGCAGCGGCGCGGATTTTGGGACAGGGAAGCCGGCTACGAAACCAGCTCAATGTTATCCACGTGAATGAGATTGCTGTTGAGATCCAGCTTGCCCGTGATCTTGACCTGCTTGCCTTCGAACTGCTTCGCTTTCTCCTGATCGTCGAGCTGGTAGCTGATCTTCGCAATGTTGTCGCGCAGCACGAGTTTGCCTTTTTCCTTCATGATGGTGCCGTTGAAGGCTTTGGCCTCCTGCGTCTGCATGTCGTTCTGCTGCGCGGTTGGCGGTTGGGTGGCGACGGGTTGTTGTGTCTCAGGTGGCTGCTGGACCTGAAGAGCCAGGGCAGCAATTCCGGCCGAGAAAGTCAGCACCGCCGCCAGAGGCAGGGGCAGTAATAGCTTCTTCATTACGAACCTCCGAGAGATAGGGTTTGGCCTTCTTGGACATGCGGTTTGCAAGCCCTGTGCCAATTGTCGAAAGAGCGAAGATGCTTGCAGATAACGCGAGGATGGCGTGGCCCCTGAGTCGCTGATCAGTAAATTTTGCTACATGGAAGAAGAAATTATGCTTCATCGAATTTGCCAGGAAGAATCGCGGTCCGGGAAAAAGTTACATAGCGATCTTGCGACTTTTGCGGGTAACTACCTTCGAGACACCACGCGAAACCAACAGGTTTCGCGTTTGGCAGCCATTGTGCATGAAAGGTCGAAGAATTTTGGGCCCCGCAACTGACATACTGATGCGTCTGCCGTGCGCCATCCGTTTGCATAGCGCACGCCGGCGGGAAGGAGCAGTGCGTGAGAACTGCGGAGAATGCGTCTGCAGCCTACGGCATTTATCCCAATTTCATCGAGGCGGCCGGAGTGGTCCGGGCCTTCAACGACGCGGGCATTGTCAACGAACACATCTGCCTCATGCTCGCCCCTTCGCATCCCATTGCGACGGTAGTAAGAGATGCCAATCTGCTGAACGAGGATCGTACTGCGAGCGCGATAACCGCGGGATTAATCGGCTGGCTCTCCAACTTCGGCGCGGTCGTGATTCCTTCGGTTGGATTCTTCATTCGCTCGCAGGCGTTTGTGCGCGCGCTGCTGCTGACAAGGGACGCTCCGGCTCTGTGCGGCGGCTCGCGGACGCTCGTCGGATTAGGTTTCGCAGACCTGGAGGCGGCTCGCTTGGAAGCGGAACTGCAGCAGGGCGGATTCATGGTTTATATCGCCACGGTGGACAAGGCGCGGCTGGCGTGGGCGCTCGAGTTGTTTCGTATCACCGGTGCAGAAGAGAGCGCAGCTTTGCAGGAGGAAGTGGTCACCCAGGCGGTGGCTTGACCCGCCTTTCTGCGGATCCACTTGCGGGCTCAGTCGAGGAAGGAGTCTTTCTCTCGATCCCGCTGCTTGCCATAGCGGAAGGCGAAACCCACGCCGATCGTCATTGCCCCAAGCGGCGGAACCAGAAGAATCAGGATGGCACGGCTCAGCGCTATCTGCCCATCCTTGGGCGCGCCTTTCGCGCTTTCGTAGCACATCTGGCAGCCCTGGGCAAAGGCAGGCGCGGCGGAGAGCGCCAGAATCAAGGAAAGTAACGCAGCCGACAGCCATGCGCTGGGCTGTCTTCTCGTAGTCGTACCGTCTTTAGCGGTGGGTCTTGTCACTTGACTCCCAGCCTCAAAATGCGGTCCGCGTCCGGAAAGAAAAAGAAATACATGATGACAAAGCACGCCGTCACCGAAATGACCAGCAGCCAGCGCATCAGAGCCCGCTCAAACTTCAAGTGCATGAAGTAGCCGATAATCAGCGCCGACTTGATCACCGAAAGAAAAATCAGCGCTTCGAGCATCCGCACCGGCTGAAAGACCTGCTTGTATCCCAGCACCACCTCGATCGCCGTCAGAACGAGCAGAGCTCCCCAAACCCAGAAATATTTTCCCTTGCTGTCTTCATGCGCCACGTCGTGCATTGATCATTCTCCTAAGAGCCTTGTCATCCTGAGGCGGATGCTTTTGCCCGCCGAAGGACCTGGGTGAGCCGTGCGAAGCGTCGCGTTCTTTGCGACGAAGCAATCGCGCGCTTGGCTCGCATCCCTGTTACTGCACCTTGGTCGACATCAAATACACCAACGGGAAAATGAACATCCACACCAGGTCGACAAAATGCCAGTACAGCCCCGCCACCTCCACATCATGCGCGTCATAATCCTTGGGCTTGAGAAACAGAATCACCGCGCATAGAACCAGACCGATTCCCAGCACATGCACTGGGATGTGAAACACGTTGCCAGAGGGTATCAGCAGGGCGGCTGCGATCCAAATCACGGCCAGAATCGGCAGAAACCATTTCCGGAACGCGACCACGCCCAGATAAATCACGCCAATGGTCACGTGCAGCATATGCATGGCCGTGAGCCCGAAAAATGCCTGGGGAAACTGCGGAATGTTTTTCGAGATGTCGGCCAATTCTCCGGATCCGCTCGCCGGCTTTACACCGAGGAGGGAAGCAAACCCCGGCAGCGACAGTCCTTCTGCGATCAGCTTGCTCCACTCCATGCCGTGCAGCACGATGAACGCTGTTCCGAATATCATCGTCGCCAGCAGCCAGTTTCGCGTCCAGGCGCGGTCGTTGCGCTGCGCGGCGAACACACCTAGCACCATGGTCAGCGAACTCGAAAGCAGGCACGCCGTCATGACCGTGGCGTTGGCGATGCTTTCCGCGTGGAATGGCGTGGGCCAGGGAACGGTGTAGAGGCGGTTGTAGCTGAACGCGAACAGCAGCGCCCCGAACGTGAGCGAGTCCGAAGCGAGGAAGAGCCACATCCCGACCTTTTTCGAATACGCGCCGAACAGCGGAGCCTCGAACTCTCCAGGAGCACCGTGACCAACTGCTGCATGTTCCAGCGTGGCGTCAGCCATTCTTCCAGTTCCCCTTTCCTCTATCTTGCAAATCCCAGCAGCGCAAAAATATAAATCCACAACACCAGCATGAAGTGCCAGTACCATGCCGTGATGTCGACCGCGATCCGCCGCGCTTCCACCGGCCGGTGCAGCAGGGAAGCGCTCGCCGCCCAAAGCAGCGCGATGATTCCGCCGGCAAGATGCAGTGCGTGGGCGATCGTCAGCAGAAATGCGAAAGAGCTGCTCGGGTTCGTGTTCATGTAAAAGCCGCCGTTGTGCAGTTCGCCCCACGCAAGCCATTGGCCGGCGAGAAAGCCGAAGCCGAGAAGTACGGTCAGCCCCAGCCATGGAAATGTGCGTTCATTTCCCAACGAAACTCCCGGAATCGAGCTCACCGGAGCCAGCGCCGCCTGCCGCGCCGCCTGGCGACGTGCAAGTTCCATGGTCACGGTGCTCACCAAGAGCACGGCCGTATTGATGGCGAGCAGGAGCCATGGCAGGCGTACCACGCCCCAATCATGCACGTAGCTGGACGAGGCGTCGTCAAACGTCGGCAGACCTTTGCGCACGATGTACGCGCTGGTCAGCGAGATGAAAACCATGCAGACGGTCGCAATCGCGCAGATCAGCCCCAGGCGCGCACGCCGCAGCCGCGCACCGTAATCGGGGAGATTGCTGCCGCGGCCGTCCTCGCCGCCGCCGACCGGAGGCAAGGGCGGCTTGTGGCCGTGTCCGATCCCATCCATCGGTGTCGTTGGTGTGTAAGTCGCCATAACTACTTAGTTGCCATTAGCGCTCTGCGGGTGCCCCACTTCTGGCTGGCTTTGCCAGAAGTGGGGGTTTTGTTCCGCACTAATGTCCCCCACTTGCTACCGGCGGATCCGTCTGCATCACGTAATCTTTCGGCGCGCCTGGGACGCCATACTCGTACGGCCCGTTATGCACGACCGGTGTCTTCCCGCCAAAGTTGTCGTGCGGGGGCGGTGTGGTCGTCGTCCACTCCAGCGTCGTCGCCTCCCACGGATTGTCGCTGGCCTTGGGTCCCTTGAACATGCTCCAGAAAAGATTGATCACAAAAATAAACTGCGCTGCGATCGTGACGAACGCCGCATAGGTCATGAACGTCTGCAGCGGAAGCAGTTTCGTCTGATACGCTACTTCCGTGAATTGCGAGTACCGCCGCGTCTGGCCGGCCATCCCCAGATAATGCATAGGCATGAAAATAGCGTACGTTCCGGCCAGCGTAATGAAGAAATGAATGCGCCCCCAGGTTTCGTTCATCATGCGGCCAAACATCTTCGGGAACCAGTAATACGTCGCCGCGAAAATGCCGAAGATCGCCGCCACGCCCATGATCAGGTGGAAGTGTCCGACGACGAAGTAGGTGTCATGCAGTTGAATATCGAGCACCGGCTGCGCCAGAAAGGGTCCGCTCAGCCCGCCCGAGACGAACAGCGACACAAAGCCGATGGCGTACAGCATCGGCGTCTGGAAGCGGACGTGGCCGTGCAGCATGGTCCCCAGCCAATTGAATGTCTTGATGGCCGAGGGCACGCCGATGCACATGGTCAGAATCGAGAAGGCGAACGCCGAGTACGGGCTCATCCCGCTCATGAACATGTGGTGACCCCACACCATGAAGCCGAAGAATCCAATGGACAGCATGGCGTAGACCATCGCTTTGTAGCCGAAAATCGGCTTGCGCGAGAACGTCGAAAGAATCTGTGACGTCACGCCCATGCCGGGAAGAATCGCGATGTACACCTCGGGATGGCCGAAGAACCAGAAAAGGTGCTGCCACAACAGAGGCGAGCCGCCCTTATGCCCCATGACCACGCCATTTACGACGACCAGCGGCACATAGAAGCTGGTGCCCAGGTTGCGGTCGAGGAGCAGCAGAATTCCCGCCGAGAGCAGCACGCCAAACGCCAGCAACCCAAGAATCGCAGTGATGAACCACGACCACACCGTCAGCGGCATTCGCATCAGGGTCATGCCCTTGGCGCGCAGATCGAGCGTCGTGGTGATGAAATTCAGCGCCCCCATCAGCGATGCGAGGCAGAAAATCGCGATGCTGGTTACCCACAAATCCGCGCCTAATTGTTCACCCGGGCCGGCCGACTGCAGCGCGCTCAAAGGCGGATAGCCCGTCCAGCCATGCAGCGGCGCTCCGCCGGTCACGAAAAACGCGGCGACGATCACGATGAAGCCGACAAAGGTCGTCCAGAACGACAGCATGTTCAAGACGGGGAACGCCATATCGGGCGCGCCAATCTGGATGGGCAGCACATAATTGCCGAAGCCGCCCTGCGGCGCCGTCGTCAGCACGAAGAACACCATGATCGTGCCGTGCATGGTCAGCAGGCTGAGGTAGGTCTCTGGCTTGATCTCCCCCACCAGCGGCAGCACGGCACTCGGCCAGATCATGTGAATGCGCATCAGCAGCGACAGGAACATTCCGACGAACACCGACGCCAGCGCCAGGAAGTAGTACTGAATCCCGATGATTTTGTGGTCCGTGCTGAAGATGTATTTGCGGATGAACCCTTGAGGAGCAGCGTGCGCGTGGACCGTAACTGGGGTCGCCATTTTACTGTTTCTCCGCCTCCCGTGCCGCCAGCCACTTGTCAAAATCCTCCTGGCTGACGACGTGCACCATGCCGTGCATCTTGTAGTGGCCCAGGCCGCAGAGTTCGGCGCAGGCGATTTCGTACTCGCCAATCTCCGTCGGCTTGAAATGCAGGTGAATGTTCAGTCCCGGAACCGCGTCCTGCTTGAAGCGCAACGACGGGACGAAGAAGCTGTGAATCACGTCCACCGCGCGCAGGCTCAGGTCGACTTCGCGGTTCACCGGCAGATACATCGTTCCGGTGACGACGTCGTCCTTCGCGGAAGGATCGTTGGTGTCGAGGCCCACCGCGCCCTCACCGCCCGCTGAAGGATCCATCAGCTTGGGGCTCGTCTTGGCGTAGGTCCCGTCCGCGCCGGGATAGCGGAAGTACCATGCGAACTGCATGCCGGTAACTTCCACCTGCACCGCGCCAGCCTCGGCCGGTTGCCAACGCTGGCTCGCCCAGACCGTGCTGCCCATCAGGTTGAGACCGATGAACATGATCGCGGTCAGCGTTGTCCAGATAATCTCCAGCTTCGTATTCCCGTGCGAATACTTCACCGGCGGCGACGACGGCTGCTCGCGATACCTCCACACGATGTAGCCGAGTCCAAGCTGCGCTGCCAGGAACACGATGCCCATCAGGATGTAGGTCAGAGCGAACTGCCCGTCAATCCACTGCGCCGCGGCCGCGGCACCGGCGGGAAGCCACCAGGTTTTGGCGACAAAGAAATACGTGCTGACCAGAGTGATCAGCCAGATCAAAACCAGCAGCGCGAGGCCCATTCCCCAGCCCTCCAGAACTCAGGACGACACGAAAAAGGATTTTCCCCACGGCGGTTGCTTCGCCCCACAGCGCAAGCAACAGTCGGCGGCGAGTGTAACACAGCCACGCGCAAAAAAATCAACCTGATTGTTGAGGAAAAAACGCTGACGAGAAACCAAGATCAATACTGGCCACGGATTTTCACGGAATCTGACGGATAAAAAGACCGCAAGAATCCCTGCTGGCTCTTGGCCTTTTCTGGCGAATCCTGTGGTTCCTAATCCGTGTCCATCCGTGAAAATCCGGGGCTAAGTGTTTTTTACTTTTCGCTCCACTCCGGCACACGTCCCGGCGTCCAGGGCGCGCCCGCGGCCTCCATGTCTTTCTCCAGTTTGGCGAGATCGACTTCAACCAGCGCATGAAGCTTGGATAGTTGGTCCGCAAACTCCGCAGCCGCGATGTTGTACGAATCGATGTGAGACTGTGTGGGCTTAGCCAATGAGAAGCGCTCGCCCTCCATCACGGAATTGACGCGCTCATTGATGGATGACGGTATGTTTTCTTGCCGGCGCGCCATCTCGACATCTCCGCGTAGAGCGCGGAGAATCTCACGATCACGCTGCTCAATCGAATCCGCCGTTGCCCCGAGCTGCTTCTCAGCGGCCGGCGCTTCGTGCAGCGCTTCACGGATGGTCTTCAGCCGCGACTGCACGTCCTCGGCCGTGTGCAGCGCCCCGGACACGGCGCGATACAACCGTGCGGTCTTGCGCAAGAATTCCTCCTGCGCCGCCCGATCGGACGCGCTCATGGAAGCGGACCCCTCGGTTGCCACCTTGAACGATTGCGGCCCGGCCAATTCCGTGACCACGCCGTCGACCTTTTGAAACATCCGTACCGAATAGTTTCCGGAAAGCACCAGCGGGCCTTGCGACCCGGCCTCAGGAAAATCCTCTTCGCCCTCTTCCCGATGCTCGGGCACTTGCGGCGCCGAATAGCGCAGATCCCAGGCTGCGCGCTGAAAGCCCGAGTCCGTGCTGCCTTCTACGCGCCGAATCGCCGCTCCACTCTCGTCATACACCACGAAATAAACCTCGGGCTTGGCCTCCTGCGCCTCGGCGCGCAGTTCGTCGTTTGTCGGATAGGGAAGTGTCTGGTTCTTCTTGGCCGCCTCTTTTTCCGCGGCCTGCCGCTTTTCCTTCTTCGTCTTGATCTTTTCTTTCAGAAACGCCGTGAACACAGCTCCGTAGGGAGGATTGTCGGCGGTGTAGAACGCGTCGCCCTGGAATCCCTTCTTCGGTGCGCCCAGCGGATGGCGCTCCACATAAAGCAGTGCATCTTTCACGGGAAACGTGGCCACCGCCTGCTCCACCGATTCCGGCTTGATCTGCCGCAGCGGCGTGATGTCGTCCTGCACGTAGAACCCGCGCCCGAAGGTGGCAATCACCAGGTCGTTCTCGCGTGTCTGGATCACCATGTCGCGGACAGCGATAGTTGGCAGGCCGCCTTTCAGCCGCACCCAGTGTTGCCCACCATCGATCGTGAAGAACGCTCCGAACTCGGTTCCGGCAAACAACAGGTTTGCGTTCACCGGATCTTCGGCAAAGGCCAGCACCGGGCCGTTATCCGGCAGATCGCCGGCGATCGAGTTCCAGCTCTTGCCGGAATCAGTCGACTTCAACAGGTACGGCTTGAAGTCTTCTTCCTTATGGTGTTCAAAAGCGGCGTAGACCGTGTTCACGTCGTGATTCGACGCAGCCAGGCGGCTCACGTAAGTCATCTCGGGAACGCCGGGAAATTTTTCGTATTTCGTCCAGTTCGCGCCG
>CAYOUY010000155.1:0-19261 GCA_964407245.1 uncultured Acidobacteriaceae bacterium
GATTACCTGAAAGTGTTGGCCATCTCGCGCCTCTATCTTTCGAACTTCCTGAATGTGCAATCGAGCTGGGTGACGCAAGGCCTGAAAGTCTGCCAGATGGGCCTGCGCTTCGGCGGCAACGACGTGGGCTCGGTGATGCTCGAAGAAAACGTGGTCCGCGCGGCGGGCGTGATGAATTGCACGACAGAAGAAGAGTTGCGCCGCATCATCCGCGACGCTGGGTTCAGACCAGCACAGAGGGACACGCTCTACCGGCAGTATTTTCTGAATTGAAGCCCACGTGGATTTAGGCGGCCGAAAATGCAAACGGCCCCGGAAGCCCGAGGCCGTTCGCGAGTACTGAAAACCAGTTCCTCGCCAAGGTAACAAGACTATTATCGAAGCAATCCCTCTGCAAATCAAGTTACTTTAAGGAGGGCCGCACCCTGCCCTACGAACCCTCCACTCGTCCCTGAGAGACAATCCTTCCTGAGAAGGAATGGACCTGGAGGGATTCGAACCCTCACCTGTACCTTGGCAAGGAACTGTGCTGCCATTACACCACAGGCCCACGCCCAAGAGCATAGATCGCGGCGATCCGGAACGGCTGTTATTGGCTGGATTTCTCGCACCGCGAAGTTTCGTTTCGGGAAGGGCTCGATATTCTCCCCTCACGATAAAATGGAACCAACCATGCCCACCTATCCCATCAAAACCTGTGTCGTCTGCGGCGAAGAGTTCGAACTCAAACCCGGCAAGCCCGGCTTTGCCAACCACTGTCCCTCGTGCGGTGAAGAGGAAGCGGACGCCTCATCGAAGTCGACCGACGTGTTGAAAACCGACAAGCAGGCCAACGCCGCCCGCCGCGAAGCCATGCGCAACCTGCTGTATCGCAAAGACAGCTAGAATCTTCAGGCGGCCTTACCCAACATGAAGAGGCTTCTTCAGGCAGCTGCAATCGTCTTGACGTTAGGACTCCTCTTTGTCTTCGTCCTGCGCCGAGTCCCTATCCACGTCTACGACGGCTTTGAGTCTCATCACCTGAGTCGGTTTCATTGGTCGCGTGGACGCTTCGTTCGCGGAGCAGTTGTGCCTGAACAGGCCATCGTTCGCTCCGGTCGCAGAGCACTGGCCATCACCGTGCGCAACGGCGATCGCTACGAGGCTGCCAGCGAAGAAGGAGCTGCCACCGAGCGCGATGAACTCATGGAGTCGTGGTGGCTGTTCTCCCGCCTCGGCCGAACGTACGTGTATTCGTTCAGTCTGTATATCCCGCCGGATTTTCCGCAGACATCGGAGCGTCTGGTGATTGCTCAATGGAAGCAGTTGTGCTGGCGCTGCCATCCAGACAACCCTGTGCTGGCAATTCGTTACGACCACGGAGTGCTCAGAATCACGCGTCGTGACGAGAGCCACAGCCAGGAGCTTTATCGCGGCAGCGAAGACGTTCGCGGACGATGGCTCGACTTTCGCTTCGTGATCCGATTCGATCTCACCGACCAGGGCAGCATCGACGCCACTCTCGACGGCCGCACGATTGTTCGCTATCGCGGCCCCACGGTATACAGGGCGCCGCGCGGCCGCTCCCTGCGCCAGGTCTACTTCAAGACTGGGCTCTACCGCGATGCGCTCGGGGAACCGCCTTGGACCATCTATGTGGATGAATACCGCAAGGATCAGTGCCCGGAAACCGGCTGCCAGTAAGGGTTTGGCGTTAAGGAGTGGCAATGTAAGGTTGTAATTCATGCTTGGGACTCAGAATAAACAGAGGTAAAATAGCAGCTAGTCGAGTCCCCTGGACCGCTCCTCCCGGCTCCGCTCGCAACCCAGGTCTTCCCATCTGAGAATGAACTTGGTTCGCACCTGCCTATTGAGCGTTCTGATCCTCGGCGCCACAGCGCTGGTGGCGCAAACGACCCCGGTTGCCTCGAAACCCGCCAGCCACGGCGTGATTGAAGGCACCGTTACAAAAGAACCCGGCGGCGAGCCGGTGAAAAAAGCGTTGATCGAGCTGATCGCCGAAAATCCGGCGGAGAGCGGAGCCTCCACCGCCATCAGCGGCCCAGACGGTTCCTTTCGCATCGAGGGCATCGCGCCCGGCCGTTATCATCTTTTCGCCGAGCGCACCGGATTTCTGGAAGTTGACAAGCACCGCGCCCGCATCGACGGCCGCGTGCTGACACTCACCGCCGGACAGGAAGTCAAGGACCTGCTCATTCGCCTGCAGGCTGCAGCTGTGGTACGGGGGCGCGTCACCGACGAAGACGGCGACCCTATGGCCAGCGCACAGGTCACCGTGTTGCGCCAGACACTCGCTTCCGGCCGCAACCGATGGGAGCCGGCGGGATCGGAGCGAACCAACGACCTGGGCGAATACCGCATCGCGAACTTGCCCGCCGGCAATTACTACGTGTCGGTGAATCCGCCGCCGGACTTCAAGAGCCTGATCGAAGCGGCGGGACGCGCCGCCAGTGATCCGGGGTCGGCGAGGTCGAACGCATCAGACAAGACGGCGGCTCTGTCCTACCAGACTACCTATTACCCCGGCACAACGGACCGCAGTCAGGCCGCTCCGATCCAGTTGAAAGCAGGCGACGATTTTCCCGTTGACTTCTCGCTGACACCCAGTCCGGCGCTGAGTATTCACGGGTCTGTAGTGAACCTGCCGCCACGCTCATCGGCGACGATCATGCTGCAGTCGCACGATTTCAACCTGATGCTGAACGACGCCGAGATCCACAAGGACGGTTCCTTCGTGATTCGCGACGTAGCTCCCGGCGCGTACACGATTCTCGCCACGGTGGAAAATACACCCGCGCCGATGATGGCGCGCCAGTCGTTGCTGGTGGCGGGCAACGTCGATGACTTGCGGCTGGCTCCGCAACCCGGCGGATGGATTCACGGCCGCCTCCGCTTGGAAAGCAAAGGCAACAACCGGATCGAACCGGGCGAATTGTTCCTAATGTTGCGGGCAGCCGACGGAGACGACGATTTGTTGGGCGCATTCTCCTTCAGAGATGCTTTTTCGAATATCACGCAGGTCGCTCCCGACGGCAGCTTCGAATGGAAGAGCGTTCCGCCGGGCAGCTATTACGTGCAGTTCGCGGGCGGCGGCCTGGGTCCGGAGTGGTATCTGAAATCCGTGCTGGCAGGCGGCCGCGAGGCAGATGAGGCCGGCATCAGCGTGAACGGTGGCGCGGTCGTGCTCGATCTGGTCGCCAGTTCCAACGGGGCTGCTCTGGATGGCGTCGTTACAGACCAGAAGGGCGAGCCGGTGGCCAATGCCGTGATCGTCGCTGTCCCGGAAGCGCGTCTGCGCGGACGGGTGGACCGCTATCGCAAGACGGTCAGCGATCAGAGTGGGCGCTTCACCCTGCAGGGCATTGCGCCGGCTGACTATACGCTGTTCGCCTGGGAAAGCGTGGACGGCGACGCCTACTACAATGGCGAATTTCTCAAGAACTACGCTGGTCTCGGCAGCGCGCTGCGTGCGAGCGAGGGAGAACGAAGGAGCGTATCGCTGCAAGTGATCTCCGAGGCGGAGGCGCAGCCGTAGTGCCTGCATTCCCCAACCAGGTTTGCCGCAATTTAAAGCCATACTAAAATGGCACCATTGAATTTCTCCGGAGGTTGCCATGCGGTCATTTCCGACATTCGTTGTTGTTGCAGCGGTGGTTCTGATCTCGGCCGGTGTTCGCGCGCAAGAAGCGTACCACTCGCACGATGCAGATTTGTTCGCCAGGCTTGCATACGATACTTCCGCGATTGTGTCCGACGATGCTGCCGCTCGCCACATCTGCGTGGCCGTTTCGCGCGACGGAGGGTACCGCATCGAACGCACGCTGATCACGGGAACCGAGCGGTTGCAAGGGAAACTGACCAAAGAGCAGCGTGAGCAATTGAAGACCCTGCTTGATTCGGAGAAGTTCCGCGCTGTGACGAGCAATCATGGCGGCTTGATTCGTCAGGACTCAGAGAGCTTCGCAGCAGAGATTCGGGGCGCACTGGAAGATGGGACACCGCACGAGATCGGGCACGAAGCCCAGCGGGTGCATTGGTTGAATGCGGACGGCGAGAACCCGTTTCCTGAGTCAGTAGCGAAAGTTGTGGATTGGCTGAAGCATTTCGAAGCCAAGGACGCGAAGGCATTCGAGTACGCTGAATATCCGGACGTTTGTCCCGTAATTGGGTTGCGCCGCATTCAGCCGTCGGTGGCGCAGAACGGCAAGCCGTAAAGACGCCGCCTGTTCGTGGCCCGCGCCACGCGCATCCCGCATTTCCTGAAGGCGATTTCACTTCACCAGCGGTGCGTCTCGACTACGGTCGAGTCTGTATCTGCGGGTTTGGCTTCGTCGCCGTGAATCTTCCCGTCGTCCGTGGCGTAAAACGAGCGATGCTGGGCGTCCAGATTTTTCGGCGTCATGGTCAGCACGAAGCTGTCCGCCTTTCCCTTAAAACCTGCCGTGTAGTCGCCGCGGTCGGGATTGATCATACGCTGCGTGAAATTTCCGCTGTGAACCAGCTGCGTGAGGGCAGTGGCATAGTGACCGTAATGCTTGTTGAACAGCATCTGGGCCCGCATGACGCCGCGCATATAGGCAAGCGCGGCGAATTCGGAATCCGAGCGGGCTGGATCGCCGTGGTATTTGGGCGTGTACGCAGGAACCGCCGGCGTTTGTGGGGGCGCTGGCATCTGTGGTGCTGGAGCCGGCGCCGGTTCCGACTGTTGTGTAGGCGCGGGAGTCTGCGGCGCAGGAGCCGGCTCCGACTGTTGTGTGGGCGCCTGCGCCAGCACAAAAATGGAAACGGCGAGCAGAACGAAGGTGAGAGCGAATAATTCTGATTTCTTCATGCGACTAGGAGCCTCGTTTAGGTAATGGCAAAGTGTCGCGATGACAAAATGTCGCGACTGCGCCGATTTTCAGCCTGCCAAATGCCGCGTGCGACACGCGTTTTCCATGTTACTCCCGTAATTTCCCTTCGGTCACCTTCTCTTTGCACGGCACCGATTTATTACTATGCTGAGTAGAAGAATCCAGACCCTATAGGGAAAACTATGAAAGCAGCAGTCGCCAGAAAACCTGTAATTCGAATCGCAGTGGTGGAAAGCGATCCTTTACGCTTTGTCGGGTTTCGCGCGCTGTTTGACTCTGAGCCCGAGTTCGAACTTATCTCCGCGGCGCTTCCGGAAATCAGCACGCTGCAGGGCATTGATCTCATCCTGCTCGGCAACCGTTCCGGACAAAACCTGTTTGACGTAATGGCCAGCCTGAAAGCGACGCGTCCGGATCTGCGTATCATCGTGACTGGCTCGGGCATTGATGAAGAAACCATTCTCAAGGCAATTGCTTCCGGAGCCAAAGGCTACGTTGATGAAGCGGCCACGCCTGCTGAATTTGCGCAGGCGATCCGTGTTGTGAACCAGGGATCGGTATGGGCACCGCGTCGCGTGCTCTCGATGTTCATTGAGCGCGTCTCCTCAGCGCCGGGCCGGATTTTCCCCGCGGGACGGGTCACCTTCACCGACCGCGAGAAAGAAGTGCTGGAAATGCTGGTCGCAGGACGGTCGAACAAAGAGATTGGCGGTCAGTTGGGAATCGAAGAACGCACCGTGAAAGCGCACGTGGCGAAGCTGATGCGCAAAGTAGGCGTGCAGAACCGCATCGCGCTGTCAGTGCACGCGATTACACACTCGCTGGTCGCCACCAAGTAGCTGGTGTCAGAGGCCGGCGGGTGTAGGCCTAAAGCTTCCAGTCTTCCATTCCAGGGGAGCGTGGTAACCCCGTGGACCACTTACCTTCGTAATCTTGTGAGGCCCCCGCCTGCAGCGCATACTCGCCTCACCTACCACAGAACCTGGGAGACGGGGTTGGGAGTGGCGATTAGGGTCACTACTTTCAGCCCCGCATTTTTTTTGTCCCGAGTCCCAGCTTCCAGCGCACCAGCCCCTGCCTGCGTGCTCAACGTTCGTCTGGCTTTCATGCAACGGCCCCGCTTTCGTTTACAATCCAAGTAACAAATCCCAGAGAATTGTTTTGTGGTGAGGACCTATGCGAAAGTTTGCACTGTTGACCCTGCTGGTGTCGCTCTCTGCGTTTTCCCCTGCCTTCGCGGCTGATGATCAGGCAAAAGATTCAAAAGTTACCGATCGCGTGCAGGCCGCAGCGGATGTGTTGGATGAGATTCAAGGCGCGCCCGACAGGGGCATTCCCCAGGAGATTCTCGGTTCGTCGGAATGCGTAGCCGTGGTGCCGTCGATGCTGAAGGGCGGATTCATTTTCGGCGGCAAGTATGGCCGTGGCCTGGCCAGCTGCCGCACGCCGAAAGGTTGGAGCGCGCCCGCGTTCTTTACCGTAGGGGGAGGCAGTTTCGGACTTCAGATCGGCGGCCAGGCCGTGGATCTGGTCATGCTGATCATGAACAAGAACGGAATGCAGCACCTGCTCTCGAGTCAGTTTGCGCTGGGCGCAGATGCGTCGGTGGCGGCGGGTCCGGTGGGACGTCATGCAGAAGGCAACACCGATTGGAAGATGCGGTCCGAAGTGCTGACCTATTCGCGGGCCCGCGGAGTGTTTGCCGGTGTGACTCTGAACGGCGCGGTCGTCAAACAGGATAAGAGCTCGACGCGGGAATTCTACGGACACATGGTGACCACGAAAGCGTCGTTGACCGGAGAAATCGATCCGCCCGCGAGCGCGAACACGTTCCTTACGACCTTGGCCAAATGGGCGCAGGAAGCGGCGAAATAAAAAACAGGGGTCAGGGGCTAGGGGATAGGGACTGACAAGAGCTATTCGCATTCCTGGTCCCTGAACTCTAGACCCTAGTCCCTGCTCTCCCAATGCGGCGAAAACTGGAATACGCGGCAGCCTGGCCGTTCGTCAAGATTCTGGGCATTCTGCCGCGTAGCTGGTCGCGCGCGTTCGCCATCAGCCTTGCCTGGTTGATCTACACGTTGCATTTCCGGCTGCGCCGGGTTGGAATGCGCAATCTGGAAATGGTCTTTCCCGAAAAAAGTCAAAAGGAGCGGGAACGCATATTGCGAGGGGAGTTTACCTCGCTGGGGCGCCAGTTGGCCGAGGTGTGCCAGTTTCCGCGCTACACGCGCGAGAACATTCACGACGTAGTGGTGTACGACGGCTTGGAAAACTACGAACGCGCCTATGCTCGCGGCAAGGGCGTTCTGTTTCTGACGGCGCACTTTGGGGGATGGGAACTCTCCGCCTTTGCGCATTCGCTTCATGGGCACTGGCTGCACGTGGTGATGCGGCCCATGGACAATGAATATCTGGACCGGCTGATTCAGAGCTACCGCACCATGCATGGGAATAAGACGGTTGCCAAGGATGAGTTCGTGCGTGGGCTGCTGGCCGCGATGAAGGCGGGCGAGACTGTCGGAATCCTGATGGACACGAATATGACTCCTCCGCAGGGCGTGTTTGTGGATTTCTTCGGCATCCCGGCATGCACGGCGAGTGGACTGGCGCGCATTGCATTGCGCACGGATGCCGCGGTGGTTCCGGGTTTTACGATTTGGGATGAGGCGCTGGGGAAGTACCGGCTGCGATTCGATCCGCCAGTAGAACTGGTGCGTACGGGTAACCTGGAATGTGACATCGTCGCCAACACGCAGAAGTTCACCAAGGTGATTGAGGATTACGTTAGGAAATATCCGGAGCAGTGGTTGTGGGTACACCGCCGGTGGAAGACGCGACCGGAGGGTCAACCGCCGTTGTATTAGTCGAAATCCGGAAGCCCATTTTCCACCAACGCTGGAAACGACCCACACTAGGAACGACTCGCGCGATCTGGCGTGTCAGGAATTCATCTGAATCAGCAGGCCCATCATCAGGAACGCCACGTAGGCAAAGATGCCCAGCATTACTCCCAGCACAAACCGCATCGTGCTTTGCTGGCTCTCCGGCGGGACGTCGGAGCGCTTGCAGACGATGGTGTGTGCCCATTGATCGCCGTACCGTTGCTGCTCGTCGGTATCTTTCATGGCCACGTAGCCGATGAATCCGAAAAACAGAACGTCGACAAAGTAACCCAGTTCGCGGATGATCGCCGAGGTCGGCCGGCAACGCGACCCATCTTCCTGCAGTACCTGCAACGAGAGCAGCAATTTGCCGAGCGTACTGCCGTGAATGCTCTCGCAGATCACGAAGTACGCAAACGATCCTAATAATGAGGCCGCGTAAACCGGCAGGTGCGCGCGTGAGATGCGGGCCAGAACCCACGCCGGTGGTCGTCCTCCCGCGGCAACCGTTAACAAAATAGTGAACAGTACTCCCGTAAACATTGCCACGAAGTATTGCAGAACCAGGTCGAGGGCGCGGGCAGCGGCCCTCGGCCAAAAAGTCGCTCCCTTGAACTTCCCGGCCGCCACCGCATATCGGCTGAGAGAGCTGAGAGCAGGGATAGTGAGCCGGGGGGAGAAGGACGGAAGCATGTCGGTTGCACTCTGCTGCGTGCGTATCGGCCCGGGCGCGGGGAGACTTACGCGATAGTATTTTGCGTCGGGATCGCCGGCTTTCCCTCGGCCCCAGGAAGGACGCAGGCGATAGAACGCTTCTACCTGTTCGTCCCAGTCGGTCGAGTCAGAAACGCCGGCGACCGTGACGGGCTCCAGGGCGGCGAAGCCGAAAACGTTGTCGATCGTGGACCCGACCTCGGGCTGTGTTCCGTCACGGACAAAGCCCACCACCAGGCCGCCGCGCTCCGAAGAGACCTGCGCCGCCACGTCCCAGAACTCATTCGCGGTGGGCATACTTTCGCTTTCGCATTGCGGATCTGCAATCGTCGGCTGGCGAGGAACTCAATCGAAAAGCGCCCCTCCAGGCACGTCGCGATGGCCCCTGATGGTAAGAGAAGCTCACATGGGAGTCAATGCGCGGCAAGTGGGAGACAACCGGATCGAGTAAAATCGAATTTTGGAGGTTCTGATGACTGCTTCTTCTGTCGCTCCTACCGCTGCTTCAACCGAGAGTGCGGCTCCGTCGGCTACCTACGAACAAATCGCGGAACGAGAGCGGAAATATTTGCTGCAGACTTATAGCCGTTATCCTGTCGTGCTGACGCGCGGCAAGGGCGTGTTTTTGTATGACATTGAGGGCAGGAAGTATCTCGACTTCGTTTCCGGCCTGGGAGTGAATGCGCTGGGGCACGCGCATCCGCGGATTGTGAGGGCGATTCGCGAGCAGGCGGCGCGGCTGGTGCATGTTTCCAATCTCTACTATCACGAATACCAGGGGCCGCTGGCGGAAAAGCTGTGCACACTTGCCAGCGGATCTTCCGGAGACGGATCTTCCAGAGAAAAGTTTCGCGCGTTTTTTTCCAACAGTGGCACCGAGGCGATTGAGGGATCGATCAAGCTGGCGCGTCTGGCGGGCCACCGCGCGGGCGGCGAGGCCAAGTGCCGTCTGGTGGCGCTGGAGGGCTCGTATCACGGGCGCACGTTTGGCGCATTGTCGCTGACCGGGCAGGACAAGCATCGCAAGGGGTTCGAACCGCTGCTCGAAGATGTGACGTTCGTGAGGCAGAACGATGTGGAGGGTCTGCGCGCGGCGGTAAACGACAACACCTGCGCCATCGTCCTGGAACCGATTTTCGGCGAAGGCGGGATTTACGAATGCTCTCCAGAATTTTTGCAGGAATGCCGCGCTCTGGCGGACCGACACAAGGCGGCGCTAATCTTCGACGAAATTCAGTGCGGCCTGGGGCGCACGGGAACCATTTTTGCGTTTCAAAGTTTTGGCGTGATGCCCGATATCGTGGCGATTGCCAAGCCGATCGCGGCGGGGCTGCCGTTGGGAGCGTTCATCGCGAAGGAGGAATTTGCTAATGCGATCGCCCCGGGACAGCACGGAACAACATTCGGTGGCGGGCCGCTGGCGTGCCGCATTGCGCTCGAGTTTCTGTCTATTGTCGAGGAAGAGAAGCTGCTCGAGAACGTGAATAAGGTCGGAGCCTATCTGCAGCAGGAACTGAAAGCGCTAGCTGAGAAACGCGGAGCGGGCAATGAAGTCCGCGGCCGGGGATTCATTCAGGGGATTCAGCTGGAGATTCCGGCGCGCCCAATTGTGGACGCGGGACTGGCGGAAGGCGTGCTGTTCAACAGCACGCAGGACACAGTCGTGCGATTCCTGCCTCCGTTCTTGCTGGAGGAGAAGCATGTGGACAAGGGGATTCGCGTTTTGAAGAAGCTCCTGGGAAAGAAGCAGAAGGCGGCGGCGTAACCCCGGTCGTAGGTATTGGTCTTCAGGTGTTAGTGGCCTGCGACTGCAGTCCTCGCTAAGACTTTTAAGACCAAACGCCTAACACCAAAGACCGAAGGAAAAAAACGGGGAGCCGAAGCTCCCCAAAGTGAAGCGACAGAGGCATTATTCAATTAGATAGAATCTGGCCTGCGGGAAAGAGTTGTCTTCCGGGCGGAGAGATTGTGGACACATGCGGGAAGTCCAGATGAACGAAGTACAGATGAAGGAAATCGCTGCGAACGCGGTCGACGCGAATCGTCTGCAGATTGGTGATGTCCAGCCGGAACGGGTAAGTGGCTCGGGTAATGGCACCGCCATCGAAGAATGCTGGATGGATTTCGATGGCGCCCGCATGCGCTACCTGCGCGCGGGTGCGGGACCGGCGGTGATTTTGTTGCATGGTTTGCTCGGGTATTCCTTTTCGTGGCGCTATGTCATGCCGGCGCTGGCGCCACATTTCACGGTTTACGCGCCGGACATGCTGGGAGCGGGGTTCTCCGACCGCCCTCGCATCGATCACTCCTTGCGAGCGACGGCGGGGCGGGTACTTCGGTTCGCCGAGAATCTGGGTATGGAATCGCTCGATCTGCTGGGGACTTCACGCGGCGGAGCGGTGGCGATGGTGGCAGCCGCACAATGCATCGAAGGGACGGCTCCGGTCAGAATCCGGCGGCTCGTTCTGGTTTGTCCGGTGAATCCATTCTCACCGCACGGACAGAGCTTGGCAGCGTTCGCCGGCACTTCCTTCGGAGCTCCGTTGGTTCGTCTGGTCCTCGAGAACGTGCCTTCGCTTTATCCCTTTTTTCACGCCCGCTTGTATGCCGACAAGAGCAAAATTCCTGCAGGAAGTCTGGAAGGCTACAAGGCACCGATAAGAATACCGGGGCTGTTCGATCATGCGCTCAGTATCGTCAGCACATGGGGTGCTGACCTGCGGGAACTGGAGGTCTTGCTGCCGAAGCTGACAGCAATTCCAACCCTGCTGATGTGGGGAGATCGCGACCCGGCCGTTTACGTTTCTTCGCTGGAGCCGCTGGCGCGATACTTTCCAAACGCGAAGAAGGTCGTATTCTCTGGCATTGGGCATTTGCCTTACGAGGAGTGTGCGGAGGACTTTAATCGGGAGTTGCTCAAGTTTCTAACCGACACCGGCGGCTAACACCGGTAAACTTCAGCAGATCGCTGACCGGTCATCACTCACCCCGTTACGCATGAACCACTCCTTCTTCGACCTGTTACGGCATGCAGTAGTGCACTACGGTTACTGGGCGGTCGGTGCGGCCCTCCTGCTGGAGAACGTTGGAATCCCGCTCCCGGGAGAACCCATTCTATTGCTGGCGAGCTTTCTGGCCTTTTCCGAGCACGATCTGCAACTTCCCTGGATCATGGTAGTAGCCACTATGGTCTCGACCGTTGGCGGAAGCCTTGGCTTCGCCTTGGGCCACTATGGCGGGCGCCCGTTGCTTGAGCGCTATCAGCGCACATTCCGCGTCCCTCCATCTATTTTGGCGCGAGGGGAAGACCTCTTTTCCCGTTTTGGCGGGGTCACCATTTTCTTTGCGCGGTTCGTGTTTGGTCTGCGGGTTGTCGCAGGGCCCTTGGCCGGAGTGTTGCGCATGCCGTGGCGAACTTTTCTGCTGTTCAATTTTCTCGGCGCTGCGGTCTGGGCGGCGGTGATCTCCAGCGTGGGTTACATGTTCGGGCGCCACTGGGCGACGCTGATGCGCGATCTCAAGCGGTTCGACATAGCCGTCCTGATTGCGGTTTTGCTGACAGCAATTTCTTGGTGGTGGCGAAACCGCCGCAAGAATGGAACCGGGCATCCGCTGAGTTAACTTTTGCACAGGCGCAGACGGCAAAGACGCGGCTATACTGTGCGGAAGTCGCGGAGAAATCTCAAACTGCACGCGAGGTGTGTTCCGTGGCCATCCCATGG
This sequence comes from uncultured Acidobacteriaceae bacterium, assembly GCA_964407245.1. Classification (GTDB taxonomy): domain Bacteria; phylum Acidobacteriota; class Terriglobia; order Terriglobales; family Acidobacteriaceae; genus Sulfotelmatobacter. The sequence continues at coordinate 12,175 of CAYOUY010000155.1, forward strand.
AAGCAAAAAGGTTGCGTCCGCGCCGCAAGTCGGACGAGGAGGAACGCATGAAGAGGTTTCTGAGTTTCTTTTTCGTGATCGCAGTAACGGTCGTCCTAACACTGGCCTTCTCAGCGGCCGTCTTGCAACCGAGGGCAACGGCTGCGCCGGTACCGGCAGTGGCCGCGCCAGCCGTGGCCGCGCCAGCCGTGGCTGCAGCAACCCCGATGCCGCCACATCCGCACATTGACGAGGCCCTGGAAGCCATGCACAACGCCAAGCATCATCTCGAGACCGCGGAGCACGACTTTCACGGCCACCGCGTTGCCGCCATCAAGCATTTGGATCAGGCTATTCACGAAGCAGAAATCTGCGCCGCAGAACCGTAGACCCCAAGAGCATTAGCTCAAAAGGCAGCGTCGAGCGGACGCTGCCTTTTCTTTTCTCGCAGTCTCCCGGCCCGGTTTTACTGGCGACTGAGGCTGAACCCGATCGACGCGCCGTAGCGAAGAACGTTGTTGCTGCTGAAAATGTTGGTGTTGTTCTGGATGTGATAGAAGTGCACCTCAGGCCGCACGAACACGCGCCGCCAGAAGTAGTAGCGCAGGTCGCCTCCCACGTGCTCGAGCAGGTGGGTGCTGTTCGCGTTTACGTGGCAGTCCCCGGCGTAGATCGGATTGCACGAACCGAACTGGTTGTAGAAAAAGACTGTCTCGCCGCCCAGGCCTACCATGGCGTCGGCCCGGATTCTGTTCGTTACTCGAGACGCATACACCCCGTTGGCCTCGTAGAAGGTTGGTCGGAAGCGCTGAAAGCCGTTGTACACGTCGTCGTTGTAGCGATAGGTCCCTTCCACGTTGAATCCAAAATGATTGCTGAAAATTACCTGCACGCTGCCTTGAGGATAGATTCCCCCGGTAAGCGCGGGTGGGGCAAAGGCCAAAGAGGAGTTGAGCGGCTTGGGTGAGTAAAGACGGCTGGCGCCGACGGCTATATCAATCTGCTGTTGCGCACGGGCCTGGCTGGCAACTATCGCGAGCGCGCATGCGTATGCGAACAAGACGAGCTTTCTCAACACACCTCCCCTGAAGCTTGATGATTCCTTCCAGCGTGACTGATGCGGATGCCGCTAACGGACGAGCGACCAGAGAACTGGTCGCTCGCGAACATGTTAGCAAATGCCCTGCGGTTTAAGATGCGCGGCTGCCGGAACTAGTCTACTCTGGACCGCCGATGGTGTAGCCGATCGAGCCTCCGACGCGGAGAATGTTATTGCCCGTGAAGTCATTGGTATTGTTGTTGAGCCAGTAGTAGCGGACTTCAGGGCGAATAAACGCGTGATGCCAGAAGTAGTAGCGGATCCCGCCTCCAAAATCGGTCAGGAAATGGAACGAACTGCTGAAGCAGGCTCCGAAATAAACGCAGCCTGTACTGGGAGTGTACCCGTAGTAGCGCGTGTCCTGGAAGCCGATGCCCGCAATAAGGTCGACTCCGACTCTCTTGCCCACGCGGGGCTGATAGACGGCATTGAAATCGTTAATGATCGGACGATAGGGCTGACCGCCGGTCCCTCCGTATGCGCCCTGTCCGCCTCTCCAGGTTACGTCATAGGCAAAACCAATGCGCCGATGAAAGATGACGTCGACCCCAATCGTCGGATAGAGGCCGCCTTTTTCGGGACAAAACAAAGTGTCTGGGTTGCACGACGAAGCTCCAGGCGACGTGATGGTGCCGAAACCGAGCGTGACATCAGCCTGCTGGGCTGCGGCAAAGCTGGTGATAAGGGAAAACACACACACGATCACAAAGAAGGCGAGCTTTCTCAAGAGAACCTCCTGGATTGATGGTCGCAGTCGATAAGATGCGACCGCAGAACAGTTTGGATGCAGGTGCATGGGTAAGGCACCATCATACTTTCAGCCGCGGCCAGATTCAAACCCGGGCCCGATTCAAAGCGGATATCGCCACTCCATGTGCCAACCCCTGGTCTTGAAATAAGTTGCGGTGTAGGGCGGACGCCGTAGCCTTTCCCTGAGCGAAGCCGAAGGCCGACATTGCGCGCGGTGCGCGCAACCCCGGACGAATGCGTCCGGGGCTCCACTCCCCAATCACGCCCTCCGCGCCCCACTGCCTCCGCCACGAAGAATGTGGTCGAGAGAAATGGGTCCCGCGCCGAAGAAGATCAAGGCGAAGGCGAGCGTGGCCGCCGCCAGCGGGAACTCGACTCCGCCGTTGCCGGTCAGTCCGTTATGCCAATGCACCTTCCAGATCGCCACGGCCAGATCGATGCAGATGGCGAAAGCCGCCAGCCGGCTAAAAAAACCTGTAAGAATCATTAATCCGCACAGAAACTCAGTGAACGAAGAGACGTAGCCCGACCACGCCGGCAGGCCCAGGCTGGCAACAAACTGGGCGTGGTGGTGCAGGCCGCCAAAAACTTTCTGATATCCGTGCGCGACCATGATCACACCAAGAGAGAGGCGCATGACGAGAAGGGCGAGCGGTTGCAGACGGTCCAGATAGCGCACGGTTTCCTCCAACAATCCGGAGACTAGATTACCGCAGCGGAAGCCGCAGCCAGAGACCAGAAAAGCCGTGCCCCAAAAAGGACCGCCACCGCGAAGGGGAATCACAGAGAACGATTGCGCGCCGAAGAAAGTTTTGATAACGTTTGGGCGCCCCGATTTCCCCCGTGTTGAGACGTGTGTCGAGGCTTGGACCCCTGCATCGGTGGACTTTTCGAGCCACCGGGATCTTAATACGCAAGCGAGAGAAGTTTCTTTTAAAGCCGTCGGGAATCCTTGAATTCAGGAGTGCGTGATGAATCCCAAGACCAGTAAGCGTTTCCTGCAGAAGTTGGCTGTGCTTCTGCTCGCCGTGGCCGTTCCGGTAGTGGGTCAACAGAAAAACACCAAGTCAGCACCGCCGCCGAAAACCAGCGCGCCTGCAGCGCATCCCTCGACGCCTGCGGCAACACATCCGGGCTCAAATAACGCCGGCCGTCCCGGGGCCCCAAGCAACAACACTTCACGCCCGGGGACGACGAACAATGCGTCCCGTCCCGCAGCCACCAACAACGCCGCGCGGCCGGGTATGGCAGGGAATGCGGGTCGTGGCAATGCCTCCGCCACGAGCCGGACGGCACCCGGCAAAACGGTTTCGCTGAAGAGCGGCGGAACGGCGAACTTCCGTCCTAATGGGCAGGTCCGCTCCATCAACAGTCATGGGATGCAGATTTCGCGTGGCTTCCACGGCAGCCGCACCGTCGTGAGCACGCATAACGGTGCGCGAGTCGTGACCACCGGCGCGCATGGTGGCTTTGTGCAGCGGGCATATTTCGCTCGCGGAGGCAGAACCTACGTTTCGCGCACCTATGTGGTCGGCGGCAGGACGTATGTCAACGTATACCGCTCCTACGGATATGGTGGGTATTGCTGCTACTACGGCTGGGCCCCGGCCTACTATTACGGCCCCGCGTATTACGGCTGGGCCTACAATCCCTGGCCCGCGCCCGTGTACTACGGGTGGGGATGGGGAGGAGCGCCGTGGTACGGATACTACGGCCCGTACTGGGCGCCGTATCCCGTGTATCCTTCGGCGGCCTTCTGGCTGACCGATTGGATGATCGCGGCCAGCCTGCAGGCGGCGTATGCAGCGCGGGCGGAAGCGAACGCGCAGCTAAGTCCGCTCGCTCCGGACCTTGAACTCGTGGCCAGCCTGGGAGCGTTTCCGGTGCCTGACGAGACCAAGGTCACGATGACCAAGGAAGTCAAAGATCAGCTGGCGGAGGAGATCAAAGCGCAGTTGGGGGCAGATCAGGCGGATGCTTCCAAGAGCGGCAACGCTTCGTCGGGCGGACAGGCAGCCGGCAATGAACCCCCGCCGGCGCTCGATCCTAAGCGGCCGATCTTTGTGGTCAACGACGAAGTTTCCACCGCTGCAGACGGCGAAGAGTGCTCACTGACCCAAGGCGACATCATCAGCCGTACCTCCGAAACACCCGACGGAGACAAGAATCTCCAGGTGAAGGTGCTGGCCAGCAGCAAGACCGATTGTGCCGTGGGCAAGCAGGTCGCTGTGTCACTCGACGATCTGCAGGAGATGCGGAACCACCTGCGCGAGCAGCTTTCCAACGGCATGGATGAACTCTCTAAAAAGCAAGGCACCGGCGGTCTGCCCAAGGCCCCTGACACCGGCAAGCATGATGGAGAAGTTCCAGCCCCTGCGGCGGATAGCACCGCGACGAAAGCTCTGCAGGATCAGCAGACGGCGGCTGACCAGGCCGAAGCCGAGGCCAAGCAAGCCAATGCCAGCGGCGGAACAGGCGGCGGACAACAGTAAGGATTCGAAACTCCCCATTTCTGGCGCACAAAACGCGCGAGAAATGGGGCACCCGCTTCAGAGATTTATACGGGTTCCCACTTCTGGCCAGTGTTGCCAGAAGTGGGATTTTTCTAACGATAAGTTACTCAGGAGAATTGGCTTATGCGGCAGAGAATCGAGGCGATGACGGCGGCGCTGCTGCTGGCGCTGGCGACAGGACTATCGGTGGCGGCGTGGGCGCAGGCCCCCACCTTGGCGGAGCAGTTGGCGGCGCAATACAAGCTGGTGAAGATGGGATCGGACTCCAGCGGTGCCGCCGTGACCGAAGAAGGCACGCTGCTGGAGGTCAAGAAAGGGGGCATCCTCGGCAGTCCCTACAAGAACAACACCACGCGTACCGCGACCTACCAGGATGGCACCATCCACTCCACCGACACCGTGGGCAAGGTGAAAGGGATCAGCGACAAGTTCTGCGGCATCATGCACAAGTGTCCCACGACGCCCGACGCCGCCAACAATGAAGCGGTCACCAAGCTGTTCAAGATCGGCGACAAGGTCTATCCCAGCAAGGTTGACGTGAACCTCGACAAGGATCAGGTGACAATGGGCATTATTGCTTGCGACTCCTGCAACAAGACCGATCCGCCCACCTACAACAAGGTGAACATGGTCTTCCAGTTCGCCAAGGGGACCTTGGCCAAAGCCAGTGCCGGGGACGTGGAAGACACGATCGGCCAGGTGTTCGCCATCAGCGACAGCTCATCGGATCAGGCACAGGGAGATCAGGGCGGGCAACAGCAGGCCGGGCAACAGGGCGGAGGCCAGCAAGGCGGCGGGCAACAGGCGCAGCAGCAACAGCAGCCGCAGAGCATTCAGATGGGCATGACGATCGATCAGGTCGTGGCCGCATTCGGCCAGCCCGAAAAGATGGTCAACCTTGGCCCCAAGCAACTCTACGTTTACAAAGACATGAAGGTGACGTTCATCAACGGACGGGTGGCGGACGTGAATTAGGGCCCTTGCGGTCGCTGTCGAGAACGGACGCGAGGGCAGCTCCTTCAGCCGGGGGCACTCTCACGATGCGGGCCGGGCCGACAGCGGAAGGGAGCCATTTCCTTGGCAGACGAAGGTGAACAGAAGGGTTCGTTTTGGACTACGCTTCCGGGAGTTCTCACTGCAGTTGCGGCGCTGATCACGGCTCTGGTGGGCTTGTATCAGGTGATTCCGCATAACACACAACCGGCGGCCGGATCATCGTCCGCGTCTACCAGCAGCACGCCCGCTCACCCTCAGGGCTCAACCCGCTCGCAGGCTCCGCCTCCGGAAAAATTCCGGGTTGTGGAGGCGATTCTTCGAGCCGATCCGTTCAATTACAACGGCCCGTGCCCGGTGAAGATCAAGTTTGCCGGTCGAATTTCCACGGCGGGGGGCAGGGGCAACGTCGCTTACAAGTTCGTTCGCAGTGATATGTCGGCTGGTAGCCCAATTCAAAACTTGCACTATGAGCAGCCAGGAAGCCAGGAGGTCCAGACGACCTGGGAATTGGCAGGACACGTGTCCGGCTGGGAGCAAATTCAGATCGTCGATCCGGTCGAAATGCAGTCGGATCGCGCCAGCTTTTCGATCAACTGCCACTAGGATGTGCGGGATTCTCGGCCGATCTCCTCTAGCAACGGCGAACGAGGCCGGATGCGAGTCCAATCAGTCTCTCTGGCCTAGCGACGTAGTACCTCCGTACCGTGCCTAGTACTTCAGTTACCGTTCTCGGAGTGACCGGGGGCGATCTGCATGACGAATACTGCTAATTGTGCCTTTCCTTTAAGAAGCTACAACATATAGACACACCTCGCCTCCTGTCGCTTTGTCGATTCCAGAAAACCGGCAAAAAACCCAATAAAACAAGGAGATTCGCTTCGAGCCGGGGCTTTTCCCGGCTGATATATGCTCAGGACACGAAGCCCTCGGAAGGAGAAGTTCTGAGCTGATTTCCGAGCGGAAGCCTGTGCGGCAAGCCCGGGCGAGAGCAGCAGGAACGAGCAAGAGAAACTATGGCCGACTCGCGAGAAGTGATGAACATTCGCCAGGCGTCGCAATATCTGGGCGTGAGTCCGGACACGCTTTACAAGTACGTGGGGGAGCAGAGAATCCCGGCGTTCAAGCTGGGAAATCGCTGGCGCTTCAAGAAGTCGCGGCTGGACCAGTGGATGGAAGAGAAGTCGAGCGAGATCGAACCGCAAGTGAAACGCAAACCGAAGGCAGCGGCGAAAGCGGCTGGGACAGTTTAGGAAAACACTGCGCGGGCTGAATGCCCGCGCCACACGAAGGTGGGCACATGTTTGGACTGGGATCGAAGTCGATTGTTGGCCTGGACGTAGGCTCCTCGAGCATCAAGGCGGTGGAGCTGAAAAAGAAAGGTGGGCAGATTGAAGTCGCGCACCTGGGGCTGGAACCGCTGGCCAGCGACATCGTGGTCGATTCGATGATCGTCGACTCGGGCACGGTTTCGAGCGCGATCTCGAAGCTGTTCCTCGACAACCAGATCAAGACCAAGGCGGTGGCCACGGCGGTGAGCGGCCACTCCGTGATTGTGAAGAAGATCTCGTTGCCCTCGATGAGCGATCAGGAGTTGGCCGAGACCATCGAGAAGGAAGCGGCGCAGCATATTCCCTTCGATCTGGCCGATGTAAACCTCGACTATCAGATTCTTTCCGACGAGGTGGGGGGCTCGCAGATGGATGTACTGCTGGTGGCGGTGAAGAAGGACAAGATTTTGAACTACACCAAC
>CAYOUY010000156.1:0-1527 GCA_964407245.1 uncultured Acidobacteriaceae bacterium
TCAGAAGCAATTGCTGGGGCGGGTGCGGGCGAACTTGGCAGAGTTGGATCGGCAGTTGGCGGCGCAGAAGGCTTGCCAACGGCAGGAAGTGGAAGGTGGATGGTACGCGGTGCTGCGCGTGCCAGTGACGCGGTCGGATGAGGAGTTGGCGATTGAGTTGGTGCGGGAGAAGCACGTGCTGGTGCATCCGGGACATTTTTATGATTTCCCGGGGGATGGATATCTGGTGGTGAGTTTGATTGGGGAAGAAGGGGAGTTTGGGGAGGGGATATCTAGACTTCTGCGGCATGTCACCTAAACAACTTGTGAACCAGAAAAACCAAAAAGGCAATAAGCAGGAGTATTGCAAGACAGCCGGGGATTAGCCACCACCCGGAATAGTCACGCCGCTCGATTTGTTCAACCTGCGGTCTGCCGGTGATCTCCGCCTCGGCGAGTGCGGCGACATAAGGCCATTCGCCATCCGTCGCCCATTCGAGAGCGCCGACGAAAGATTTAGGGTCGGTGGCTTGACCGCTTGCCCTTTGATTTGCGATCACACCCGCAACCAGGCCTCTGAGCCGTCTTTCGGCTGCTTCATCTACATCAGGATTTTCTGAAGCGAGGAGTTGCTGCTCGGATTCGCTCAGCGGTGATCCGATGACGGCTGCGTGCTCAGAGACGAATCTGATCATCTCCGCCTTGGGATAAGTCGTAGTGAACGGGTTCTTCCGAATCCAGGCCGCCATTAGGGTTGAATTGTACGCTGACCGTTTCTGAGCAAATAGCGGCAATCGGTTTCCAACCACACGCTTGGCGGAGGCATCAAAGGTCAGCCAGTTCAGGAGGCGAAAATGCATCGTGGAAACCGATATCTTGCCGCTGTATTCGCGTCTGCAGCTCTAATGGCCCCGATGGGCGCGCTGGCCATGCCCGCGTCCCAGGACGATCATGAGAGGCACGAACAGGAAGAGCAGCAACGTCGCGTGTACGACGAAGAGACCCACCAATACCGCGCCTGGGATCGCGCCGAAGACGACACATATCGGCATTGGCTGGAGGCGAAGCATCGGACGTATGTCGAGTACGACAAGCTCGAGGCCAAGACGAAACGCGAGTACTGGAAGTGGCGGCACCAGCACGAAGACCACGAACACTGGTAGGTGCCGTGATGCCTGCAGGGATGCATCGACTGCGGTTGACCTTCGCATTCGGCGATGGTCAATCCTCGCTCAGCATGACAAGAACCCGCGCCCGAGCTAGCTCTTGACCAGGAACGGGTTGCTCTCGCGCTCCTCTCCGATCGTCGTTAGCTCGCCGTGGCCGGGGACGACTAGCGTTTCGTCCGGCAGCGCCAGCACCGTGTCATGCAGGGAGCGGATGATCTTTTGGGTCGAGCCGCCGGGGAGGTCGGTGCGGCCGATGGAGCCGGCGAAGAGCGTGTCGCCGGCGATCAGCTTCTTTTCCGGTTCAAAATACAGGCAGATGCTGCCTTCGGTGTGGCCAGGCGTGTGCAGAATCTGCGCCGTGTGAGATCCAGCGGCGACG
>CAYOUY010000157.1:0-3182 GCA_964407245.1 uncultured Acidobacteriaceae bacterium
GGGCTGCATGCGCCGGTGGCGGTGAATTTGTCGCAGACGGTGCGCGAGGTGATGCCGTCGCTCGAGCCGGCGGATGCTGAAGCGCCGGTGATCAATGCGCTGCGCAAGGAAGTGGACCGGAGGCAGATTGAGTTCTTGAAATCTGGGAAGTTGCTGCCGGTGCCTTTTTCGAGCCGCCATTATGACTTCAAGCGCGGGCATTGGGTGTTCGGCCGGGCGACGGACGAGGCGATGGCGGCATTCGTGGAGCGAAAGGTGTATTGGGAGACGAGGTTGGGAAAATCCCCACTTCTCGCAAAAGACGCGAGAAATGGGGCACCCGCAACCGAGTTCCCACCCTCTCGCACAGAACGCGAGAAGGGTGGGGCAACCGTGGTGAAGGTGTGGGTGGGCGATCCGGCGGACGCGCAATATCTGCAGACGACGCCGGCGCATTTGGTGGAGATTGCGGCGAGGTTGGCGGGGCAGGGATTGCTGAAGATGGATGGCGAGTGGGCGGAGACGACTCCGTCGCTGATGAATCAGGCGGAGCGATTTGAAAATGCACGGCGGGCTGCGGTGGAGGAGTTGGAGAAGAAGCACGTGTTCGAGAGAGGGTGAGGGAGTCGAGAGTCCTGAGTCGCGAGTTCCGAGAATTTAATTTTGCCGCGGATTTGCGCGGATAGGCGATGTAGTTTTTTGCGGCCCCGAGGGGCTGAAGCCCCCGTTCCTCTCTTAAGCAACTGACGGCACGGCTGAAACCGTGCCCTTCGCGGTCGTGCCATTCTCGCGCGGTTATTCCCCGGGGCGACAAAAAGCAGGTTCGTCGCTGCGCTCCTCGGAATGACAAGATCAGGGTGACGGAAGCCGGCATGGGTAACACGTGGGCAGCTTTTCTTTTGGGCTCGGTGGTCTGCTGCGCAACTGCGATGGCGCAGGATCAGACCGCGCCGACCGCGCCGCAGGATCAATCGCAGCAAAACCAACCTCAGCAAAATCAGGCTTCACCAGTGCAAAATCCCCCACCACAAAGTCAGTCTCAGCAGCCGGTCCAGAAGGACACATCCAATCGGGAGACGCGGAAGAAGCAGGACGTTCCTCTGGCAGCGGTCGGGCAGGCCACCAAGAAACTTGGCGAAGTCACGCTGAACAAAGTCGTGGATTGGGAAAGTGGCTGGTTCACCGGACCGTATGTGGGGAAGAACCGTGAGTTGGTCGCGATGACAGCGCAGCAGCGGCGGAGGATTTATCTGGAGCAGACGCTCGCGGAACCGAGCGACTATTTCAAGCGCATGATCTCGGCGGGATTCGACCAGTGGCGCGACTCACCGTCGCAATGGCCGGAAGGATGGGGTGGATATGGCGAGCGGTTCGCATCACGGGAGGGACAGTTTATCGCCGCGAACAGCCTGGCCGCGATGGGCGATGCGGCCATGAAATACGAGCCGCGCTATGACCAGTGCAAGTGCAGCGGATTTCGGGCACGAACGTGGCATGCGATCCTGCGAAACTTTGTTACCCACAACCAGAGCGAGCGGGAGTTGCGGCCGCAGTGGGCGCTGTATGGCGGCGCGTTTGGCGGGGGCGTGATTGCGACGTCGTGGAAGCCGCATCCGCGAAATGCGCTGGCCAACGGCGGATGGGGAGTGCTGGGGCAGGCCGGCTATGGCGCGCTTCTGAATTTCTTCACCGAGTTTGCCGGCGACATCAATTCCAGACTGAAGGCGCGGATGAACGCACGAAGATGAAAATCCCCACCCTTCGACAGGCTCAGGGCAGGCTCTCTCCCAAGACCAGGGAGACGTCGGGCGCCCGCCGCGCAGGCTACGCCGCGGAGGGCTTGCGCACAAATCCTGAGACCACGGTGCCCAAGCTAAACAGCGAGATCAGCGAGATGATGCCGAGCGAGATGACGCAGTAGATGCACCACACGCCGAGAATATCCTTCTCAACGTGCGCGAGATAAAGTGAAAACGCGAGCCCGGCGAAGGCGGGGACAAGCAAGAGCCGGTATGAACGCGCGACGGCGAGGCCGGCCATCAGAATGTAGCCGGCGATGCCGAAGACGGCGACGGGAATCTGGAAATGAAGGGGCCAGTCGTCGGCGTGATGGGGCACCATGGCGTACGGGCTGTGGTTGACGATGCCACAGTCCCAGTGGGCGTTGATGTCGCAGGGGGCGTCGCCTTCTTCGCGGTAATGTTCGCGGAGGGCGAGAGAAGAAACGGTGATGCCGAGTATGGCGAGGATGAGTAAGAGATATTTCATGGGTCCTTCTTCTCTATAAGGGCCGGGGCTAAAGCCTCGATTTATTTTTTGACGCTTGACGCGGCGCTGAGGCGCCGCTCTTCCACGGCGATGTTGGCTTCTTTCTCGAAGCACGGCGTTCGCGGCAAGCTATGCGTGCTTCTGAGCGAGCGCGCCGACTGCATCTTTTATTAGATCAGAAACCTGCCAGTCGCTGCCGTGATACCACGAGACAATTTTGCCGTCGGGGCCGATGACGGCGGTCGAGAGATTATGAGTGATCAGACCGCCTTCGGGGGTGACGGTCAGGGCGAAGAAATCGGTGACTTTGGGTAGGTCCGCAGAAGTGGGAACGGCGAATTCCCAGCGGGAGAAGAGCGCGAGATCCTGCGTGTGGGCGACGGAGTAGCCGTAGTCGCGGAGAACCTTTGGTGTGTCGTAGGAGGGATCAAAGCTGATCGATAGTAAATGCGCGCTGGCGAGCGAGGGATTCGCGGAGAACTGCTTGTAGATTTCGGCGAAGTTCGAGCTCATGCGCGGGCAGAAGTCGGGGAAGGGGCAGCGGGTGTAGATAAATGTGACAAACAAGACTTTGCCGCGATATTGCGCGAGAGTAATCCGCCGGCCGCTCTGATTGGTAAAGGCGAAGTTGGGAACGTCTTCGCCGGGAGCGGGCATGTGCAGAGATGACTTGGGAGTCTGGGCGGGCGGAGCGGCGTGGGCCGTGACTTTGACGTTTTCGAGCCAGTAGTCGGAGGCGTCGCCCTTGGCTTCGACGACGACTTCGGCGGAAATCGTGTCGCCGGAGGAGAGCTGGCTGAGCATGGACGCGGGCTTGATTTTGTAGTCCATGGCCATGGCGCCCATGAAGCCGGGGATGGCGTCGCCGTCAATGATGGCGGACTGGCTTTGCGAACTGATGGCGACGATCCGGCCTTTGAAGGGATAGCGCTTGG
>CAYOUY010000158.1:0-5477 GCA_964407245.1 uncultured Acidobacteriaceae bacterium
CGGGGCGATGTCGCCCTTGCCTCTGACGGCAACGTGTACCTCATGCATGGAACACGTTCGCCAGCGCTTGTATACATCATTTCGCCCTCAGGCGATGTTCGGAAGATACGGATTGATGCCGGTGATTCCAAATCGGTCGCACGAAGCCTCAAATCCTATGCAGGCCGTCTCGCCATCCAATTTGATAGGGAAGCTGGTAGTGGTGGTCGTCAGAGTCTAGTCAAAGTTACAGACTTGCGAGGAAATTCGATAGCAACTTATCGGGTGGACCCTGCAGCGGTTGGCGGTCGCTCCTTTTTCCTAGCCGGATATAGCCCCAACGGCTTTACTTTCGTACCTTTCTACTCCGAGAACAAGATGTACGTCGTCAAAGCAAAGTTGCCGTAAACAGGGTTGAATCGTTCTCGACTAGGAAAAGCCTTCGACAGATCAGAGTGAGGCCGAATCGCGGAGGTTCGAGGGTCTCGATTGGCGATAAATCCGGATAACGCTCATTGACTCCGCGCCTGTGCCTCGGTGCTGAGTTCTTCATCTATCGCTTTTTCGAGTCCATTTTGCCCAAATCGTTCCCAAACGCAGTTCATTGTTGTGTGATCGAAATCACATAATGATGTGATCAGACTCACATTTTCACAGCGGGCCCCGAAAGAGACTCTCACCAGCGTTCGCGGGGTTCCGTCTTGCGTCAATCAACATCGATCCGATCCGTACGAGTTGTGGTGCAGCATACCAAGCAGGCGGAAAAATGGTGTTTTCGGTTGATCGCCTATGAAGACAGCCGAACTTATCACCCCGTAGACTTCGACCAGATCTCCGACTTGGTACGAGCGATGCGCATAGTGGCGCCAGACTTTGCGGAAAGCAACCTGGCCATTCGGGAAAATGCCGATCGCTCATACGTCGCCTTCGGAGCTGACTGGCAACTTAACGACGGCGATTTGTTTCTCCTAGGTCTGAATCCGGCGGTATAGCATCTTGTTGTGCACGCTGGCAGCGCATGCCAACCCCGGCTGCAGTGGACGCTAACCCTGACGGGGTTGGTTCGTCTGTTGGGGTGTCGCTCGTTGAGTCGGACCCGGCTCCTTGGAGGCCACATGTGCTTACGGAACAGAGTTTTTATCCTCGTGATCGCAGCCAATTTCATGGGCGGGATATTGCACTCCCAGTCGAACGGCAATGGGGAAATGTCTCCGCAGAGAGCCGAGGCCAGCAAAGGGACTGCCGACAGCTCCGCCCTCGCGCCAGGGCACACATATCGAGACTCACTGGCGTCTGGCGGCAAGGGGCCGGAAATGGTGGTTCTGCCCGGCGGCAAGTTCGCCATGGGCAGCCCGAAGAACGAAGTCGACCGCGAAGAGAAGGAGGGTCCGGTACACGATGTCAGCGTCCGCAGCTTCGCACTTGGGAAGTATCCGGTAACGCGAGGCGAATTTGCCAAATTCGCGTCCACAGCTCGGTATAAAACCGACGCCGAGAAAGATACCCCGATCCCGTTCCAGCCGGCCGGAGAGAATCCGGTCGCTTGCTTTGCATACAAGGGCGGCAGCGAGAACGGCTGGAAAGCCGGTACCAGTTGGCGCGATCCGGGCTACAAGCAGGGAGACGACGAGCCGGTGGTGTGCCTGAGCTGGAATGACGCTCGGGCTTATGCGGATTGGCTTTCGCACGAGACAGGGAAACCCTATCGTCTGCCGACGGCTGCGGAAATGGAATATGCGATCCGGGCTGGCTCCTCAACACCGTACCCTTGGGGTTCCGATCCCGAGCAAGCCTGTCAGTACGGAAACGTGCGGGATGTAACGGCTAATGCGCAGTTTCCCAAATGGAAACCAGGCGTCAGCTGCAATGATGGAGCGCTGTTTACGTCAGCTGTGGGTCGTTATCGGGCCAACGCCTTTGGTCTGTTCGATACCGTGGGCAACGTCGAGGTGTGGACCGAGGACTGCGGTGTGGAGAACTACAACTCTGCTCCCTCCGATGGCAGCGCCCAACGCTCGCCAAACTGCGAGCGCCACACGCTTCGTGGTTCCTCATGGAACTTCCCGCCCTCCGAGTTCCGCTCTGCCCATCGTGAGGATCCTCCGACGGCTGGCCGCAGCTTCGATACAAGCATGCGAGTGGTCGAGGATGTCCCATAGTGTTGGGCTCCACTTCCAGATTCTTTAGAACCCTACGAGTGATCGGTGATTGACGCAACATCTGGTTACACTCAACCCCCCCAACTCCACTCCAGCCCATGATTCCAGCCCATGGTTGCTACGTTTGCACGTATTTGCAGGTATTTGGCAGTCCCCCGCAAACCAGTAAGTAGTTGTGGGTTCCGGCTGAACTAGGTCTGAAAATCCTGCGCTCTCCCAATCACCCCGGACTCAATGCTGAACTCCGATTCGCAGACAGATAGCGGCAGTTCTTAGGCAAAGCCCCCATGCCCGAGTAAGCTTTGGTGGTGCCAACCAAGGCTCGGGAGAAAGGAGCCGAACATGCTGACTATAGGCTGTGACTACCACCCGGGCTTCCAACAAATCGTAGATACCGAAATGGCGAGTTGCAAGACCGCAGATTTGCACTTTGAACTAGGCTGCTGCACCGCTCTGGTTCAAGTTGTTGATCTTCCATGCAAAGGCAGAAATGCTCGGAGAACCTCGAGCTTGAACCACAGCAGTTCACCTACGAAGCACGGGCAACGAGGGTTCCGGCCGCGACTGCTCCCATCACCATCTCACCACAAAATTGCGGCGTTGACGTTTAGGCAGTACCCGAGGCGGCGCGCTGCAGGGGCAACCGCACAGCGAAGGTCGTCCCCTTGCCCACCGTGCTGGTGACATCAATGCGGCCCTGATGGTCTTCGACGATGCGCCGGGCCAGCGACAGGCCCAGGCCGGTGCCCTCGCCCTTGGTGGTGTAAAACGGGCGGAAGATGTTGGGCAGATGCTCAGGTGCGATGCCGCGGCCATTGTCGGCGACTTCCACAACGGCCATCGTCCCCTGCGGCCTGACCGTCACGGTTACTTTGCCGTTGGCGTCAATGGCCTGCAGCGCGTTGAGCAGCAGGTTCAGCAGCACCTGGTGCAGTTGGTCGCTGTCGTGTTCCACCTCGGGCAGGGATGGATCCTTGCGCAGAGTAATCTCGACCGACTTCGCCAGCGCCTGCTGGCGCCCGAGCATGACGGCATGTTCCACGGTGGTATTCAGGTCGCTCTTGCGCACGCGGGGCGGATGCGGCCGCGCCGTGTGCAAAAGATCAGTGACGATCTGATTAATGCGGGCGATCTCCTGGCGCACGTCTTTGACGACCCCGCGCGCCGGACTGGTCGCAGGCAGGTCTCGCGCAACGATCTCGATGACGCCGGCAATTCCTGCCAGCGGATTGCGAATTTCGTGCGCCAGTCCCGTGGCCAGCTCTCCGAGGGTAGCGAAGTGCTCCGCGCGCGACATCTGCGTGCGGTGCAGCAGTTCGATCTCCTGGCGGGTTTCGCGCAACTGCTGCACCATCTGATTGAAATTGCGGCCGAGATCGCCAATTTCATCGTTGTGGTGCGCAAAGCTCACGGAGACGTTCAGGTCGCCCGCACCGAGCTGTGCGATCTTCTGCTGTAGTTCCACCATGGGTCGCTGAACCGTGTAGGTGAGGACGACCAGCAAAGCGCCACAAATCGCCACGGCGCCGGCACCCGCCACCAGCAAGACGGTATGACGCTCGGGATCGCGCCAAGAGAGAGTCGCCAGCAGAAACAGCAGCATGCCGCCCAGCAGGACGCAAGCGATTGGCACCAGCGCCTTGATTTCCCAGTTAATGCGAAACCAGGGCAGCTCGGGATCTCCACTTGGAGACGCTTTTGCCAGCTCCGCTGCCCCCGAATCAGCGGACGCTGATCTGTCCGACTTCGGAAAGGGCGCGGAATTCGTGGCTTCCGTCATCGTCTCGGGCTCGAGTGTCTCAGGCATACGCGTGCAATCCAGGCAACAGATACGTCACTCCGAAGAAGGTGAACATCACCACTGCGAATCCAAGAATCGCGAAGTACGCAGCCCTCCGTCCCCGCCAGCCGCGCGTGATGCGCATGTGCAGATAGCCGGCATAAACCAGCCAGGTAATCGCGGCCCACGTCTCTTTAGGGTCCCAGTTCCAATAGGAACCCCAGGCCCGGTTGGCCCAGTAGGCGCCGGCCGCGATCATCAGGGTGAGCAGGGGGAAGGCAATGCAAATGGTTTTGTACGTAATGCGGTCGAGGGCTTCTGCGTTCGGCAGCAACCGTTCCAGATCCTCGCGCCGCCACAAAAGCAACAGATAGAGGAGATTAGCGAAAATTCCCCCCACCAACGCCGACAGAATGAACGGGCTCGCTGCCAGACTGGTTTGATACAGGCCCTCGGCGTCGAGCGAGGGGTAACGTCCGTCTCGCGCCCGCAGTATGAAGAAGACCAGCGCTAAAGACTGCAGCAGAATGCTGATGAATACGGCGCGATTCGCGACCGCGAAGAAGCTTTCATCCTTTTTCACTCGCGCCAGGATGTAAAGCGCCAGCGGCGCGGCCACGGCGGCGAAGACCAGCAGCATCAGCCAGCCGAGGTCAGGGATGGTCACAAACAGCCGCACACCACGCGAGATGAATACTTCCTGCTTGTTCTGCATGTCCCACGCCACAACATTGAAACCGCCCCAGCGCTCGAAGCGGCCCAGGATGGCGGCATAGATTCCTATCGTGAATATGCTCGTCCCCGCCAGAAACGTCTCGGTCTTCATCTTGTCCTGAATCAGGAACATCATGGCCAGGGCAAAACTCAATGCGCACGCGGCATACGCCAGCATGGCCAGAGTCACATGCACGTGCAGCCAGGTGGATTGCAGCGCCGGTACCAGAGGCCGAACTTCGCTGCGCAGCAGCTGCATCAGGACCACGCCGACGATCGCCACTGGCATCGTCACCGTGCCGATGACTTTCACTCCGTAGCGCTTCTCGGCGATGAGAGTGAGGGCCGCCAGCGTCCACACGAAACTCAGCAGCATTTCGTA
The DNA here is from genome assembly GCA_964407245.1 of uncultured Acidobacteriaceae bacterium. Classification (GTDB taxonomy): domain Bacteria; phylum Acidobacteriota; class Terriglobia; order Terriglobales; family Acidobacteriaceae; genus Sulfotelmatobacter. The sequence continues at coordinate 5,015 of CAYOUY010000158.1, forward strand.
GAGGCTGGCAAAAGGCGGATGGCCGGCCTCATACCAGCGATGCGCCACCGCGCCGGTATTGGCGATGAGGCCGGCCCAGGTCGCCAGCGATGCAAACTTGATGTAAGACTCCGTCCCCGTCACACCAAAACCCAGATACAAGGCTCCCGCGCCCGCGTAGAACACCAGCGCGGCATAAAGCAGGTTCGCCTCACTCAGAACGTTTCCGCTCTTGACCACATTCAGAAAAGCCATGAACAGCAGGAAAGCCACGCCGAGGCCGACCATGACGATCAGGGTCATGCCGGCCGCTGCGGGATGCTGCTCCACTCTTGCCCGTGCCATTGACATTCCTCCGTAGCCGGACTCACCTTCCGGCCAGCGATGTTCCCGGAATCGCTGCGGCGTGCTTTACCCCAGAAGCCACAAACTCCGGATTCAGTTCCTTCTGAATTTCTTCCACAACTTTCTTGAACTTCAGTTC